>DATBZG010000103.1:0-10907 GCA_036513335.1 Solirubrobacteraceae bacterium | reverse complement strand
CCGGGAGCCTCGATCGACACCGCCGCGATACGTGCTCCCCACAGCGTCACCGCCGCGACGGTCATGGAACCCCGCCCCGCCCCGCGTCCCGCCCATCGCCATCGGGCTCATCGCCCCACGTCCACGGCCTCTCACCGCGCTCGTCAGCTGCCCGCCGCCGGCCGCTGGCCATCCCCCGGCCGCTTGCGCGCCGGCGCGCGTGGCGCTGCTCGCGTTCCAGCTGCGCGATCGGGAGCACGATCGACTCGGGCACCGCCGCGTCGAGCGCGCCGAGCAGCCCCAGCGTGCGCAGCAACTTGACCATGGAGGTCATCTGCACCGACTCCCCCCGCTCGGCGCGCTGCACCGTCGCCTGGCCGAGTCCCGCCTCAGCGGCCATCTCAGCCTGCGTCCAGTTGCGCTCGAGCCGGTGTCGGGCCAGCCTGCGGCCGAGCTCTGCAAGCACCGCATCGTCGGTCATCAGCTCTTCGATATTCATCAGTAGTGATGCACTAAATCGATATTTGCCAGGAGGACATCTAATCCGATGTAGAGCATAGCACGAACCAAGAAAGTATCTACATCGCTTATGATAACTTATAGCTATTTTCCGCGTCTACGCATCATTACTGATGACTACTAGTGCGCACGACAGCGCAGAGCCGCCTCATCAGAGCCCACCCCGCAACCAAAAGGGCCGGCCCAAAGGCCGGCCCCTAAAAGGTCAACACGCCGACGCCTCGCGCCGGCCATCGCGCGTCAGATCAGACTCGCTGGATCAATGTGGCTGTGCCCAGGCCACCACCGCAGCACATCGTCACGAACCCGATCTCCTTGTCCGAGCGCTCGAGCTCGTGCAGAAGCGTCGTGAGCAGCCGGGCGCCGGTCGAGCCGAGGGGGTGACCCAGGGCCATCGCGCCGCCGTTGACGTTCACGCGGTCCATGTCGGGGCTTAGCTCACGCCGCCACGCTGCGACCACGGGAGCGAACGCCTCGTTGATCTCGAACAGGTCGATGTCGCCGATCGCCATACTGTTGCGCTCGAGGATCTTGCGCGTCGCCGGGATCGGGCCCTCGAGCATTTTCACCGGGTCACAGCCGACGGTCGTCTGGTCGACGATCCGCGCGCGCGGCGTCAGGCCAAGCTCCTTGGCCTTCTCCGCCGACATCAGCAGCACCGCCGCCGCGCCGTCGGAGATCTGCGACGCGTTGCCCGCGGTGATCTTGCCGTCCGGCTTGAACGCCGGCTTCAGCTGCGAGAGCGCCTCGAGGTTGGTGTCCGGGCGGATGCCCTGGTCGGTCACGTATGTGTCGCCGTTGACCGTCATCGGCACGATCTCGCGCTCGAAGCGGCCCTCCTCCGTGGCCTGGTGGGCCAGGCGATGCGAGCGCACCGCCAACTCGTCAAGCTCAGAGCGGGGAATCTCCCACTGGTCGGCGATCATCTCAGCGCCCAGGCCCTGGCCGATGATGTTGTGCTTGGCCAAGAGCTCCGGCGGGAACGCCACGCCGAACTCTCCCTGCGTCTGCGCCACAGCGGAGAACGGCAGGTGGCCCATGTGCTCCACGCCCGAGCCGATCATCGCGTCGTGCACGCCCGCGGCGATCAGGCCGGCGGCGAAGTTCACGGCCTGCTGCGCTGAGCCGCACTGACGGTCGACCGTCGTGCCGGGGGTCTCGATCGGCAGGCCCTCCTGCAGCCATGCGTTGCGCGCCACGTTCAGGCCCTGCTCGCCAAACTGCGACACGCAACCGGCAATCACGTCTTCCACCTGCGCCGCGTCGATGCCCGCGCGCTTGATGACCTCCGTGTAGACCGCCCCCAGCAGCGCGTTCGGATGGGTGTCCTTGTAGTAGCCCTTCTCCTTGTGGCCGCGCCCGATCGGCGTGCGCACGGCCTCTACGATCACGACTTCGCGTCCCTCTGCTTGCCTCATGTCAGGAGTCCTCTCAAGGTGTGTTGCCCAGGGATATTGAGCTGATCAGGAGCCCGCCCACCAGCCGCGCAAACCCGCTCTGAGCACTCGCGGCGCGTCTGAATAAGATGCCCGGACCCTGCATCGGTAATTCTACCGTGCATATCGATTGACTGGTCAGTCAGCCAGGGTCGTGGCAGCTGATCCAGCACAAAGGAGGAGTGTGAGCAAACGCCTCGGCATAGCCGGAAGCGGCGCCATCGCCTGCGGCCTGGCCGCCACCGCAGCCCATCACGGGCCAGTCCTCCTGTTGGCCCGCTCGCGGACGTCCGCCGACCGCGCCCGTGCGACGGTCGAGAAGACGCTCAGCCGCCTCGGTGCGGAAGTGGATCCAGAGCACGTGCAGATCATCACCGACCCCCAGGAGCTCGCCTCGGCGACGTTCGTCGTGGAGGCGGTCGTCGAGGACCACGACGTCAAGGCGCAGCTCCTGGGCGAGCTGAACGCGATCCTCGACGAGGAGGCGATCCTCGCGAGCACTACCTCGTCGCTGTCGGTTGAGCGGCTGGCCGAGGCCAGCGGCCGTCCGGAGCGCTTCCTGGGACTGCACGTCTTCAACCCGGTCACCAAGATGAAGCTGATCGAGCTGATCTTCCCGCCCGCCGCCAGCCAGGAGACCCGAGCCCGCGCCCTGGCGCTATGCGAGACGATCGAGAAGACGCCCGTCGAGGTCCCCGACGTCCCCGGGTTCGTCGTCAACCGCCTGCTGTTCCCCTATCTGTTCAGCGCCGTGCGTCTCGTGGAAGAGACCGGCATGGACCCCGCCGACGTCGACACCTGCATGAAGCTCGGCGCCGGGCACCCGATGGGGCCGCTCGCGCTACTCGACCTCGTCGGCCTCGATGTCTCCATCGCGATCGGCGAGACGATCGGCGAGACAATCCCGCCGCGCGTGCGCGAGCTGGCCGCGGAAGGCGCTCTGGGACGCAAGAGCGGGCGCGGCATGCACAGCTACTGACGCTCGATGAGAACCTTCTTCGTCAGAATTTATACATCCGGGGACTGACTTTTAGCTGCTGTTGAACAACCTCGCGATACTGGATTACGCGACGTCATGTCGCATCGCACACCCGCCTCCTCCCAGTGCACACGATCCGGTCCGCCCCCCCCGCGGGCCGGACGTGTTTAAGAGCCGCTTTCAAGATAGGCACGCCCTGTGCGCCTTCCGTCGCGGAGAACGTGAGCCAGGCAAGTCCGACCAAATCGACGCCAGAGCAATCGCCGCGCGGTCCTGCGCGAGGGCATCGAGCGCTTCCCAAAGGCGTTCCTTGACCAACACGCTGCCGATATCCGGCTGCTGTGTGATCACCACGACTCGCTCGTCAACGAGCGCACCCGGCTAAGCAACAGGCTGCGAATCAACCTCGTGATCCTCGATCCCGAACTGGAGGCGAAGGTCCCCTCTCGCAAGCTCGACTATCCCGGCCAGCTGCTGCTCCAACCATCAGTAGCGACGCCTGCGCGACCGGTGACACTCAGGACGGCGTTAGCGCCTATGCGCTGCGTGACCTAAGCGAGCGACGAGCGGCGGGAAGACGATCATCCCTCCGTCTCGCGGCGCAGGCCGCTAGCGCGAGCGTCTTTGCGAGCGGCCAAACTCGCGAGGAACCCGAAGGTGTACAGAGTCGCACCGAGCGCATCGAGCCATCCGGCATGCGCAGTGAGCAAGATCAAGGCGCCCGCGCTGAACGCGACCCACGAGAGCCAGTAGTACCGAGACTTGCCCTGCTGGCCAAATGGCGGGTTTCGAGGCCTTGCCGGAGCGTTTGCGGCCTCCCGCGACTGCCGAGCCAAGTGCTCAGTAAATCTCTGATCCCAAGGCACCTTCCTCGAAGCATCACCCGTGCGGCCCATGAAAAACAGCCTAACGGCTGCGAGGTTCAGACCACAAGGATCACCGCAAAATCCGGATCAAGCGTCACCTCGCCCGCCACTATCACCGCCTCTTGCTGCGGCCCTCCCACAGCGTCTCGCCAAGATCCCGCGACGATGAGAAGCGCTCCGAGCCGGACCGTATGCGTGGGCTGACCCCTCAACTGGGAGAGTTTGGATCGGCTGAGCCGCCACTACTCTGAGAGCGGGCACGTCGGATGCGCCAGCTGAGACTTGCGAGGCTCTCCAGGCAGAGGACGGTGCTAGCGCCGATGACGATCAGAAGCCACATGGGGTCGTGCCCAAACCCAAGCACGACAACCCAAAGCAATGCCACCGCAGGCAGCGGGAGCAGGGTGCACCGACGGACATAGCGCAGTCGCGCCTCGCGCGAGGAGCCGGGTGCTGGCAGAACGCCCAGGAGTCTACGAAGCATCGGCGATAAGGTGCCTGGCTTCAGTTGGCCCCGGTTGGAAGCATCACCCGTGCGACCCACGAGCAACAGCCTAACGACTGCCATGTTCAGGCAGCAAGGATCGCCGCAAAATCCGGATTTCGCTTGGCATAGGAGCAACGTCCGTCCGTCCGTCCTTCCTGCCAGCTTGTGGAGGCCGGGTGCTAGTTCCGTGGGAAGGGTCGGTTGATCGGGCCACCTCGCACGCCTATATCACCGACTACCCCTTACGCCATCGCCCCCGCTGGGACGTAAGCTCCCCGCAGTTGCTCAGAGCAACGGGATCGGTTGCGGCGTTCCATGACAACCAACCACCAGCGCCCTATGCCCGTGTTCGGACGGCTTACCGCTGCGGGCTCGGAGTTCGCCAACAAGCGCGGCATTTATCTCGGGCGACGCTCGACCAAGATCCACGTGGCTCTATACCGGCGCTCGAGTGGCAAGCTTGGCGGCCATGTTCCCGGCTGGCCCGACGCCCGGATCGCCCTGGTCGACCATACGGGCGCCAAGAGCGGGGTGAGGCGTACGTCTCCGCTGATGTATCACGAGGAAGGCGATGCCATCGCCGTGGCGGCCTCGAAGGCCGGTCAGCCGACGCACCCCGCGTGGTTTCACAATCTCAAGGCGAACCCGGACACCTCGATTCAGATCGGCTCGGTGGTTCGCGAGGTGCGCGCGCGTGTCGCCACCGAGAAGGAGCATGATCGCCTCTGGCCGCAGTTCGTCGCGTTCTACCCCGGATATGACTTTTTCCAGCGGAACGCGAAGGGGCGCGAGATTCCGATCGTAATCCTCGACCCTCGCTAGCAAGGTCGTCGCGCGAGGCCGGCACACGAGCGAACACCGGTGGGCTCAATCCTCACCCCCACGCCCCTCGCGCTGCGCAACCTGTCGGCGCTCGCGGATGCGCACCGCCTCGATGCGGTTGTCGCGCACCGACTCCACGCGGATCGAGTAGCCGTTGGCGGCGACCGTGTCCCCGCGCTTGGGCAGGCGTCCGAGCTGGGCGAACACGAAGCCGCCGACGGAGTTGTAGGCGTCGCTGTCCACGGGCAGGTGCAGGCCGTAGTCGGCGAGGTCGGTGACCGCGACGTGGCCGCGCACGAACCAGTCGCCGTCGGACAATCGGCGGATCTCGCCTGCGGCGGGATCGGTCTCGTCGGCGATCTCCCCCACTACCTCCTCGATGATGTCCTCCACCGTGACCACGCCCGCCACGCGCCCGTACTCGTCCACGACCACGGCCATCGAGGTGCGCTGACGCTGCAGGTCCGCGAGCAGGTCGTCGAGCGGCTTCGTCTCCGGTACGATCAGCGCGTCGTGCACGACCGGCGCCAGCGGCGTGTGCGGCCCGTTCTCCATCAGTTCGCGCGCGAGCTCGGAGACGTGCACGAGCCCGCGAATCCTGTCGCGGTCTTCCTCTTCGGTCACGAGCAGGCGCGTGTGGCCGCTGGAGACGCACAGCGCGAGCGCCGTCTCCACGTCCTGGGAGACGTCCACCGTGATCACAGCGGGCGCCGGCGTCATCACCTGGCGCGCCTCCTGTTCGTGGAGGTGAAAGACGCCCGTGAGCATGCCCGCCTCGCCCTGGTCGATCTGCCCGCCCTCGTGTGACTCCGCGATCAGGCGCTTGAGCTCGTCCGTCGAGCCGCCGCGACGCTCTTGGCTCATGTCCACCCCGAGCACGCGCAGAATCCTGTCCGCGACCCCGCTCAGAGCGACGATGAAGGGGTGGAACAGCACGCTGAAGGCCTGTAGAGGCCCGGCGACCCTGCGCGCCACCGCCTCCGCACGGTCGATCGCGTAGAACTTCGGCACCATCTCCCCCGCCACCAGCTGCGCCGAGGAGATGATCGCGAACGCCACGACCACCGCCACGACCACCGCCACTCCATGGCTGATCGTGTTTCCAAGCGCGCTCTTCAGGAGCGCCGCCAGGGCAGGCTCGCCCAACGCTCCGATGCCGATCGAGGCCAGCGTGACACCGATCTGCACCGCGGAGATGTAGTCGTTGACGTTCTCCAGCTGCGTGAGCGCGAGCGCGGACCCTTTGGCGCCGGACTCGCGCATCAGTTCCAGGCGCGCCTTACGCGAGCGCACCAGCGCGTACTCGGCGATCACGAAGAACGCGTTCACGGCGATCAGAACCGCCGTCAGGATCAGCTTCAGGCCGTTCACGCCGGGGGCGCTAAAGCGACGCTACTTCGAGGAAGTTCTTCGTCGTCGTTCATCGGGTGCTGGACGCATCAACGGTAGCAAGCGCGCTGGTCGTCCATGAAACGCGCCGGGTGTCTATGAGAGACCATCGATCTCGCCGGCCAGCGCGAAGTCGGCGTCGGTGAGCCCGCCCTCGGAGTGCGTGGAGAGGGTCAGACGAACCTTGTTCCAGCGGTGCACGACGATGTCCGGGTGGTGGTTGGCGGCCTCGGCGAGCTCCGCCACCCGGTTCACGAAGGCAATCGCCGCGGCGAAGTCCGCGAGCTTCCATTCGCGCACGATCGCGCCATCGTCCCCGGAGTGGGAGCCATCCGCGCGCTGCCACCCACCAAGTGCTGCCAGGCGCTCATCGATCTCCGCGTCTGTGAGCACGCTCATCTCTTCCGAGCTTAGCGAGATGGCCCGGGTTGGTTGATCTAAAGTCAACTCGTGCGCATCGTCAGCCTCGTGCCCCACGCCACGGAACTGCTGTTCGCGCTGGGCCTCGGGGATGAGGTCGTCGGCGTCACGCACGAGTGCGATTACCCGCCGGCCGCCCGGCAGCTCCCGCAGATCACGCGTGACGTGCTGCCCAGCGGCCTGACTGCCGCGGAGATCGATGCCGCCGTGCGCGAGCGCACGCTCGCCGGCGAGGCCATCTACGAGCTCGACCGCCAAGCGCTCGCGGCGCTCGAGCCGGACCTGATCGTCACGCAGGCGCTCTGTCCCGTGTGCGCCGTCTCCTACGACGAGGTGGCCGAGGTCGCAAAGACGCTGCCGTCGTCGCCGCGCGTGATCGCCCTGGACCCCAAGACGCTCGGCGAGACGCTCGGCGACGTGCGCACGATCGCACAGGCCACCGATCGCCGCGACGCGGGAGTGGATCTGATCCAGTCGATCGCCGCGCGCGTGGACCGCGTGAAGCTCGCCGTGCGCGGGCAGCCGCAGCCGCGTGTGGCCGCGTTGGAGTGGCTGGACCCTGTATTCATCGCCGGCCACTGGACGCCCCAGCTGATCGAGCTCGCCGGCGGCGAGGACGTGCTCGGCCTCCCCGGCGAACCATCCGACACGGTGTCCTGGGAGGAGCTCGCAGCGAGCCGCCCGGATGTGGTGGTGGTGATGCCATGCGGCTACGACGCGCCGCGTGCGCACGCCGAGGCGGTCACCTACGAGCGCGAGCTGGCCGCGCTGGAGGCGCGACAGGTAGTGGCGGTCGACGCGTCTGCCTATTTCTCCCGGCCGGGGCCGCGCCTGATCGACGGTCTAGAGCTGCTCGCGCACATCCTGCATCCTGAGCAGGTCGGGAAGCCGACCGCCGAGGCTACGGCGCTCGCCCTAGGCGAACCCGCTGCCGGTCGCGCCTGAGACGGCGATCGAAGCAATCACAGCCGCGGCCGCCAGCAGCCCGCACGCGATCATCCCGAGCGCGGGCACACGCCGGTCGTCGGCGGTGCGAATCGCCATGCCCGCGAGGAATCCTCCGATCAGACCACCGATGTGGGCGCCGATCGCGATGTTCGAGAACGTGAAGCTGAAGATCAGGTTGATCACGATCAGCCCACCGATACCCGACTGCTGCACGCTGATGCCGCGCGCACGCAGCTCCACCACCGCCGCGCCCATCAGCCCGAAGATCGCCCCGGAGGCGCCCAGCGAGGGAGCAGCCGTCGAGAACACCACACCGAAGGAGCCGACGAGCAGCGAGGTGAAGTAGATGATCGCGAAGCGCACCGATCCGATCGCCGGCTCGAGCATCATCCCCAGCAGGTACAGCAGGTACATGTTGAAGCCGATGTGGATGAAGTTCTCGTGCAGGAAGCCACTCGTGAGCAGGCGCCAGTACTGGTCGTTGCCGTGCCCGATCGCTTCCCTGAAGAGCACGCCTTCGTCGATCACCTTCCCGTAGATGCCACTTCCGAGGATCGTGAACTGGCCCTGCTCGGTGAGGAAGGCGACGACGTTGATCGCGATCAGTGCGTAGGTGACGCGCGCGACGTTCCCGACGCCGCGCATGGGCACAACCTTGGTGCGCTGTTTGGCGCACTCCGGGCAGCGCATCCCCACGGGCGTGGTCGTCATGCAATCGGGGCAGATCGGCCGTCCGCAGTTCGAGCAGGAGACCCCCGTCTCGCGCGAGGGGTGGCGGTAGCAGGTGGCCATGTCGGGGAGAGAGCGTAGCTTGAAGCTCACCTGGCCCGGGCCGGCGCCCGCGCGGTGCTCAGCGGTCGCCGAGGAGCCTGCGCGCCTCGCGTGAGACGTCGCGCACCGCGCGCTCGGCGGTCTGGTTCAGCGAGGAGAGGCGCACACCGTCGAGAACGCCGGTGGAGTCGTGCGCGCGCCGGCGTGCGCGCAGCAGCACCAGTCCCGCACCCGCGGCGCTGCCGAGGACTACCGCGGCAGCCGGGCGCACCCAGTTGCGCGGGTCGCGCATCGCCGAGAGCTCCCACGCCTCGAGCTCGTCGGCCGCCATCTCGGTGATGCTCATCAGCGTTCCCTCCAGGCGCTCGACCAGGTCGGCGGGGGGATCCACGGGAGCGAGCGCTTCGCGCAGCAGGCCCTCGAAGTTGGGCAGCGCCTCAGTCATTGACGATCTCCTCCAGTTGCTTGATCGCGCGATGGATCAGGACCTTCGTGGCGCCGTCCGAGCGCCCCAGGGCACGAGCGATCTCGCGGTTGTCCATGCCCAGCGCGAAGCGCATGATCAACGCCTCGCGGCGGTCGTCGGGAAGCAGTTGCACACCGTCGAGCACACGGCTCAGCTCGTCGCGCCCCTCCACCAGCTGCTCGGTCGTGTGCACGGCCGCCAGCGTGGTCGTGTCGTCGATCGGCGAGACGGGCTTGCGCGAGCGATCGCGATAGAGGTTTGCTGCCAGGTTGTGCGCGATGCGGATCAGCCACGGGCGCAGCGGGCGCCCATCGGATTCGCGTTGCGCGCGCTCGAAGTGACGGTAGGCTTGCAGGAACGTCTGCTCGGTCAGATCCTCCGCGTCGTGGTGATCGCCCACGCGGTAGTAGGCGTAGCTGTACACGTCGCGCAGGTGCGCACGGTAGAGCTCTGAGAACTCCGCGTCCAGCTGCGCCTTGGGCTTCTCGCTGGCTTGCTCGCTCACTCATCGCACCCTACCCCTGGTCACCGCGGGCGGCGTTCAGGCCGCGCGGGATATCTCTCGCCTGGGGGCCTCGTCGAGCTGGGCCGGTCTCGCGCCTTGCTCGCCGCCGAGCCAATCCCACTGCAGGCTCACGCACGCCCAGATCCGCTCGGTGACCGCCGACGCCAGCGCCGGCGAGCAGCTCTCCACGGTCGGGTAGCGCAGCGGCGCGCCCACGCGCAGACGGACCTTGCGCGGGCGGATGCGCCAGCCGCGGCGCACCTGATCGCTGCCGATCACGGCCACCGGTGCCACCGGTGCTCCCGTTTCCAGCGCCAGGCGCCCGATCCCGCGCCTCGGCTCCCCCAGCGGCCCCGGGCGCGTGCGCGTGCCCTCGGGGAAGACGACCACGCAGTCACCGCGCGCGAGGATCGCGCGGGCGGTCGCCATCGCGTCCTGGTCGCCCGCGCCGCGATCGACGGGGAAGGCGCCGAGCGCGTTCAGCGCCCACGCCTGCCAGCGCTTTTCGAACAGCTCGCGCTTGGCCATGTAGTACACGGGCCTTTTCACGAGCGTGCCGATCACGAACGGGTCGAGGAAGCTGCGGTGGTTGGATGCCAGCAGCAGCGGGCCGCTGCGAGGAAGGTGCTCGCGCCCGACACGCTGCATGCGGAAGTACACGAGGAAGAACGGCACGAAGACCGAGCGCACGAGCCGGTAGAAGACCGGGTTCACGCCTTTGTGCAGCGAGCGCTCGTGAAACTCGCCGAGGTCGACGGAGGGGCGCTCGGGCGCCGTCTCCTCCTGGCAGGTGAGCATCTGGGCCATACCTCTAATACACCGTCGACGAGGGCGCCGTTACATGACGGAAGCGAAGTTGTGGAGAGGCTTTTAGGGTTGTGGGCAGCGCAGTGCCGCCCCGACGCGTCTACTGTCCGGGGCTGCGGGCCGGCCCCCCGCCGAGAATGCGCTCGATCGCCGCCACGACTACGCCCTCTTCCTGGGCGATCAGCCGCCGCACGGCGAGCACGAACGCCGGCACGGCCCAGAAGTCGCCGCAAACCCACAAGAGGCCCGCGCCGATCTGTTGGTCGCCGAACGGGGAGATGCCGACGCCGCGAACGTGGGCGTAGACGGAGTACCACGAGTGGTCGGTGAACAGGGTCATAGACATCGCGAGGATGAACATGACGAAGTTCGTCGCGACCAGCGAGATCGCCTGGCCGGCCGGCTGCATCTGCACCCGCAGCGGCGGCGAGGCGATGATCTGAAGCCAGAAGAGGATGCCAACGAGAAGCATGCTGGCGTTCATCAGAGAGTGCACCGTCCCGCTCGTCTCCG
>DATBZG010000102.1:0-2906 GCA_036513335.1 Solirubrobacteraceae bacterium | reverse complement strand
GCGGCGGCGAGTTGGGCGAGCAGGGTTTGCTGGGCGGCTGACGGCATCCCGTCCGTACAGGCCAAGGGCGCGCAAGCTGCGCCTAAGCGGTCGGCGGCGATGGCGACGATGTTGGGGTTCTCGCAGACGAACACGTCGCGTCGGGCCACATGCCAGGTGGGGGGGCGGCGTAACAGGGTGCGCAGCGATAGGTGCACTGGCTCGCCCGGGGACAGATGCGCGCCGTCGATGTCCAGACGCGGGAGGTTGAGACATAGCGCTGGGAGTGCCAGCTCATTGACCGTGATACCCAGACGAGCCCAACGGTCGCGGACAGATTCTTCGGCGTCCTGTAGTCCAGCCGCTTCGATGACGTCGATAGACGTCTCGGCGGCCCACGCCCGCAACACGATGGTTGCGACGGGACGTCCGTTGTCGAGGCTGTGCGAGTCGCCCAGAACTTCGGCGGCGAGTTGTGCCCTTGAGATGCCGTGCCCTGGCAGCCGGCCGAGTACGCAAGCGGCCTGCGCCAGCAGCAGTTCGGCTCGCGCAGGATCGCTACCCGAGAGGCGTTTCACCAGTGCGGTGCCGGTCGCATCGGTCAACAGAGCGGCGAGTCGCGGCTCCGCCGTGAGAGAGAGCGCGGCACTCCACGCTTGCTCGCGCGCCACTCGATCGGCCCGGCGGTCGGACAGCGGTCCGTCGAGGAACTCTAGCGCCTCGCGCAGTGTGACTGCGATTCCCGCGTGGTCCAGCGCTGCGTCGAGTTCGGAGCGCCGGATGCGCATGGATCCCGCGGCGACGGTGCGCCGGCCCAGCAGGCCGGCGAGCGCGCGACGTTCGTGGCCCAAGAGATCCGTCAGGGTGAATTCGTCGCGCGACGCGCCTCGCTCATACCGGGCGCGCAGCCGCAGGCGTAGATTGGCGAGTGCGACTCCGCCCAGCAGCTTCCGCAGGCGCTCCCCGTCAATGGAGTCCCCGCTCATTCGCTCGCAACGGCCGCTTCCGGGAAGCGGCGCACGGGATCCGCTTCCTCGCGCCGCTCGCGGCCGTCCCACGACCAGCGCGACACGAAGATGGCGTCCATATCTTCGCGGCGCACGATCTGACAAATGTTGAGGCCGGGGATCTCCGCATAGCAGCCCCATTCGCGCTCGCTGGTCATCACGAAGTCGAGATCGAACTCACGGATCAAGCCCATACAGCTCGCGCGCGCCTCATCGTCGATGCCGGCGAAGGCTTCGTCGAGCAACACCAACCGTGGAGCGTGGGGGTCCGAACTCTCGTAGTGGCTGCTGGCGGCTGCAAAAAGCGGCACCGTGAGACCCAGCGCGCGCTCGCCGCTGGATGCGGGGCCGGAGAGCGGTTTCCATTGCCGGTCCTGATTGCGTTCGACGGTGAATCGATGCCAGCGCCGATAGTCGAGCGCCCGGGCCAGGCTGTCGTATAACGTGCCGCGCTCGTCACGCTGCCGCTCGGCATCGATACGCGCCTGCAGAAATTCTCCGACCAGCCGCCGGTCCTCGGCGGACCAGGCATCCGCACTGGTGTTGAGCAAGCGCTTGCGCGCGAGTTCCAGTCCGGGCACCGCATTCTCATCGTTCTCTGGCAAAGGCTCCCAGACCAGGCGATAGCGCATTCCGGTGGAGGTAGGCCGTTTATGCAGTTCGACGTTGATCGCCGCGACTCGCTCCTCCGTGTCGCGAATCATGCGCTGCAAGTTGGCGGCGATCTCCTTCTCGAGATGCTCCTCAAGCAACGCGCGCTCCTGGGCGGACAGGATCAAGCGCTGTTCCGCCAGTTCCGCATCGAGTCGCTGTTCGAGCGCGTCGGGGCGCTCCGGCCGCTGCTGATAGACGATGCGCACGATGAGTCCGTGGTCGCTGGGCTCCGCCGTTGCGGCGTGGCCCTGGGTGGACATGGTGCTCTGCAGCTCCGTTAGGTCGCGCCCGATCTCCCGTTGTACGCGATCCCAGTCCGCCTCCTCCGCCGGGATATCGGCCAGCGCCTGCTCGGCGCGCCTGGCAATGGTCAGCGCGGCCTCGATGCCCCATGCAGCCGTGTTGTCCGCCACCGGCAGATCCGGAACGGCAATGGCCACGAAGCCGGTCTGCTGCGTGTACGCCTGTAGCGTCTCGACGGCGGTCTGACGCACGTGCACGCGCTCCGCGAGTTTCTCGTTGAGCTCCGAGTGCTTCTGCTCGGCGGTGCCGCGTTGGGTGGCGACAACCACCAACTGTGCCCGCAAGTCCTTCAGCGCGCGATCGTGTTTGTTGTGTGCCTGCTGGGTGGCCTCGATATCGCTCAGTAGTTCGCTCACCTGTTTGCCGATCGTGGCTTGCAGCGTGTCCACCGTCTCGGTCGCGGCGCGGAGCAGCGTCTGTTTCTCCCGATGATCCTCGACGGCCGCTCCCAAGGATTCGCGCGCGTCGGTTTCGCGTACCGTTTGGTCGGCAAGTTCGGTCAGGGCAGCTTTGTGCTGTCGCAGCGCATTGGCAAGTTCCATGACCGCCCCGCGATACTCGCCGAGCGATCGTTCCATGACATCGAGGCCGGGGGCGGCGGCCGGTAGATTCAGATCGCGTGCGTCCAGACTCAGCTCGTCCCGCGCGCGTGCGAGGGCGTGGTCGGCCTGCGCGAGCTTGGACTCTGCCTCGCCGAGACGCGCCTGCGCCTCACGCCGCCGTTGCTCGGCGGCATTGTTCTCGGCATGCCAACGCAGGAGGCCATCGTCGGTCGGCGCACGTGCATACTCGTTGCGCGCGTCTTCACGGAAGGCGGCGAGCTGCTCGGTGGCCGACTGTTGGGCCGCGAGTGCCGCGGCGAGTTCGCCCAAGCGGGTGGCGATGTCATCGAGGCGCGCCCGGCGCGCGGCCTCGCGCGCGGCGTGACCGATATAGCGCGCGTCGGGTTTCGTCCAGGCGCCC
>DATBZG010000101.1:0-27923 GCA_036513335.1 Solirubrobacteraceae bacterium | reverse complement strand
CTGCGCCTGCGGCTGTCCAACGCGCTGTTGGCGCCGCTCGGCCTGTGCGTCGCGCTCGTGTTGATCATGCCGGGCTACACAGCCGGTGCCGGCGACGGGCTCGCAATCGCCCTCGTGGTCGTTGTCGCGCTCGCCGGCCTCGTGTTCGCCCAGGACGGTCTGCGGGCACGGCTGAACCCAGGGTGGGCAGGCGCCGCAGGGCTCGCTGCCTACCTGATTTACACGATGCCCGTGATCGCCTACGGGCACTGGACGTGGTCGGGCTATGACTTCGTCAACGACTCGGGCTTCGAGCTGCTGCTGGCGAACCACGTCAAGGGCTTCGGCACGCTCCTCGGCCAGCTGCCGGAATCCAGCCAGCGCCAGTTCCTCGTGCAGTACCTGGCAAACGGCTATCCCCTCGGCACGCAGGCGCTTCTGGGCACCTTCAGCGGCCTGATCGACACGTCGGTGGCCGTCATCTACCAGCCCTACATCTCGAGCCTGGCGGCGCTCGGCGCGATGGCCCTGGCGAGCATCGGCGAGCGCCGGCTCGGCGGCTGGCGCGCGGCGCTCGTGGCCGTGGTGGCGATCAGCGCCAACCTCACGTATCAGTACGCGCTGCAGGGCGGGGTGAAGGAGATCGGCCTGCTCGCCACGATCTGCGCTGCGGTGGCGCTGGCCCATGCGGCGATCTCGCTGGGGCGGCCCTACGCCGGTGGCGTGCTCGTCGCGGTGGGCGCCGCGGCGGCGCTCGCCACCTACAACGCCGTGGCGCTTCCGTACATGGGCGCCCTGGTTCTGTTTGTAGGTCTGGGTGTGGCGCTTGCACGCCGCAGCTGGCCGCGGCCTCGCTGGGTCCTGCCCGCGGCTGCCGGCGGGTGTCTTGCGGCGGTGCTGGCGATCCCGTCGCTGACGACCTTCCAGACGTTCTTCAACGCTGCCAACAGCGGTCAGGGCGCCACGGGCGTCGGCGCGGAGCAGTTCGGCCAGCTGCTGCGGAAACTCCCGTTCAGTCAGCTGAGCGGAGTGTGGCTGTTCGGGGAATATCGATTGCCGGTCCCGCCCGGGCTGAAAGGCACGCTGACAGCGCTGGCGACGATCGTGATCCTCGTGCTGCTCGTCGTCGGCGTGCTCTGGGCCCTGCGGCGCCGAGATGCGGGGCCGGTGTTGTTGGCCGGCGTCACGGGCCTCGTGATGGTGATCGTCTTCCCCCGCGTGAGTCCTTACGCGCAGGGCAAGCTCTTGGCGGTCGCCGGGCCGTCGGTGCTGTTCGTGGGGCTCGCGTTCCTCGTGGGCGCCCGCGGGCGGCTCGCCTGGCCGGCGATGGCCGTCGTCGGCGTCCTCGCGCTGGGGGTCTTTGGCTCGGACGTGCTCGCCTACGGGCACGACCGCGTCGCCCCGACCGCCCGCATCGAAGCGATCACGCAGACGGGCGATCACTTCGCCGGGCAGGGCCCGGTGCTGTGGAACGAGTTCGAGGAGTACGCCAAGTTCTTTGCGCGCGCCGCGAAGATCTCATCGCCGTTCGAGGCGATCACCCCCCAGCAGGTGCAGCTGCGCGTGCCGAGGAACTTCTATGGCTACTACTTCGACCTCGATGAAGAGCTCCTGTCGTTCGTGGAGGGCTATCCGATCATCGTCACGCGACGGTCTCCCGCCGCCAGCCGTCCGCCCGCCAACTACCGGCTCGTGTATGAGAACAAGTACTACCTCGGCTGGAGCCGAACCTCCACGCCGTTAGTTCTGCGCCACCTTCCCGAGCAGACGCTGTACTCGCCGTCTGAGACGGTCACGTGTTCGGCGCTCGCGCCGATCGTTGCCGGTGCCCCCGCCGGCACGGAGCTGGTTGTTGCCACGACGCCGGAACTGGCGGTCTTCAATCCGACCTCCGATGCGACTCGCACACCCGCGTGGCCGGCCGATCCAGCGCAGGCGGGTGCGGTGCAGACGATCACCGCCGGATCGGCGCAGGGCGCGCTGACGGTCCGCTCGAGCGGCCGCTACGCGGTATGGGTTCAGGGCGACTTCCCACGCAAGACCTACGTGCAGGTCGACGGACGGACTGTTGGCTGGGTGGCGGGATCCAACACTCCCGGACAGTGGTTGCAGGCCGCCACGGTGAGCCTCTCGCCCGGGCGTCATCCCGTCCGCGTCTACGCCGATGGCGGACATCGCCACTTCGGGCCCGGCGAATGGCCCGAAGGCGATGACGGCACGATCGGTGCGATCGGCCTGCAGATGCAGGCGCCGGAGCGCTTGCGGACGATCGCGCTCTCGGACTGGAGGACGCTGTGCGGCAAGCCGGCCGACTGGGTGGAGCTGGTTCGCCCTTGACCGTCACCGTCGCGATCCCTGTGCGCGGTGGCGGTGCGTTGCTCGTACGAACGCTCGCGGCGCTGTCCACACAGACCGTCGAGCACGAGCTGCTCGTGTGCGACTCCGGGTCGCGCGACCGCTCCGTCGAGGCGGCGCGCGCGCATGGAGCCCGGGTGCTCGAGATTCCCCCCTCGCGGTTCAGCCACGGCGGCACACGCAACCTGCTGATGTCGGAGGCGTCCGGCTCGCGTGTTGCGCTGCTCACGCAGGACGCCGAGCCAGAGGACGAGCGCTGGCTCGAGCGGCTGCTCGGTGGGTTCGAGCTCGCCCCGGACGTGGGCATCGTGTTCGGTCCCTACACGCCCCGTCCGCAGGCCTCGCCCGCCGTGCGCGCGGAACTGACGGCGTGGTTCGACTCGCTGGCCAGCGACGGCGGGCCGTCCGTGGAGCGACTGACCGAGCACGAGCGCCAGACGCTTCCGGCGCGACGCCTGATCGGCCGGCGCGGCTTCTTCACAGACGCGAATGCCTGCCTGCTGCGCTCTGCGTGGGAGAAGGCGCCGTTTCGGGAGGTCGCCTATGCCGAGGATCGCGTGCTTGCGATCGACATGCTGCGTGCCGGCTACGCGAAGGCGTTCGTACCGGACGCCCGCGTGCTGCACTCCCACGACTACACGGCCCTCGAGGAGCTCCGGAGGTGTTTCGACGAGTGGCGGGGCCTGCGGGAGGTATATGGCTGGTGTGAGCCCGCCAAAGCGGCTTACCTGCTTCATCAGCTTCGCGGACAGCTGGGGCTGGCGCGGCGGGAGCTCGCGCGCGCCGATATCCTGCCTGCCCGGCGCACCCGACTGCTCGCGGCGATCGCGCTTCGCCAGGCCGTACGCCAGACCGGGGCTATCCTCGGCTCGCGGGCTGACAGGCTGCCCCCGGCGATGAGGCGACGCCTGTCGCTCGAGCGGCGCGCCGAGTTCGCCGAGCTCCACTTGGACGCTCTCTGCTACCCCTCCAATGCCCAGGACCAGACCCCATGACCGATCCTGACCGGACCCCAGACTCCAGCACCGCGCCAGACGCCAAGCCGTCGATCGTAGAGTCGGAGTCGATCGCCGCCAGCGCCCTGGACGGCACGTTCAGCGGTCCACTGGCGGGCCTGCGACGGCGCATCTATCTGACCTATCGCTATCACGGCTGGCGCACGCTGCTGTTCCGTGCGCTCACTCTGCCTCTGCGATTCACGCCGCTGAAGCGACGGCTGCAGCTGCGTTCGGCAATGGGCGACGACGCTTACCGCCGCGCGGTTGTCTGGTACCGCGAGAAGGGCGAGCCGGTAGACGTCGTCATTCCCAGCTATCGCGACGCCGAGCGGGTGGCGGCGCTCGTTGCGAGCATCCGCAGGACGGTCCCCAGCGAGCTCGTGCGGATCATCGTGGCTGACGACGCAAGCGGTGCCGAGCACGTGACCGCCCTGCGCCAGATCGAGGGCATCGAGGTGCTCGCGGGTGAGGAGAACCGCGGCTTCGCGGCCAACGTCAACCGCGGCCTGCGCGCTACTGACCCGGACCGTGACGTCGTCGTGCTCAACTCCGACATGGAGGCCGAGCCCGGTTGGTTGGCATGCCTGCAGTACGTGAGCCGCGAGCACGAGGACATCGGCATCGTCGGTGCGCGTCTGCTTTACCCGGATCGCCGCATCCAGTTCGCCGGCACCGTACGGAACCTCGGAGCGCCGGAGTGGTTCGATCACCGCTACCGCTTCAAGCCCGCAGACTGGGGTCCTGCCGGCTTGGCCGGCCCCGTTCTGGCCGTCACCGGCGCGTGCATGTACGTCAAGCGCGAGCTGATCGAGCAGATCGGACTGCTCGACGAGGACTACCCGATGGCCTACGAGGACGTCGACTGGTGTCTGCGTGCCTGGCAGGCCGGATTCCGCGTCATGTACTTCCCGGCGGCGACCCTCTACCACCACGAGTCGGTAACTCGCGGTACCGACGTGGGCGAGCGCGAGCGCATCTCCCAGGAGGTGTTCTGGAGGCGCTGGGGAGACTTCTTCGACGCGCGCGAGGTGCGCAACGAGGAGGGCAAGCTGCGCGTCATCTACGTGACCGAGGACACCGGCGTCGGTGGCGGTCACCGCGACATCTTCGAGCACCTCAACCGCCTGCAGGAGCGCGGCCACGAGGTCGCCCTGTACACGCTCGGGGAAGAGCCGCAGTGGTTTCGGCTGCAGGTGCCGGTGCACAGCTTCGAGGACTACGACGAGCTGCTCGCCGATCTGTCAGAGCAGGATGCGATCAAGGTGGCCACGTGGTGGAACACGGCGGCGCCGGTTTGGCGCGCAAGCGTTCTGCGCGGCATCCCGGTCTACTTCGTTCAGGACATCGAGACCTCCTACTACCCGGATGACGAGCGCACGCGCCACGCGGTGCTTGACTCGTACCGCCCCGAGTTCCACTACATGACGATCTGCTCGTGGAACCGCGAGCGCCTGCGCGAGCTGGGCCTCGAAGCCGAGCTGATCCCTCCCGGAATCGACCTCGAGACGTTCCGCCCCGTCGACGGAGTCGAGCGCCGTACGGACATGGTCTTGGCCCTCGGTCGCACCAACCCGCTGAAGAACTTCCCGCTGACGCTCGCGTCGTGGCGCAGCCTGGGGCGCCAGAGCGCCACGGCCGAGCGCCCGGAGCTGTGCCTCTTCGGGATCGAGCCAGAGCTCGCCACCGAGCGGGGAATCAGGTACGTGGAGTCGCCCACCGACGAGGAGGTCAACGAGCTGTTCAACACAGCCACGGTGTTCGTGCAGACGTCTACGCACGAGGGGTTCGCGCTGCCGCCGCTGGAGGCAATGGCGACTGGTGGCGCCGTCGTGTGCACAGACGCGCACGGCAACCGCGACTTCTGCGTGGATGGCGAGAACTGCCTCATGCCGGAGTCGAGCCCCGAGGCGGTAACCGCGGCGCTCGAGCGTCTGCTGACGGACCGCGACCTGCGGGAGCGGCTCGGCAACGCCGGGATGCAGACGGCCAAGGAGTATGCGTGGGAGCGACGCATAGACGCGTTGGAGCGGTTTCTCGAAGAGGTGTCCAAGCCTCGCCGGGTGGCCCTCGACGGCCCGGCGTCGCGCCCGGATAGTGAGCTTCAAGGCGACTCGACATCGAGCGCGCCAGGAGGTCGCATATGAAGCCCGAGTTCGCCGCAGGACTTCGCTGCCCGGCCTGCAGGCGCGACGGCACGCTCGAGCTGCACGCGGACTCGAGCGACGAGCGTGAGGTGCGCGAGGGCCGGCTGCGCTGCCGCGCGTGCGCCCGCGAGTTCGATGTGCGCCGCGGAGTGGCTGAGCTGCTGCACGACCCGCCCGCCTACATCGTCGCCGAGGCCGCGGGGCTCGAGCGCTTCGCGCAGCGGATGCGTGCGGAGGGCTGGGACCGCGAGATGGTGCGCAGCCTGCCGAACGTCGAGCACGGCTACTGGTACGTGCAAGCGCGCTCTATGCATCAGCTGATGACCACGATCCCGTTCAAGCCAGGGGAGAGCATCCTGGACGTCGGCTCGAACACCTGCTGGGCGGCTAACCAGTTCGCCGAGCGCGGGCTGCAGGCGATCGCGCTCGACATCGCCACCGCGGAGCTGCAGGGGCTCTACACGGCCGAGTACTTCATCGACGACGGGCACGTTTTCTTCGAGCGCGTGCTCGGCTCGATGGATGCGATCCCGCTGGCCTCGAGCAGCCTCGATTACGTGTATTGCTGCGAGGTACTTCACCACAACGATCCCGCGAGCCTGCGCCGAACCTTCGCTGAGATCTTCCGCGTGCTGCGTCCCGGCGGTAGGCTGCTGATGGTCAACGAGACGCTCAAGACCCTGCACGATCCCAACGGCGTGCATGTGGAGGGCGTCGAGCAGTACGAGGGCTACGAGCACGCGCACTGGGCCGCGCGCTACCGCTGGGAGGCGACGCGCGCGGGCTTCCTCACCGAGGTTGCCGAGCCGCACTACAGGCCGTTCTTCGGAGACGTGACGCCGTCGTTGCGCGGCTCTCACGCGCCGCTGATTGGGCCACTCGTACGCAAGGTCACGCGGAGGCTCCACTCGAACCCGGTCGTGCGCAGGGGGTACCTGTCCTGGCTCAACCATGTGCAGGGCACCGTCTCGATGAACATGCTCGCGACCAAGCCGCTCCGTTACGTCGGCATGCACGAGCAGATGGGCGCGCCTCAGCGGCTGCTGCGTCTGCTTGCGGCCTCCATCCGGCTGTCGAGCGACCGCCGTGCGGGCCGTGCTCCGGCCAGGCTGCCGCGCACGCCCGAGCAAGCGGCCGCGGTGAACCGTCACTAGTCGTTAGGTGCGAGTTGCCCGCCAACCAAACTGACGAACTGCCGTCGATCCCACACCTATGGTGTCTCCCATGGCTAGCGCTGAAAGACGTAGCTGTGCTGCGTTCCATCATGTGTCCAGTCGAGTGTTCCCGCTGGAGCAATTCTCAGCGATCCTAGGCTCCCCCTTTCGCCACTTTCGATCGTTCGAACGCCGCTCTGGGTTCGAACTTGAACACCTTCGGCCTGGGCCGGGCTAACGTCGCCGCCGAACTGTTCAAGCAACCATCCCACGTCACCTACCTTGTCGAGGGCGATTGCCGTCGCTCGCGTGCCACCGCCATTGAAGTCCCGGAATGGCGATAGGTCTTCCGTCTGTTTTACCTCACCAGTGCGCCCGTCTAGAATCGTGATCCCCGCGTAGGGTACGTCGTAGGACGTGCTTGTCTGTTGCCACGCGAGGTAGTCGCCCGCCATGGTGAACAGGCCGGGGGTATCGCCCGAATACCCCCCTCCGCCGAGCGTTTCCTCTATTTGCCGCACGCGATGGGGCCCGTTTCGGCGATCGACGCAAACGAGATAACGAAACGGCGTGGCTGGCGAGCCTGGCACCGTCGGTTTGAGCGTTGCGAGTAGCGACGCTCCTCCATCGGCTGTAACCACCCTTTGCCCTGGCTCCGGGGCACATCCGCGTCTCGCGGTGCTGGGTGGCACGCCTCGAACCGAGATCGCTGTGCCGCGTCGCAGGAGGCTCCCGGCGGGAGCACTCTGGCTGGCGACCACGAATGAGCCAGGACCCGCTCGGTGACGAGCTAGTCGGCACCCCGCGGTCATGAGCCTACTCTCGGTGTCCGAGATCTTGCTGCCGACGAGATTGGGCACACTGCAGTGCGGCGAAACGCTCAGTCGCCCGAATTCGTCTGTGCCCGGACGAGAGAACCAGAGTGTCTCGTCGGACCCGCTGGCGATCGAATCTGCTCCGCCCGGAAGACATGGCTCGCATAGGCGCTTTGCAGCCCCAGCCCCGCCGCCACCGAGCAGACCCCAGGCGAACTGGCTTATCTTGCCGGTAGCAGTCACTCTGCCGATGGCATCGGCCCCGAGCTCGGCGAACCAAATCGCCCCACCTGGGCCCTTGGTGATCCCGTCCGGAAATGCGCCGTCGGGAATGCCGGACGAGAAGGTGGCGATCTGTCCTTGGTAGCTGACCCGACCCACCTCGTTTTCTCCCAGCGTGAACCAGATACCGTCAGCAGAGGCGGCCAGCCCAAGGAGCTTTTGTTCTGGTGAGCCGACTGGCCAGGACGTGATCTGCCCAGACGGGGTGAGCCTCGCGATACGCGTAGGCGACGGAGGTTCTTCTCCGAGTCGGGCTTCAGCACCCTCCTCTGCGAACCACAGATTACCATCAGCACCAGCGACGATTTGGCCAAGCCGTTCAACCCTGTCAGATATTGGAAACCGATGCTCGCTACCTCCAGGGACAAGCTCAATGACTTCTGGGCCGGTGTCCCTACCGACAGCTTCGCCAATTGCTGTCACCCAAAGTGTCCCCCCACGTCCAACAGTCATTCCATCTGGCGCGCCTTCAATCGCAAAATGTTCTCTGGGGAACTCCCTGCGATCTGAAGGACTTCTCTGTCGCTGAGCAGCGCCCAGACCCGACCGTCAGAGCCTGTCGCCAGAGTCAGGATCTGCCCACCGGCACGGAGCGGCGTCAGGCGCATCTGGCCAAGTGAGTCGAGCTCACCAAGCTCGTGTCCCTCGCCGGCGAGAACTTCTCCATTGGCCCCGACTGCCATAGCCGTCGGATATGAGCAGCACAGCGAAGGTAGCCAGCCCAGGTGGACCGGAACCCCGCTTGTGAACCAGGAGAACGTTGCAGTCGTCTGCCGCGCCCGAGCCGCCGCGGGCCCCGCAAGACTCATATAGCCGGCAAGGGCGAGCGCACAAGCAAAGACGGGCGCCCACCCGGAAGCGCTCCGTCTAATTTTCTCCCTGAGCACCATGTCCAGAGTAACAACACAGAGACGGCGGAGTTGTTGTCCTAGGGCGATCTCGGCGCGAACGGACGAATCAAACGATCTAGAGATTCTCGGCGACGAACGGAGCCGAGCGGTTGAAGACCCAGAAGCCGAGTACAAAGACGGCGAGCGCCAAGCCCACGGGCTCGAGCATCGCCGGCCAGCCTCCGAGGGCGTTCTCTGCACTGATCGTCGCGTTTGTGACCATCGCGTGGCGGAACTGCTGGAAGACCGTCACGAGCGGGTTGAGCATGTAGATGTGGTAGAGGATCTGGTGGACCTCACTGTTGTGAGGTGGAGTGAGGAGCTTTTCGCGGACTGCCTGAAGCGGGATGATTACTGGAGAGCCGTAGAAGATGATCTGGCTTATCACTTCCCAGATGGGCTTAATGTCGCGGAAGCGCACGAATAGTGCGGACAGCAACATCGATAGACCGGTCGAGAAGATGACCAGCAGCGCAAGGATCAGCGGGAGCTCAAGCCAGCTGAGCATCGGGTGCACCCCTGAGATAAGCGCGAAGATGAAGACCACGATCAGGTTCATCGTGAGATTGAAGAAGGACAGCAGGGTCATCGCCAACGGGATCACGAGTCGGGGAAACTGGATCTTGCGCACGAGGTTCTCACGGTCGACCACGCTGCGCACAGCGCCCCCCGTGGCTTCGCCGAAGAACGAGAACAACACAATCGACCCCAGCAGCTGAACGCCGTAGAACTGTTCGTCGGGTTTACCGTGAGAGCCCACTTTGCTGATGACTACGAAGAACACGTAGAGCACACCGAACAGCAGCAGCGGGTTCATCACCTGCCAGAGGTAGCCGAGAAACGACCCGAAGAACTTCAGTTTGAATTCGTTGCGGGCGATGTTGTAGGTGAGGTGCCAAAAGCGCCTCCAGTCATGCGTGAGCGCGCCGGGACCTTTGATCGGACGTCCCAGGCCCTCGAATGGTGGGGCCTTTGGCGCGATGCCCTCCAACGCGTTGGCTTCTGTGCTCATCGCGAGATTCGCGCCTGTTTGATGCCGCCGACGGCGGGTGCGGCGGGGCTCAAGCCTCGACGCTCGCGGGAAGTTGGGCGTCGTTGCGGCTGATCCCCACCTCGACCGGTAGGTCGACGGCACCTCCCATTGCTTCCGGGCCTGTGACGACGAACGAGAACGCCCCCTCCATGCGGTCGATCAGGTCCATGCCGGTGCCGCGATGGGCGAGCGTGAACAGCGGGTTGTAGCGGCCCGGGGCGAGCACGTTCTGGAACGAGAACGAGCACAGCATCTCCTCGCCGGCACGGAAGTGCCCGCTGCGCTCGTGCTCGCGGGCAGTTGTTGCGACGACGATCGCCACGTGATCTTCGTTGAGCACGTACAGGCTCGCGATCGGGTCCTCGACGTCGACAGCGAAGCGCACGAGGGTCTTGAGGACGATCCGCTGGCCCTGTGGCACCGATGCAGGGCGCTGACCACCCTCGTCCTCGATCCACGCCTCAAGCACGCGGGCATCGCCGTCACCACTTCTACCCGGTTCGGTAGCCCCATCCTTGCTTGCTTCCGTGGCGTGTCCGAAGTTGATCTCCAGGTATCGGTCTGCGACCTCGTGTGGCTCGCCAAGGTGGACCATCTGTCCGCGCTCGAGCAACAGTGCGCGATTGCAGAAGCGGTTGAGAGAGCCCATGTCATGGGTCACGAACACGATCGTGCGGCCCTCGTCGCGCATGCGGTAGAAGACGTCGAAGCACTTCTGCTGGAATGCCGCATCGCCCACGGCTAGGACCTCGTCCACGAGCAGGACATCGGCGTCGACCTGGATCGCCACGGAGAACGCGAGACGCACATGCATGCCGGAGGAGTAGTTCTTGAGCTTCAGCTCCTCGAACTCGCGCAGTTCGGCGAAGTCGATGACCTCATCGACACGCCGGCGCGCCTCGCGCGGCGTGAGGCCCATCATGATGCCGTTGAGGATGACGTTGTCACGCGCAGCGAGATCCTGGTTGAAGCCCACGCCCAACTCGATGAACGTCGACAGGCGGCCGTCCATCCAGATGCGTCCGCTGTTGACGCCGTAGATCCCGGCCAGGCACTTCAGCAGTGTGCTCTTGCCGCTGCCGTTGCGGCCCGCGACCCCGAAGAACTCCCCGCGGTCGACGTGGAAAGAGATGTCCCGCAACACATCGAAGGTTTGATGTCGCCGGTTGCGCAGTGGGTGCAGCGCGTACTCCTTAAGCGTGTGGACGCGCTCCTCGGGCACGCGGAAGGTCTTGCTGATCGATTGGACGACGATCGGCGGCGGCGATACGGACGGCTGGGGCATCAGGGTAAGGGTACCGTTGGCCCGGCAACCGACCTCCTGTTCCGGGCGCGGATCATTGCGACGGTGGGGCAGAACCGCCGCCTTTGCGCGCGTTGACGCTGCGGATGGCACGGAACGCTCCCGCGGCCACCCGGAAGGCGGGGCCGCTTACTGCCGGCCGAGCGCTCAGCGCGAGCAGCGCACGCTGGATGTCGTCGGGCAGCGCTCCGTTCGGGCCGATCAGGCTGAGCCCGAAACCAACGCTGGCGTTCAAATCCTCGTACATCCGGCGCGCGTGGTCTCGTTCGCGTGCGAGCTGGGCCACGAGGGCGTCGTGGGCGCCGGTCAGGTCTTGCACCTCATGCTCGCGCTCCACCTCGGCGCGGCTCAGCTCGGAGGCCTCTCGTACCGGTGCGATGAGTGCCTCTTTGTATGCCTCGACCACCGCATCGGCCGCCGCCGCCCACGTTAGCCGACGTGCGGCCGCGAGCACGGCCGCCACGTGCTGCGCCCGCGCCACCGGATCGGCGAGCAGCGCGTTCGTCCGATCCGCGCTCTCCGCTGAACTCCAGGGGACGATCGTGGCCGCATCGGCCGGGAGCACCTCCGCGAGCGATGACTGCGCGGCGAAGACACACGGCACACCGCTGATCGCCGCCTCGAACGGAACGAGGCCGAAGCCCTCGTACACCGATGGGTACACGACCGCGGCGGCGTGTGTCATCAACCACGCCTTCTCCTCCTCCTCAATCGCTCCGAGCTCGCGCACTGCATGTTTTAGCTGCGCATGTTGCTCCATGAAGTCACGCTCGAGCTCGAGTGAGGATCCGTTCGGAACGTGGGTGCCGGCGAGCACCAGATGCCCCTCCCAGCGGTGTCGCTCGCGCAGCGCCGCAAGCAGCCGCAGCGCGAATATCCGGTTCTTGTGACGGAAGTCTGTGCCGAGGCACAGAAGGAAGCCGTTCGCGTCCTCGCCGCCCGCGGCAGACTCCTCCAGGGCCTTGGGCCGACGTTCTGCGCTGGGGGAGAGGTGATCCAGTCCGGGCGGGATGATGCGGATACGCTCGGCATCGACGAGTTCATCGGATAGCAGCTCCGAACGCGTGTGGCTGGAGAACACGATCACGCGGTCGGCGGCGGCGAGTGCCTGGCGGCTGACTCGTCGGTGGCTGCGCCACGCGACGGCGTCGGCGTGATAGCCGGGATTGCGGTAGGCGATGAGGTCGAGTTGGTTGAGCACGATCCGCTCGCCAAGTCGCAGCGCAAGTCGCATGTCGGCGGGGCCGAAGACCTGGTGCGGCCGGTGGAAGATCGTGCTGCGCTGCGTGGCGTCGTCGATCGACTCGATCGGCAGCAGTTCCGTCCGCGGCAGTGAGCGCAGCAGCTTGAGGTTGGCGGTGCTCGTGTCTGCGCTCACGACCAGGCGCAGGCGCAGGCCCCCATGGGCCGCAAGCGCTCTGATCAGCTCAAGGATGTGGCGTTGGGTTCCCGTCAGGGACGCTCCCAACGCCCGCGCATCGATCGTTACCCAAAGACGTGGACGCGGCCGTCGCGCCGCCTCCAGCGCACGCGTGAGCACCCCGGAAGCCGCGGTGGCGATCGGCTGCGACAGGTAGGGGTAGCGCTCCCAGAGCCCCGCTGGCGTCTCTTCGTCCAAGGAATCCCTTCCCGGCAACGGTTCCACGACGATGTCGTCGGCGGCGACATGGGCGAGACCGGCTAGCAGGCAGCGTTGAGCCAGGTCGATCCCGATTGCGGATCCCAGGTCGAGCCGGCGGTCGAGGGGCCCAACCAGCTCCAGCGCGCTGCGGCGCAGGTAGCTACATGGGCCGACAACCAGGTTCAGCCGAGGACGTAGCATCATCGTGTGCTCGGCGACGCGCTCAGCGAGCTCTGTGAGATCCCCGGTGGCCTTCTCAGAACCTGCGAGCGCCAGCAACGTTCCCTGGTTCGCCAGGGCGCTCGCGCTCGCGGTGTTGGTGTCAGCGAGTGCCGCGGCGCGAAGCCGATTCAGCCAGCCCTCAGGGACGCGAGCGGGCCCGCTGAACAAAGCTATGTCGGCGGGCGACAATATGGAGAGCGCGTGGTCGACCATCGCCGTGAGCTCTCTCTCGTCGCATCCGGGCGAGGCGTCGGGAAGTGTCGCGAGCCACACCTCGTGGCGTGTGTCCGGACAGCGCACGAGCAGGCTGTTGAGCTCGGATGCTGGGCGTGGAGAGGCGATCGCGATCGCGACATCGCTCGGGGTGTGGGCAAACACAGATTCCAAGCACAGACGTAGATCTTCGTCGACTTGGGCAGCGGCGATCACAACGCAGGGAAGTCCCCTGACGAGCTTCGGCTTGTCAGCCTTTGTCAATTCGTGAGGGCTCATCGGACCTCTGGCCACCAGGCTGGCAGCCTAGAGCAGTTCGGCGCCGCGCCAGCTTTCTGTTCGCTGCTAGCTTGCCGACATGGACATCTGCACCATCATCGCGAAGAACTATGTGGCCCAGGCTCGGGTCTTGGCTCGCTCCTTTGCCGAGCACCATCCTGAAGGGCGCTGCTTCGCGCTGGTGATCGACGAGTATGACGGATATCTGGAGCCGCGCGAGGAGCCCTTCACAATCCTCACACCTGCACAGATCGGCTGCGACGAGTTTGAGGAAATGGCCTTGCGCTACGACGTCCTGGAGCTTTCGACCGCAGTGAAGCCATGGCTGCTGGCCCATCTGCTTCATGAGGGGTCTCCGGCCATCACCTACCTGGACCCCGATATTTGGATTCATTCCTCGCTGGAGCCGTTGGACGAGTTGGCTCGTTCTCGCGGCGTTGTGCTCACTCCGCATAACACGACGCCTCTGCCGGATGATGGCAAGCGGCCAAATCAGATCGACATCCTGCTGGCCGGGGTATACAACCTCGGCTATGTCTCGCTGGGTGCCGGCACGGAGATCCACACGCTTCTGCGCTGGTGGCGAGAACGCCTCCTGACCGACTGTCGCGTCGATCCTCACAAGGGGTACTTCGTCGATCAACGATGGTTCGACCTTGCGCCCGGGCTGGCTTCAGATCACGTGATCGTTCGCGAGCCTCAGTACAACGTGGCGTACTGGAACCTCCACAGCCGTCGACTCGAGCTCGACGGCGAGGGTTACACGGTCGACCGGGCGCCCCTTGCGTTTATTCACTTCAGTGGTTTCGACCCGCAGTCGCCGAAGGTGCTCAGCCGCCACCAGTCGCGGGTCTCGGTCACCGACAATCCCGCGCTCGAGAGGATCTGCGCAGCGTATTCCGAGGAGGTGCTGGCGGCCGGCTACGGCGAGACAAAGACCTGGACCTATACCTATGACCGCCTGCCCTCGGGCATTCAGTTCAGCCGGACCCTGCGCAAGCTGCACGGTCTCGCCGACGAGATGGGGGAAGTGCACGGCTCTCCGTTTACCGGCGCCGGTGAAACCTCGCTCATGGGCTGGCTGGCGAGTCCCGCACCCGGCGCTCCGACAGGAGTCAATCGGCTGTTGGCTGAGATGTACGGCACGCGCCCGGATCTGCAGGAGGCGTTTCCTGACGTGGGTGGCGAGCACCACGGGGCGTTCCTGCGGTGGGCGAACGAACGCGGTTTCGTCGACGAGCCCGCGTTGGAGTTGCTGGCCGGGATGTCCGCAGCAAGCACCAGCGAGGCAGTCGTCCGCGGTACGCAGACGGCCGGCGCTCAGGCCGACAGCGGCGGCGCGCTCTCCGGAGGTGTGAAAGGTGGAGCGGCGATGGCGCCGCCGACTGGGCGCCCGGCGGAGTCGGTGACCACGCCGTGGGGCGTGAACGTGGTCGGCTATTTCCGTTCAGAGTTGGGTGTCGGTGAGGCGGCACGCCAAGTTGTCAGTGCGCTGGATGCACGCGGGGTGGCTCTCTTGCCTGTGCACGGACGGACGATCCCCCCAAATCGCCAGGGGCATCTCTACACGCATCTCGACTATACCGAGGCCCGATTTCCCGTCAACCTGATATGCATGAACGCCGACGTCCTGGGTGAGTTCGCAGCAAACGCCGGCCCCGAGTTCTTCGATGGCCGCTATTCGATTGGGATGTGGTTCTGGGAGGTCGAGCGGTTCCCCGAGATGTGGACTTCGGCGTTTGACCACGTCGATGAGTTGTGGCTCCCGACCGAGCACGTGATACGCGCCGTTAGCCCTGTCGCGTCAGTCCCGATCACCAAGATCACGCTGCCGGTGGAGATGCCGAGCGCTCCTCCGGCGTCGCGCGCCGAGCTGCACCTTCCTGAGGGCTTCATGTTCCTGTTCTCGTTCGACTATCACAGCGTGTTTCGGCGCAAGAACCCGTTGGCCGTGATCGAAGCGTACAAGCGCTCTTTCGACCCCTCAGACGGCGCTGTCCTGGTGCTCAAGTCGATCAACGCCGATAGTTGTGCAGGCGACCATGCAAGCTTGCTCGAGGCCGCCGGTGGGCGTCCCGATGTGCACATCATCGACGGCTACCTTTCGGCGGAGCACAAGAACCGCATGGTGGCCGCATGTGACTGTTACGTGTCGCTGCATAGAGCCGAGGGCTTCGGGCTCACGATGGCCGAGGCGATGTACCTGGAAAAGCCGGTAGTGGCCACAGGGTACTCGGGCAATCTCGACTTCATGACCGCCGACAACAGCTTCCTGGTCGACCACGAGCTCGTAGAGATCGGGCCCGGCGTTGCGCCATATCCGCCGGAGAGCCGTTGGGCCGAGCCGGATATCGAGCATGCGGGTCGTCTCATGCGCGAGGTCTTCGACCGGCCGGAGCTGGCCGCTGCACGTGCCCGTCGGGCCGCGGAGGACATCCGTCGCACGCATTCACGCGGCGCGGCGGCGGAGATCATGGGTCAACGGCTCGATCTACTGCGCGAGCGCCGCGGCGAGCTGCTGAGGAGGGCGCCAGGCTCGCTCGCTGCGGGGGTCGACTGGCAGGTTAGCCAGGGTCCTCCTCCCGGATCCGGGCGCCTCGGTCGCCCCGGGAAACTGGCCCGAAGGCTGCTGTTGCGGGGATTGCGACCGTTTACGGCCCATCAGAGGATCGTCGATGAAGAGATCAGCCGATCGCTTCACGCCGTCGAGGGGAGGATCCAAGAGATGGAGGCGGTGGCGACCGCACGTCACGCTGCGATGCTTGCCGACCTGCGCAGTGACGCCTCGAGCCGCTTGCTTTGGGAGCACATCAGGGATCTAGCCCGTTCGACGAAGGCGCTCGAGCAGGCCACCCCCGATCTGCAGCAGGCCGTCGGCGAGCTGCAACGGGTAGTCGGCGAGCTGCCGGAGGTGCCGCGGCGGCTTGAGGAGCTCACTCGCTCCCTTCAGCACATTGAATGGGAGGACCGCGCGATCCCGTTCATGGACGGTGAGCCGTTCACCGATATTAGCTACCCGCCGGTCGGCGTCGTCCAGGGTTACCACTCCAGCTCCGACACGGACGATGACGATGCCTACCGCTCCTTCGAGGACACCTTCAGGGGTAGCGAGGAGTTCATCCGCAATCGCCAGCGGGTGTTCGTTGGGCTCATCGGCGAACGTGCTCCGGTACTCGACTTCGGTTGCGGACGAGGGGAGTTCCTCGACCTCTTGGCAGAGGGTGGAATTGCCTGCACAGGCGTTGATTCAGACCTGGGCATGGTGCGAAGATGTCGGGAGAAGGGACACACCAACGTGGTCCACGGCGACGGATTGGACTACCTGGAGGGGCTGGAGGATGGCTCGCTGGGCGCGATCTTCTGTGCCCAGGTGATCGAGCATCTTCCCTTCGATACGCTGCTGCGCCTCTTTCAGGTGGCAAGCAAGAAGCTGAGTCCCGCCGGCGTCTTCATCGCCGAGACGGTCAACCCGCACTCAACAGTGGCGCTGAAGACCTTCTGGGTTGACCTTACACACCAGCATCCAATCTTCCCCGAGGTCGCCTTGTCGTTGTGCCGGGCCTCGGGCTTCGCATCGGCCTTCGTGTTCCACCCCAACGGTACGGGCGACATCGAGCGCGACCGCTTCGTCCAAGGGGAGTATGCGGTCGTAGCAGGAGGGCCAAGTCTGCTGGAGCCGCTTGCGCTCGATCAGCGAGCCACCAGTTCGAGTGGGGCCCCGGTCAACGAGGCTAGTGCTCCGTGAGCGAGTGCAGCCTGCCGTCGACCCCGAGATCGGCAACGGACGAGAGCAAGGGACGCTCATATGAGACTGCTTGATACTCGGGAACGCCTGAAATCACAGAGGTCGTGATCATTGCACGGGTTGGTGGGTCGGGCCACGAGCTCACGTTGCCTGGCTCGAGTCTGCATGACCGGCACCACTCCAGCAGCCCATGGACGTTGGGAGCAAACCAGTTGCTGCTGTCGCCGCCGAGCTCATCGCGACGGTAGAACCTGGCGAGGGCGATGTCGGTGTCGCCGGGAAGCTCGCTATCGCAGACGGCTGTCTCCACATATGCCGTGCCCCGCGTCACCGCGCGGACGTTGTCGAGAGCTAGAAGCGGATGGCGCAGGTGATAGAGCACCCCCCAGAACACGACGAAGTCGAATGGCTCTGTAATCACGCGCGACAGTTCATACACGCTGAGCTGGCGAAACGCGACGTTCGAGCCGAGTGCCGAGCGAATGGCGTCGAATCCGAAGTGAGTCGAATCCACGATGTCGGTGGCGAGCACTCGCGAAGCGCCTCGTCGCTCGAGCGTGAATGCGGCACCTCCGTTGGTCGTGCCGATGTCGAGCACGCTGGCGCCGGTGAGGTCGGCGGGCACCCCGGCGGTATGCAGTAGCCAGTCAACGTCATTCGTGCCTGGCGTGAAGATTCCCGGCGCGAGCTCGAAACGCTGATGCCAAACGATGTCCGTGCGGGCCGCGAGCGCTTCGAGCTCGCCGGATGGGCTGGGGGTCGACATCGACCGGAGTCTAGAGCGCGGGCGCTTTCCACATTACCGCCGGTCGAGCTAGCCGACTGGTACTGCAGATGGTGACGGCGTCGCGGGATCTCCGATTGCGTCACCGTCGCTCATGCGCAGATACGGAGCGAGGCGCGGTGCGCTGAAGATCGCAAAGCCGGGTTCCTGCTCGAGCAGCAGGCTCAGGAAATATGGTCCGTTGGCGAGCGACTCGTCAGCGCCCGTCCCGAGTGTCCGTCTCGCCAGGCGCGCTGCGCGAGCGAAGAGCTGGTTGCCTGCGAGCGCTCCGAGGATGCTCGTGCCGACGCGCCCGGTAGCGTCCAGCACGGCTATCGCACGCGTGCCTCGAAGCAAGGGCGTCAGGGGTCTCAGGCACTCGACGTCGGTGTCCAGGTAGACGCCGCCGAACCGATGAAGCACCTCGTAGCGCACGAGGTTCGAGAGCTCCGTATGAGAGCGGGAACGCTCGCGGTCGGCGGCGGTGACCCCGAGCATCTCGAGGTCCCCATCGCTCCAAAGTCGGATCTCCCAGCCACGATGGCGCTCAGCGAGCATCTCGCCGAAGCGTCTGCGATCGTCGGGCATCTCCTCGCCACCAAGCCATACGCGATGGATGGTCGCTGGGATCCGCACCGCTCGCCAGCGCTGCAAGCGCGGTGCCGCGGTCTCGCGAAGGCGGAGGGTCGGTGCGGGTAGGTCGTGCGTCTCCCCGACGCTGGCGCGGATGCGTACCGCAGAGTCGAACCAGCGGACGTGCTCGTGGACGACGTCGACCTCGAGCAGATATTCGCCTGGATCGTCGGGTGCCAGCACGGCCAGCGGGACGAGGATCCGCGCCCCGGGTGGTACGGCGCGCAGGAAGGGAGACCTTGGGCCATCGTCTGCCCGCGGGCTCCCGTCGAGATTGAGCCAGCGATAGCCGAGCCTGATCTGTGGCTTCTCCTCCAGGTGGGCCGGCCACCGCTCGGTGCCTTCGTTGGTGACGTGCAGGAAGAGCGGCTGCGGCCTGGCCGGTATGAGGGAGGCGGTGAGCTTGAGAGGCTCGATCCGCGCGCGGTAAGCGCCGGCGGCGACTGGTCGCTGCTCCCAAAAGCGATCCATCTCCGCCAACGCGACGAAGGGCACGTCCTTAGGAGCGGGACTATGCGACGCCGGCGTTGTCGGCTCGAGCGCGCGGAGGATCGGCGCCCGATCCTCGTCGGGTACGTCTCGTAGCTGGAGCCCGTGGCGCAGTTCGGGGAGATAGTAGGCCTCGTTGATTCGTCCCCCGCCGGACGCGAGCAGGCCCGGGAAGGCGACCTCATAGCACACGGCCTTGTCGCGACGCTGCTCGGAGGTGGTCAGGAGCAGGTCGAGGTGGTAAAGGCACTCCTCGATGTACTGGCGCGGCACGACCGGCTCGGCATTCGTGTGCTGAAGCCCGCGCGCGCGCAGCGTGCCATCGTTGCGGATCAGCCTGTCGACGAAGTCTTCCGCCCACGGTGCTCCGTCGAGTATGCGGTTTGGCTCCGGATACAGCCAAACCCGTCGGATCCAGAACTGTTGCACCTCACTGGAGGCGAGCAACTCGGGCAGCCGACGCACGAGCGCGTCGCTCGGGACCTCGTCTCCATCGAGTCGCATGATCCAGTCGCAGCGGCACTGGGCGTACATCCAGGCCAGGTGCCGCTCTGCCTGGACGTGTTCGATCGTGAACAACCGGTCCGCGAGCGCGCCGTAGTCGGCCAGCGTCTGTCCATCGACGCGTGAGTCGGCGGCGATGATGACCTCGTCGGCAAAGGGTCGCAGCCGCGCGAGTACGGCGGCCACCCGCCCGGGCGGGTCCGCTGTCATGAGACACACCGTGAGCGACACGGCGGCGCATTATGTCGCTTACCGCGAGTTCGGGCTCGAGCCTGCGCTGGCCGGTCGCGGCATACGGGTGAGTCGGTTTGGGGCCCGGCGAACGCGTCTGCGGGAGCGACGGCCGCCCCCGGAGACCTCGGATAGGATGCTCGCGATGACGCCACCGCGAGCAGGAGCGACGGCGGTCGACGGCTCAGTCGCACGCAGCGCGCAGGTGCCCGTCAGTCCTGCATCGCCCTTCTCGCCCGCCGGCCTGTGGGCACGTGTCGAGCGGCTGGCGTCTGAGCAGGGGACGCGATGGCGCGCTGCGGCAGGCGTCGTTCTGGTGCCCCTCGCGATCTTGCTGCTGTCCTGGCATGCGCTCGCGCTCGAGCCTCAGCCTGGCCTGGACGCGAGCTGGGAAGCGGCTCTGCACATGGCGCTCCACGCCCCGATCACGTTCGGTAGGCATCTTGTCTTCACATACGGCCCGCTTGGCTTCCTTAGCGTCCCCACCCTTTGGTACAGCGATACCGGAACCATCGCTGTGCTTTACGCGGTGCTCCTACGCTTCGCGTTGGCGTCGGCGCTGTTCATGGGCGCGCGGCGCACATACGGGACGATCGGCGGAGCGATCGTCGCCTTGTTCGTCGCCGGAGCAAGCGATGTCGCACTCGAGACGGTGCCGTTCTTGGTGTTCTGCGTGTGGATGGTTGATCAGGATCGGGCTTCTCGCCGGCGCCTGGCATTGATGGCCTTGGGCGGCGCGGTTGCCGGCCTCGAGTTGCTCAACAAGCAGTCGGTGGGGATCGAGATCGCCGTCCTGGCGATCATCGTGGCCTTGGCGGCGCGTGGGCGACGTCGCGATCATCTGCTCGTGACGCTCGCTGCGCTGATCGTCGCACTGCTCGCGGCATGGACCGTGACCGGGCAGGAATGGGGCGCGCTACCCGACTACGTGCGCAACGCCGCGCGGATCATCTCTGGCTATGGGGCGGCGATGAGTCTTGAAGAACCCAGTCTGGCCTGGCAGTACACGGCGGGCTGGGTGGCATTTGCCTTTGGCCTGGCTGGGGCGCTGAACATGACAGTCGCGGGACCGACGCGTCGGCGTTGGGGGATCGTGTCGCTGTGGGTGGCCTTCTGCTTCTTCGAGTACAAGGAGGGCTTCGTTCGTCATGACATCGGTCACGGCGCTATCTACTTCGTCGCGGTTATGGGTGGCTTCCTCGCGTTCTACTGGCGACGCGGGAACCGTACGCTCGGCCTGACCTTGCTCGCGGCCCTGTTTGCCTTTGCCGTGGCGGCGCAGGAGAGCTCGATGTCGGTGGTCTTCGACCCCGACGGAGACATCAATACCGCAGTCACCCAACTCGAACAGGTAGCCAGCTCATCACAGCGCCAGTCGATCATCGCTCAAGGGAGGCAGGCGATCGAGGCCGCTTCTCCGATAGATCCACAAACTTTGCGTCTACTGCAGGGCCACACGGTTGATGTAGAACCATACGAAGCCTCGCTTGCTTGGGCGTATCGGTTTCAGTGGAGTCCGCTGCCCATTTTTCAGTCCTATTCGGTGTACACCACCGGACTCGACCAGGACAACGCAGATGCCTTGAACTCCTCGTCGGCGCCGCAGCGCATTCTCCGCAATCTCGATCCAGAAATCGACGGGCGGGTGGGAGCCTTCGAGGAGGGATTGACGACGCGTACGATTCTGTGCCGCTATGAGGAGTTGCGAGTAACCAATGCGTGGCAGGTTCTGGGGCGCGGGCCGAATCGCTGCACAGCGCCGGTGCCGCTGGGGACCGTGCATGCCAACTGGGGCCAGGCCGTCGCGGTACCCACCCCTCCCAATGAACAGACTTTTGTATTTGTTCGAGTTGGCGGTGCTGCGGTGGGCGGACTCGAACGCCTTTATTCCTTGCTCTACAAGCCGGTCGGCCGCACTGTCTTGCTCGACGGCGTGCCGCACCGTCTGATTGAGCAGACGGCGTCGGATGGGCTGATTCTCCGCGCGCCGCCGGGCGTCGACTTCACCGCTCCATTTAACCTTGCGCCCAACAGCACGAGCATCGCGGTCGACGAGAATGGTGTGGGGTCGGCCGCGGGCGACCCGATCACGTTCTCGTTCTACGCCCAGTCGATGAGCGTGGGGCCGCGAGACGCGTCCCTGCAGAAGCAGATCGAAGACGAACGTGGCAGCTAGGCCCGAGCTGGACGAGCGGGCAGTGCCCGCCTCGACGGCACGGCGGGTGCTTGTGACTGGGGGCGCGGGCTTCATCGGTGCGAACCTCGCAATCGGCTTCGCCGGCCGGCACCCGGATTGGGAGGTGGTGGCTCTGGACAACCTCCGCCGTCGCGGCTCAGAGCTGAATCTCTCTCGCCTTCGGGAGGCGGGGGTCGCGTTCTTCCATGGAGATGTCCGCCAGCTCGACGATTTGCTCGATATCGGAACGATTGATGCGATCGTCGAGTGCTCGGCCGAGCCGTCGGTGATGGCCGGCGTGGGCGGCAGCCCCGACTACGTCATCCAGACCAACCTTGTCGGTGCCGTCAACTGCCTCGAGCTGGCGCGACAGGCGGGGGCCCAGCTCGTGTTCCTCTCGACCAGTCGCGTGTATCCGGTCGCGGCGCTCGAGGCCCTCACCTACCGCGAGCTAGATACCCGCCTCGAGCTGATCGAGGACCAGCCGCTCCACGGTGCCTCCTCGCAGGGGATCGCCGAGTCCTTCCCGCTCGACGGGGCACGTACGCTCTACGGGGCTACCAAGCTCTCCGCCGAGCTCCTCATCCAGGAGTACGCGACGACCTATGGCTTGAACGCTGTGATCGACCGCTGTGGGGTCATCGCCGGGCCCTGGCAGATGGGCAAGGTCGACCAGGGGGTCTTCACGTACTGGATGCTCGCCCACCATTTCCAGCGCCCGCTCGGTTACATCGGCTTCGGCGGTACCGGCAAGCAAGTGCGCGACCTGCTGCACGTCGAGGACCTGCTCGATCTCGTTGATGAGCAGGTGCAGGATCCAGGGCGCTGGCGAGGGGTGACCGCTAACGTGGGCGGAGGCCTGGGGTGCAGCCTGTCGCTGCAGGAGACGACCCGACTATGCCGCGAAATCACGGGTAGGATCATCGATGTCCGCCCCGCTGGGGAAGATCGTCCAGGGGACATCCCGATCTACATCTCGGATTGCACGCGTTTGCACGAAATCACCGATTGGCGGCCACGCCGGAGTCCAGCTGAGATCCTCGCCGACATCCACGCCTGGGTCGTCGAGAACGAAGCTGCTCTGGCCAGCGCCCTATAGAGGCAGGAGCGTATGCCCGTAGCAATTGTCACAGGCTCAGGGGGGCTCATCGGCTCGGAGTCGGTTCGCCATTTCGTTGAGGCCGGCTACGAGGTGATCGGCCTCGAGAACGACATGCGAGCAACCTTCTTCGGGGCGGAGGCGTCCACCGCACGTACCACCGATGCGCTCGTGGACCGCTACGCGAACGAGTTCCGTTCGATTGCGATCGACATCCGCGATGCAGACGGGGTGGCTCAAATCTTCGCCCAACATGGCGGTGAGATCGAGCTCGTTATTCACACCGCCGCGCAGCCCTCGCACGACTGGGCAGCTTCGGACCCTCAGACCGATTTTGCGGTGAACGCGAACGGCACGCTCAATCTGCTGGAGGCGGCCAGGCGTCATGCGTCCAGCGCCACCTTCATCTTCTGCTCCACCAACAAGGTCTACGGAGATCTTCCCAACCAGCTTCCGCTGGTGGAGCTCGCCAAACGTCTCGAGTTGCCCGAGGGCCACCGCTATCATCGGGGAATCGACACGACGATGTCGATCGACGCGTCCACCCACTCGCTCTTCGGCGTCTCCAAGGCCTCTGCCGATCTGCTCGTGCAGGAGTACGGGCGCTACTTCGACATGCCGACCGTCTGCTTTCGGGGAGGCTGCCTGACTGGTCCCAACCACGCAGGCACGCAGCTGCACGGCTTTCTCTCATATCTGATGCGCTGCACGATGACGGGAGACCCCTACACGGTCTTCGGCTACGGCGGCAAGCAGGTGCGCGACAACATCCACGCCGCGGATCTGGTAGCGGCGTTCGAGGCTTTTCATCGTCACCCGCAGCCCGCCGCCGTCTACAACATCGGCGGCGGCCGCCAGAGCAACTGCTCGATGCTCGAGGCGATCGACCGGTGTCAGGAGATCGCCGGGCGCGAGCTCGACTGGAGCCTCGGCGAGGACAACAGGATCGGAGACCATCGTTGGTGGATAAGTGACCTGGAGCCCTTCAAGCGCGTGTACCCCGAATGGGACATCACTCACGACGTGAGTGACATCCTGCAACAGATACACGACCGCAATATCGAGCGGTGGGTCGCCCGCGTATGAAGCTGTCTGTGGTGATCCCCGCTCACGACGAGCGGGACTCGATCCGCGCGACGGTCGAGTCGCTGACCACAGAACTGAGCGCGCAAGAGATTCCCTACGAGATTCTGGTCGTCGACGATGCGAGCAGCGACGGGACGGGAGATGTCGTGCGCGCCATTGCCGAGGACGATCCGGACGTACGCTGTGTTCGCTCGACGAGGTCTCCCGGCTTCGGGCAGGCGGTGCGTGTCGGCCTGGACGAGTTCACCGGAGATGCCGTCGCGATCGTGATGGCTGACCTGTCGGACTCGCCAAGGGACTTGGTGCGCTACTACCGCGTGCTGCAGGAGGGCTTTGATTGTGCCTTCGGCTCGCGCTTCGTGCGCGGCGGCCAAGCACACGACTATCCCAAGGTAAAGCTGATCCTCAACCGACTGGTGAACTTGGGCATCCGCCTGCTCTTTCGCCACGGCTACAACGACACCACCAACGCGTTCAAGGCTTACCGGCGTGAGGTGATTGAGCACATTCAGCCATTGCTTTCAAATCACTTCAACCTCACCGTCGAGATGCCGCTGAAGGCGATCGTTAGAGGCCACTCCTACGCGGTCGTGCCGATCTCATGGACGAACCGAGTCTACGGCGTATCGAAGCTCAAACTCCAGGAGATGGGAAGTCGCTATCTATTCATAGTGCTTTATGTGTTTCTGGAGCATCATCTCAGCCGAGGGGACTACCACCGGCCGGACTTGCCCTCCGGTCACCATGGGCGCCCCTATCCTGGCGTGCTTAACCAGAGCGGTAACGGCCAAGCGCGATCGAGATATGCAGGCCTCGATCGAGACGCTAGGTAGTGCCGCCCTACAAGCGGTCGGAAGCTTCTGGGCTTGGCGCAGTAGCTCCTGACCATGGATGCCGCGAGTTGTAATGGAGCAGGTATGCCCCCACCAGCACAAACGGCGCGAAGTTCACTAGGTGGAGGACCAGCGCAAAGGGGAGGGCGGAGGAGTGGGGGATGCCGTAGGCAGTGAGTGCTATGAGGGCCGCCCCTTCGAAGACGCCGACGGCAGCTGGCGAGGAGGGCAGGATCATGCTGGCTCCGATAGCGACCGCGACCAGCACGCCGGAGGCGAACGGGAGGTGCAGATGAAAGGCGAGAGTCACGAAATATGCGCAGAGCGCTGTCAGCAGCCACGAGGTGATCGTCCACGCGAATGCTTCGAGCGCGAGCCTAGGGTGGCGTAGGCCGCTGAGCCCGTGAACGAGCTCCTCCAAGGTACGCTCGAGCCGCTCGCCCGAGAACAGCGAGAATCGCTGGAGCGGGCTGAACAGCAAGCGCAGGGGACGGTCACCGAAGATGGCCATGATCATCGCGGCGGTCGCGATCAACACGGCGAGGACGATCGCGGCGATAGCTGCGGCGCGAAACCAGCTTACGTGTGGCAGCCACGGCTCCGCGGCGAAGAAGAGCACCAGGATGCCGAGTACGTCGTAGAGCCGCTCGAGTACTACAGTGGCGACTATCTCTACGGGCCGGGTGCCGCTGCGCTGTGTGAGCACCACGACGCGTGCGGCTTCGCCGGCGCGCGCGGGCAAGATGTTGTTGTAGAGGTATCCCACCATCATCGCGTCCGTGACGGGACCGGCGGGCGGTCGTCGCCCGCGCGCGAACAGCGAGCGCCAGCGCAGCGCTCGCGTGAGGTTTCCCAGCCCAAAGGCGACTAGGGCTGCGAGCACCCACCAGTAGTCGCTCGTTCCCAAGGCTCGCCATGCGAGCGACAGGTTGATGCCGTTGAAAGCGACGTAGGCGAAACCGAGGGTTACGATGGCCGTCGCGAGGTTGATCGCGAGACGCGATCTTCGTGCCGAGTACCAGCGGGCTGCGGCACCCGGCCGCTCGTCTGCGATCCGCGCCTCGGGTTCCACAGCCCTAGTGTCGCTCACCTTTGACTCTTGGTCTTCGAGGAGCACGCCGTCAACTTAGTAGATAGTCCGTGGCCCCACTGATCCTCGGCGATTCCGAAGGTTCGCATCTAGAGTGGCCATCTTCGGATTCGGTGCGTGGGGCCCAATGATAGAGTCGCGCGCCGTGCACAGGCGGCCACTCGCGGTAGTGAGCCTCGCTCCTGTGTTCGCACGGGTTCAGCGCGATATTTCATGGCGATGGCTCGCTTGGCTAGCCGCGCTTGTCGGCATGGCCAACGTCGGTGTCCTGCTCGCCCAAGCACACGCGCTCGTCCGCGGTCTCTACCTGAGCGCGGACAACGCCTCTGGGCTGGTCCTGCCGGCGCTCGCGGACCGAGCAGCCTCCGGCTCGGTCGTCAACCTCGGCGATCACGCCTGGTACGAGGCATGGTGGTTCATGCGGGCCACCGCGTCGCTCCCCCACTACCGCGCGCTGTGGGAGGTGACTCCCTTCGTCTTCGGGCTGCTCGGTATCGGCGTCGTTGCGGCATGTGCGTGGTGGGCGCTCGGCCGCTTGGCCGCGTTGCTCTCGGCGGTCGTGCTGCTCGCAACCAGCGAAGCGCAGCGCACGATCCTTTACGTGCCAGACAACCATGGCATGACCGTCCTGCATGCGGCAGTTCTGTGTGGTGCCCTACTGGCCGTGTACCGGCGCTCGGGGGCAGCTCGAATGACGCCTCGCTTCCTGCTGCTCATCGGGGTGCCGCTTGTCGCGTTTACCGGACTCGGCCTCACCGATCAGCTGCTGTTCGTCAACGGATTGCTCCCTTTCGTGCTGGCACCGCTGCTCTGTTGGTGGCGCACACGGTCGGGGGCCTGGAGAACAGTCAGCGCGTTCGCGATCGTCGCGGCAGTTCTATCCGCTCTACTGGCGCTGCTGCTCATCCACATCGCGCAGGACCAACACGTGGTCCACGCGCCGTTCCCGATCGACTTCGTCTCATCGGAGGCGCTCGTGGGGGGTCTGCAGAACCTCGTCGCCGCGTTCCTTACCCTGGGCGGCGGCGACTTCTTCGGTGCTCCGGTGAGTGGCGGCAATCTGTTCGTCTTCCTCACTGGAGCGCTCATCTTCGTTTCGCTCGTGGCGACGCTTCTCCAGCTGTGGCGCTGGGCCGGGACGCGCGCAGGCTCAACCGGACCAACGCACGATCAGCTCTCGCGGCTAGGGTCGCGTGATCTGTTCATTGCCTTCTGGGGGGCCTCGTTGGCGCTCGTGCTGGCGGCCTTCGCGCTCACCTCGGTGTCCGACACAGCATCCGATACCCGCTACTTGATCGGCGGGTGGGCCGCACTGGCTGCGCTCGTGGGCGTCTTCGCTGCGATGCCGCTCGGACGGGTAGCAGTGATCGTCGCCGTCGCCGTATTCGGCGTGCTGAACATTCGCAGCGAGCTCGCTGCCGGGGTCCAGCCGGGGGGGCCGGCCCCGGACCAGACAGTCGCGGGCACGATCGAGCACTTCGCCGCCGCCAACGGCGCGAGCATCGGATATAGCGGTTACTGGGACGCATCGCCGGTGGACTGGGAGACGCACCTGCGAGTCAAGCTCTACCCGATCCAAGCATGCGACGTGCCGAGCGGATGGTGCCAGCTCTACGGCATCCAGATCAGCTCCTGGTATGTGCCGCGCGCCGACACGCGGACGTTTCTGCTGACGGACACGCGACCTGGAGTCCCGCTTGCGGTGACAGCCCCTCCGGCGAGTTTCGGGAAGCCAGTGACTGCTGAGAGCGTCGGCCAAGGACTCACCGTCTACATCTACGATCACGACATTGCAGCCGACCTGAGCCCCTGAGCACCCACCCTGCCATACGTCTATCAAGCGGGGGGCCTGTCAAGCGCCGTACTCAGGTAGCCGACAATATGCACAGATGCCTCTACTGACGCGCAGCTTTCCGAGCCTAACGTCGCTCGCGAGGCGCGCACTTCTGCTGGCGGGTGCGCTCACCCCCACGATGGCAATTGCTG
>DATBZG010000100.1:0-13678 GCA_036513335.1 Solirubrobacteraceae bacterium | reverse complement strand
CACAACGCCAAGCCAGTGCCCCTGACCGACCAGGTGCGGGTCGACAAGGAGGAGATCTACGACATCCTCGACCAGATGCGCGCGACGATCCCCGAGGAGATCAAGCAGGCGCGCTGGATCGTCAAGGAGCGCCAGGAGATGCTCGCGGAGGCCAAGAAGGAGGCCGAGCGGATCATCAAAGACGCCCGCGAGCGCCAGGAGAAACTGGTCGGAGGCGAGGAGGTCACCAAGCAGGCAGAGCGTGCGGCGGAGGACATCGTCGAGGACGCACGCGCCCGCGAGCGCGAGATCAGGCTCGGCGCGGAGGACTACGCGGACGAGATCCTGAACACGCTGGAGGTCAATCTTTCGAAGTTCATCGCCGCCGTTCAGCGCGGCCGCGAGCGCCTGCAGGGCAAGGACGAACCGGCTGAAGTCAGTTAGAAACCCCGCTGTGCGCAATCGCGTCGCGCAGCCGGCTTTTGGGTAGGGTCATCACGTGAACGCGCAAACGCTCACGCGCACCGCCAGGCACAAATTGCTGGTGGTCAAAGCGCTGCTGGAGACGGGCATGTTCGAGCCGACGCGGCCGGACCGGCTGGCGCAGTCGCTGTCGGCACTGCGGAGCTGGGGGGCGACGCCCGCAGGCGCCTACACGGGCGCGGCCGCCCGCTACCCGGATCGTGTCGCGGTGATCGACGAGCGCGGTGGGCTGACCTTCGGGCAGCTGCACTCGCGCACGAACGCACTCGCGCACGAGCTGCGCAAGGCGGGGATCTCCGAAGGCGACGGTGTGGCGATCATGTGCCGCAACCACCGTGGCTTCGTCGAGGCGACGGTCGCTTGCTCGAAGCTTGGCGCCGGCGCGCTCTACCTGAACACCGCGTTCGCCGGACCGCAGATCACCGACGTGATCAGGCGCGAGAACCCGGTGGCGGTGATTTACGACGAGGAGTTCGGCGGGCTGGTAGGCGAAGGCGCGGCCGACAGGATTCGCTTCGTGGCGTGGAGCGAGCCACGGCCGGGCGCCACTGACGCCGGGGAGGGAGAGGTTCCCACGCTCGAGCGGTTGATCGCGCGGGGCGACGCTTCGGATCTGACGCCGCCGGTCGAGAAAGGTCGCGTCGTGATCCTGACCTCGGGCACCACGGGCACGCCGAAGGGCGCACAGCGCCAGCAGAGCGACTCGATCGAACCCGCGGCGGCGCTGTTCTCGAAGATCCCCTTGAAGGCGCGCGAGACGACGGTGATCGCCGCGCCGATGTTCCACTCCTGGGGCTTTGCCCACTTCCTGCTCAGCCTGCCGCTGCTCTCCACGCTCGTGCTGCGGCGCAAGTTCGACCCGGAGGAGACGCTCAAGGCGATCTCCCAGCACGGCGCCAGCGCGCTAGTGGTCGTGCCGGTGATGCTGCAGCGGATCCTCGCGCTGCCTCCGGAGACGATCGCGCGCTACGACGTGCGCTCCCTGAAGGTGATCGCCGTCAGCGGCTCGGCCTTCCCCGGCGATCTGGCCACGCACGCGATGGACACCTTCGGAGACATCGTCTACAACCTCTACGGCTCCACGGAGGTGGCGTGGGCGACGATCGCCACGCCGGAGGATCTGCGCGCCGCGCCGGGCACGGCCGGACGTCCCCCGCTCGGAACCGTGGTGAAGCTGCTCGACGAGCAGGGCCGGGAGGTCGCGCCGGGTGAGGTGGGTCGCATCTACGTCGCCAACGAGTTCATGTTCGAGGGCTACACCGATGGCGGCAACAAGGAGATCGTGCGGGGGATGATGCGCACCGGCGACGTCGGGCGCCTGGACGCGCAGGGACGGTTGTTCGTCGACGGCCGCGACGACGAAATGATCGTCAGCGGCGGCGAGAACGTGTTCCCGCGCGAGGTCGAGGATCTGCTGGCCGACCACGAGCAGATCGAGGAGGTCGCGGTCGTGGGTGTGGACGACGCGGAGTTCGGGCAGCGGCTGAAGGCGTTCGTGGTGCCGCGCAACGGCAACGGCTTGACGCAGGAGGAGGTGCAGGACTACGTGAAGGCGAACCTCGCCCGTTTCAAGGTGCCGCGCGACGTGGTGTTCGTGAACGAGCTTCCGCGCAACGCCACCGGCAAGATCCTCAAGCGGGAGTTGCGAACGCACACTTAGATTTGGACCTCCAGGTTCTAGCCTGAGGGGATGGCCGCCGAACGCACAGAACCCCGCCGGCACGACTTCGACCTGGCCAGCCTGCGGCTGAGCCCGGGTGAGGGCCGGCGTTTTGATCTGATCACCTCGATCGACCCGCTGGTGCTCGGCAGCGAGACCTTCGGGGCGCAGTCCAGCGAGGCGGGCACTGCGGACATACCGGTGCAGCTGAACATCTCGCGGATGACGGGCGGTGGCTACGCGTTGCGACTGCGCTTCTCCGCTGAGGTGGTGGGTCCGTGCATGCGCTGCCTGAAGCCGGCAAGCCCGCCGGTGGAGGTGGAGGCGCGGGAGGTCGACCGGCCGGGCTCCGGCGATGAGCTCGACAGCCCCTACGTCCACGACGAGACGCTCGACCTCGCCGGCTGGGCGCGCGACTCCTTCGCGCTGGCGATACCGGCGAAGATCCTCTGCAAGGAGGACTGCGCGGGCCTGTGCCCGGTGTGTGCCGCGGACCTCAACGACCTGGACCCCGCCGGCCCCGAGCACCGTCACGAGGCGGCGCCCGATCCGCGCTGGGCGAAGCTGCGCGAGCTCGAGCTCGAGTAGCGCGTCGCTGGCGCCCGGGACGCACGCTCGCACCCTGGTAGCCTTCTCGACTCGATGGCGGTCCCCAAGAAAAAGCAATCGCACAGTCGCACCGCAAAGCGGCGCGCGCAGCACAAGATCGGCACACCGGCGCTGAACGCGTGCCCGCAGTGTCACAGCCCGCGCCGTCCGCACCGGGTATGTCCCGTCTGCGGCCACTATGCGGGCCGCGAGATCGTGACGCCTGGCGTGCACGATCACGAGCACGACCACGACCACGACTAGCGGTCAGTGACGCCAGAGGCCTCGTCCTCTCCGGCCACCGCTCACCCCGGCGAGCACGAGCCGCCTGTCGTAGCGGTCGACTGCAACGGCGCCGACCTCGGTCCGGCCGAGGTGGCAGCGGGCGCCGCCCTCGCTGCGCATGAGGGCATGCGCGTGATCCTCTTCGGGCCCGCCGAGGAGCTCGGTCCGCCGGTGCCGGGCGTTGAGATCGTCGATGCGCCGATCTCGATCGCCAAGGCGCAGGACCCGGTGCTGGCGGTGCGCAGCACGCCCCAGGCCTCGATCGTGCTGGCGGCGGCCGCGGTCGCCGAAGGCCGCGCCCAGGCGCTGGTATGCGCGGGCGGCACCGGCGCGGCGCTGGCTGCGGGGACCTTCAACATCAAGCGCGCACGCGGGATCTACAGGCCGGCCCTGGCGATACCGCTGCCGGTGCCGCACTGGCCGGTGACGCTGCTGGACGTGGGCGCGAACGCGGAGGCCAGGCGCGAGCACATCGTCCAATTCGCGTTCATGGGCGCCGCCCTGGCCCAGACGGTGCTCGGTGTCAGCCGTCCTCGGGTGGGGCTGCTGTCGAATGGTGAGGAGGCGACGCGCGGCAATGCGCTGATCCTCGAAGCCCACGCCGATCTCACCGAGCAGATGATGAAGGCCGGGGCGGGCTTTGATTCGTTTGACTTTGTAGGAAATGTGGAGGGCGGCGACGTGGTGTCAGGGCGCGCTGACGTGATCGTGACCGACGGCTTCACGGGCAACATCGCGTTGAAGCTGATGGAGGGCGTCTCGCAGACGATGTTGGGGGCGGTACGCGAGGCGGCGATGTCCTCGATGCGGGCGAAGCTCGGTGGCGCGCTGCTGCGCGGCGCACTGCGCGGCTTTCGCGACGAGATCGACCCGGAAGCGAATGGCGGTGCCTACCTGCTCGGGCTGCGCCGTCTGGGAGTGGTGCCGCACGGGCGCTTCACACGGGCGGGGTTCGCCCAGGCGATCCTGCGGGCCGAGCGCGGAGCGCGCGTGGACATCGTCGCGCAGACGCACGAGGCGCTCGAGCGGGCGGGAGCGCTGCGGCGTTCACCCGCGTCCGCGTCTGACGCTAGCCTGCGCCACACAGGATGAGTGACACGAGCCACACCCGCGAGCAGGTGTTCGCGCTGATCCGAGCCCATCTGGCGGATGAGCTCGATGTCGATCCCGACGCGATCGGCGAGGACACGCGCTTCAAGGAGGACCTCGAGGCCGACTCGTTGGATCTGTACACGCTGGTGCAGGAGCTGGAGGACACATACGGCGTGCAGATGTCCGACGAGCAGGCGGCGCAGATCCTCACGGTAGGCGCGGCGGTGGAGTTCGTGCTCACCCACGACGGGGCCGTGAATGCGGAGCGATGATGCTGCTGGGGGAGTTGCTGGAGGCGCTGCCCGAGGACCTTGCGCGCCAGGTGTTCACGCACGCATCCTGGAGCGAGCGCTCGAGCGACTCCTACACGCGTCTGGCGTTCCTTGGCGACAGCGTGCTCGCGCTGGCCGTCACGGCCTACCTGTATCCGCGCCTGGAGGCCGAGCGCTTCGGCGCGGGACGGCTGACGAAGATCCGTGCGCAGGCGGTCTCGGGAGTCTCCTGCCGGGCGGTCGCCGAACGCTTGGATCTCCCGGCGAAGCTGCGCGCTGCGGCGCCGGAGGGGATCCGCGAGAGCGTCGCTGCGCTCGTGGGAACCGAGCGCGTGCTCGCCTCGGTGATCGAGGCGGTGATCGGCGCCTGCTACCTGCAGTCGGGCTACGAGCGCACCGCAGAGGCGGTTGTGGAGGCGTTCCTGCCGGAGATCGAGGGTGCGCTGGAGCACCCGGCGGACTTCAAGTCCGCGCTGCAGGAGCTGCTGGCGCGACGCGGCGCGGAGGTCAGCTACGAGATCGCAGCCGAGGATGGGCCTCCGCACGAGCGCACGTTCGCGGTGATCGCGCGCGTGGAAGGCCGCGAACTTGGGAAGGGCACCGGCCGCAGCAAGAAGCACGCCGAGCAAGAGGCCGCCAGGGTGGCCGTGGACAAGCTCGCAAACGAGTCATGAACGGGGTCGTCGGGTGCGCCTGAAGTCGCTGACGCTGAACGGCTTCAAGTCGTTCCCCGACCGCACGCACCTGGACTTCGGCCCGGGCGTGAGCGTCGTGGTGGGGCCCAACGGCTCGGGCAAGTCGAACGTGACCGACGCGGTGCTGTGGGTGATGGGCGAGCAGTCGCCGTTGGCGGTGCGTGGCCAGTCGATGCAGGATGTGATTTTCGGCGGCGCCAGGGGAGTGCAGCCGCGCAGCGCGGCGGAAGTGGAGATCGTGCTCGACAACTCCGACGGGCGTGTGGATGTGCCGCTGAGCGAGATATCGATCGTGCGGCGGCTGGATCGCAACGGCGAAGGCGGCTATCGGCTGAACGGCGCTCGCTGCCGCCTGACGGACGTGCTGGAGGTGCTCTCCGACACGGGCTTGGGCAAGGAGACCCACTCGGTCATCTCGCAGGGGCGGGTGGACGCGATCGTCACCTCCAAGCCGCGTGATCGCAGGATGCTGATCGAGGAGGCCGCGGGCCTGGGCAAGCATCGCAAGCGCCGCCGGCGCGCGCAGCTGAAGCTCGAACGCACGCAGGAGAACCTCGACCGCGCGCTCGACGTCGAGCGCGAGGCGCGCAGCCGGCTGCGCCCGCTGAAGCGACAGGCCGAAGCGGCCGAGCTGCACGAGCGCCTTGAGCGCCAGATCCTTCAGGCTCGCTTGGAGCTCGCGCGGGATCAGTCGCGCGCTCGGAGGATCGAGCTGGCGAGCGCGCAGGAGAACGTTGCGCAGGCGCGCGCCGCGCGTACCGAGATCGAGCGCGCGCTACAGGAGACGATCGAGGTGCGGGGCGCCGCCGAGCGCGCGCTGTCCGAGCGCGCGGAGCGCCACGACGCACTATCGCGACGCGTCTACGAGGCCCGTTCGGCGCGCGAGCGGCTGACGCTCCGCTCCGAGCAGGTGACCGCCAGCGCGCACGCGCTCACTGCACGCATCGAGCGAGCCGAGCAGGAGCTGCAGGTTTCAGCGCAGCCCGCGTCGGTGGGGGAGAGCGCCGAGGCGGCAGAGGGTGAGGATCGGATCGAGACGTTGCAGGCACAGCTCGCCGAGATCGAGGCGAGTCGCACGCAGGAGATCGAGCGCGAGATCGCCGAGCTGCAGGCGGCGCTGATCGCGCAGACCGAGCGCATCGAGCAGGCGCAGGCCACCGCGGAGGCGGCGCGCGCCGCGCGCACACAGGCCGATGAGCAGGCCGAGCAGGCCCGCGGGCGCCTGGCAGCGGCCGAGCGTGAGGCCCAGGACATGCGGCGCGAGTCCGCGCGCGTCGGCGCGGAGCTTGCGGCCGCCAACCAGTTCCTGCGCGGGCACGCTCGTGTCGGCGGCGAGCAGCCTGGCTCCGCGAAGGCGCTCAGCGAGGAGCTACGTGTCCAGGACGGCTACGAGCTCGCCCTCGCGGCTGCACTTGGCGGCCGTCTGGACGCCGCCGTGGTCGAGGACGTGGCGGGCGCGGAGGCGGTGCTCGACCGCGCTGGGCCAGACGGTGGCAGCGCGCTGCTTTCGATCTCGGGGCCGGCGCACGCTGCCACAAGTACAGAGACCGTCGAGCCGACGCCCGGCGCGCAACGGCTGATGGATCTCCTGAGCGGCCCGCCCCTGGTGCTCGAGCTCGCACGACGGCTGCTCGTCGATGCGTGGGTGGTCGAGCGTCTCGAGGAGCTTCCAGCGGACTTCTCGGGCATCGCTGCCACGCGCGGCGGGCGTGTGTGGTTCGCGCCGTGGGGCGAGGTGCGCCAGCTCAGCGAGGGTGGCACCGAGCGCGTGCTTGCGCGCCGCAACGAACGCGACCGTCTGATCGCGCAGGCTGAGCTCGCCGCGCAGGCCGAGCATGCGGCGCGCAGCGCGAGTGAGCAGGTGCTGAGCGAGGTTCGAGCCGCGGAGGAGCGGCGGATCTCAGCTGAGGCCACGCTGCGCGACGCAGAGCGAGAGCTCTCGGAGGCGGGCGAGCGTAGGCGCCAGACGGAGTGGCTGATCGAGCAGCGTCGGGTGGCGCCCGCCCAGGGAGCGCTGGCCGTGCGCAAGGCGGAGCTCGAGGGTGAGCTGGCGGCGGAGCGCCGTCAGGCCGAGCGCCGCGAGCGTGAACGCGTGGAGCGCGCGGCCCGCATCGAGCGACTGCGCGCTCAGCATGAGATGGACCTCGCCACACTGCCGCGGGCTGAGCGGCTTGCCTCGACGCTCATCCTCGCAGGGGAGGGCGTGCAACAGCGCCTGGTCGCTGTAGAGGCCGAGTTGGCGGCGGACAGTCGCGCGGGCGAGGAGATGACCGGCCGGCTGCGGGCCTGCGCCGCGAAGGAGGCCGAGATCCAGGCAGCGCTGCGCAGCGCCGGCGAGGCGGTCACTGCCGCCGAGGTCGCGGCGCAGCGTCTGCGCGATCTAGCCGGCGAGGCGGAGCTGGAGCTGACGAGCGTGGCCGAGCGACTCGGGCTCAACGCGGAGGCGCACAGCGATGCCGAGGACGGCGGCCCGGCGACCGAGCCCGAGCCGTTGAGCGAGGAGGAGATGCAGTCGCTGCGTGCGCGCGTCGAGCGGCTGACGCGCCGGCGCGAGCAGCTTGGACCGGTGAACCCTCTGGCGCAGGAGGAGTACGCGGAGGCGCTCGCCCACGCAGAGGAGCTGGAGAGCCAGCGCACCGATCTCGAGACGGCGCTGCGCGAGCTGCGCGGCGTGATCCGCGAGACCGACCGCCAGATCGAGGAGACCTTCGAGGAGACATTCGCGGCGGCCGCACGGAACTTCGAGGAACTCGTGGGGGACGTCTTCCCGGGCGGGACCGGGCGCCTGCGCCTGGTGGCCGACGAGCAGGCGCCGCGACCGGTGCTGGGCGGGCAGCCGCTCCCTGACGGCGAGGGCGCGGACGCGATCGAGGCTGCGGCCGAGGCTGAGAGCGAGGCGGAGGCGGGCGGCCCCGAACAGGAGCAGCTGCCGGGCGTGGAGATCGAAATCACCCCGGCCGGCAAGTCCACGAAGCGCCTCACGCTGCTCTCCGGCGGTGAGAAGTCGATGACGGCCCTCGCGTTCCTGTTCGCGGTCTTCTTGGCGCGTCCGTGCCCCTTCTACATCCTCGACGAGGTCGAGGCGGCGCTGGATGACCTCAACCTCGACCGCTTCCTCACGCTGCTGCGACGTCACTCCGGCGGCGCTCAGTTCATCGTGATCACCCACCAGCGGCGCACGATGGAGGCGGCCGACTGGCTGTACGGGGTCTCGATGGGCGGAAACGGGGTCTCCAAGGTGCTCTCGCGGCGCCTGCCCAAGGACGAGACGTCCGAGTCAGAGGTCCAAGAGGTGGCGGAGGTCGCCTAGGAGCCTCGCGCGAAGGCGCCCCTGGCACCGAGGGCGCTGCTATCGTCGCGCGCCCCGTGGCCCGCGACTGGAGCGAACTGTTCATCACTGATGCGCTCCGCGGCGCGGGCGCCCCCGGCGCGGACGGCGAGTCCGACTCGCCGCGCAAACGCGGAGGCCTGTTTCGGCGCTTGCGCGAGAGCATGGCCAAGACGCGCCAGGCGCTCGGCTCGGAGATTCACGCGACGCTGTTCGGCGTCCTCGACGAGCAGACATGGGAACGCCTGGAGGAGGCGTTGATCATGGCCGACGTCGGCGCGAGCACCACTGCGGCAGTGGTGCAGACGCTCGAGCAGGAGTCGACCTCGGGCGAGATCGAGGGTGGCGAGGCTCTCAGCGAGCGGCTGATCGAGCTGTTGGCAACGACCGCGACGGTCGGCGATGCGCGCATCGACATCCGCGCGAAGCCGACGGTGATCATGGCGGTGGGTGTCAACGGCACCGGCAAGACAACGACGATCGGCAAGCTCGCGTGGCACCTTCGCGAAGAGCTCGGACAGAGCGTGCTGCTGGCGGCGGCGGACACGTTCAGGGCCGCCGCCTCCGAGCAGCTCGAAGGCTGGGCGCAGCGGGCGGGCTGTGAGATCGTCGTCGGGGCTGAAGGCTCGGATCCGGGCGCTGTGGCCTTTGATGCGATCGCGCAGGCGCGAGCGCGAGACATCGACGTGGTGATCGTCGACACGGCTGGAAGGCTGCACACGCAGGACGACCTGATGGGCGAGCTCGGCAAGGTGCGGCGTGTGATCGCTCGTCAGCTCGAGGGAGCTCCGCACGAGACGCTGCTGACGATCGATGCGACGACCGGCCAGAACGGGCTGCGTCAGGCGAGGCTGTTCGCTGAGGTGGCGGACGTCAGCGGCGTGGTCCTGACGAAGCTCGACGGGACCGCGCGCGGAGGGATCGCGCTTGCGATCGCCCGCGAGCTTGGGCTCCCGGTGAAGCTAATTGGGGTGGGGGAGTCGGTCGAGGATCTGCGCCCGTTCGACCCACAGGAGTTCGCACGCGCGCTGATCGCCGAGGACTGATCGCACGCGCGAGGGCGCCAGAGGGGTAATCTGGTGGTGTGGACGCATGGATCGTGTGGGTGGTGGTGGCTTGCATCCTGGGCATCGGCGAGATGCACACCGGGGCCTTCTACATGCTCCCGTTCGCGATCGGAGCGGCGCTGGCGGCGGTCGTGAGTCTGCTCGGAGTCGGTGCCCTGCTGGCCGTGCTCGTGTTCGTGCTCGCCTCCGCCCTCGTGTTCGGAGCGCTGCGCCCAGTCGCCCGCCGTCACCGGCGGCTGCCGCCCGCGATCAGGACGGGCGCCGCGGCGCTCGTCGGTCGGCGCGCGACGGTGCTCGAGCGGATCGCCAACGATGAGGGCGTCGGCTGCGTGAAGATCGAAGGCGGCGAGGTGTGGACCGCCCGCAGCTACGACGAAGACGAGGTGATCGACGTGGGTGAGCGCGTCGAGGTCGTCGAGATCAAGGGAGCAACAGCCCTCGTTATGCACTAGCGCCGTCGAGGTCCTTCGCATCTGGACTTTCGAGGTACGCTCTGCCGGGTAGGTAAGCGAAAGGAAGCGCCGTGGTCGCTCTCATCGTCATCATCGTGGTCGTCGTGTTCGTGCTGGCTCTGGCTGCGCGGACGGTCCGCGTGATCCCGCAGGCGCGCGCCGGCGTGGTCGAGCGTCTGGGTCGCTACAGCCGCACGCTGGAGCCCGGCCTGACGATCGTCACGCCGTTCATCGATCGTGTGCGTCCGTTGGTGGACCTGCGCGAGCAGGTCGTCAACTTCTCGCCGCAGTCGGTGATCACCGAAGACAACGTGGTCGTGGGGATCGAGACCGTTCTCTATTTCACGATCACCGATCCGCGCTCGGCGACATATGAAATCGCCAACCCGCTGCAGGCGATCGAGCAGCTGACGGTGACGACACTCAGGAACGTGATCGGTGGCCTCACGCTCGAGGCGACGCTGACGGCGCGTGAGAACGTCAACACGGAGCTGCGCGTGGTCCTCGATGAGGCGACGGGAAAGTGGGGCATCAGGATCAACCGCGTGGAGATCAAGTCGGTCGATCCGCCGGCGGACATCAGGACCGCGATGGAGAAGCAGATGCGCGCCGAGCGTGACCGTCGCGCGGCGATCCTCACGGCGGAAGGCGAAAAGCAGGCGCAGATCCTGACAGCGGAGGGCGCCAAGCAGGCGGCGGTGCTCAACGCCGAGGGCGCACAGCAGGCCGCTGTGCTGGATGCCGAGGGCGAGCGCCAGGCGGCGATCCTGCGCGCCGAAGGTGAAGCGAAGGCGATCGACACGGTCTTCACCGCGATCCACGCGGGCAAACCCGACCGCGCGCTGTTGAGCTACGAATACCTGCAGATGCTGCCGCAGCTGGCCGAAGGCGACGCCAACAAGGTGTTCGTGGTGCCCTCCGAGTTCGCGGAGGCGTTCGGCGGCATCGGGGAGGCGCTGAAAGGCAGGCTCGAGGAGGCGCCCCGCCCGCCGGCGCCGCCCAAGCCACTGCGTTCCACCTCGCGCGCGCCCGAGCACGACGGCTGAGACGCCCGCCCGGTCGACCTGACCGGGGCTCGGCGGCTGCGAGAATCAAGCAACGATGTTTGACTCGCTCGCCGAGAAGCTGCAGGCAACCCTGTCGGAGGTCCGCCAGCACGGAACGCTGACCGAGCAGGACGTCGACGCGGCGATCCGCGAGATCCGCCTGGCGCTGCTCGAGGCGGACGTGAACTTCAAGGTCGTCAGGGAGTTCGCAGCGCACCTGAAGGAGCGCTGCATGGGCGCGGACGTGGTCGGCGGTCTCAACCCCGGTCAGCAGGTCGTGAAGATCGTCTCCGAGGAGCTCACCTCGCTGATGGGCGGAACCGCCGCCGGCGTGAGCTTCTCATCGCGGCCTCCCACGGTGATCCTGATGGCGGGCCTGCAGGGCTCGGGCAAGACAACCGCCACGGCGAAGCTGGCCCGCTACCTGCGCGAGGAGCACTCCTCGTCGGTGGCCGTCGCCGCGTGCGATGTCTACCGTCCCGCGGCGGTGGAGCAGCTCGTGAAGGTCGGCGCCCAGGCGGGCGCGGACGTCTACCAGCAAGGCACCGACCGGGACCCCGTGGAGATCGCCAAGTGGGCGCTGGAGCGCGCCCGCGAGGAGGGCAAGGACGTCCTCATCGTCGACACCAGCGGCCGGCTGCACGTTGATGAGCAGCTGATGGCGGAGCTGGTGCGCATCCGTGACGCGGTCAAACCCCACACGGTCCTTCTCGTCGTCGACGCGATGACCGGTCAGGACGCCGTGAACGTCGCCGAGAGCTTCGCGCAGGCGGTCCAGTTCGACGGCGTGGTCATGAGCAAGCTGGACGGGGACGCGCGCGGCGGCGCGGCGCTGTCGGTGAAGGCGGTCACGGGCAAGCCGATCCTGTTCGCCTCGACCGGCGAGAAGCTTGACCAGTTCGAACGCTTTTACCCGGATCGCATGGCGCAGCGCATCCTCGGCATGGGCGACGTGATGAGCCTGATCGAGAAGGCCGAGCGTCAGTTCGACGAGGACGACGCGCTTGCGCTCGAACGCAAGCTGCGCCGCAACGAGTTCGGCCTCGACGATTTTCTCGACCAGCTCAAGATGGTGCGCAAAATGGGCCCGCTGACGAGCATCCTCGGGATGATTCCCGGGCTCGCCGGCCATCAGCTGCAGAACATGAAGGTCGACGAACGTGAGCTCGACAGGATCCAGGCGATCATCCTGTCGATGACACCGGAGGAGCGCCGCCGGCCCGAGCTGATCAAGGGCTCACGCCGGCTGCGCATCGCGCGCGGCTCCGGAACCAACGTCCAGCAGGTCAATCGCCTGGTCAAGCAGTTCGGCCAGATGCGCAAAGTCATGCGCCAGGTCGGGCGCGGCAAGATGCCTGACATCGGCGCCCTGATGCGCGGCGCCCGCTGAGCACTGGGCGCGCGCAGGCCGCCTCGGGCGCCCACACCGTCTAAGCTCTCTGACTTGGTGCGCGCGGCGACGCAGCCCGGCACCGACGTGCGAGACGTATCGAGATCTCATTCAGCAGCAGAGAGGAAATCGTGGCTGTAAGGCTCAGGCTCACGCGAGTGGGCGGTAAGAAGGACCCGATATGGCGTGTCGTCGTCGCCGACCAGCGCTCCCCGCGCGACGGTCGCGTGATCGAGACGATCGGCCACTACAACGCGCAAACCGACCCCTCGACGATCGTGATCGACGAGGAGCGCGCCCGCAGCTGGCTGGCCCGCGGGGCTCAGCCCTCGGACACGGTCCGGAAGCTGATGCGCATCCAGGGCATCAATAGCTAGGGCAGCGACGGACGTGCCCGGCGAGAGCCCCAGGCAGCTGCTCGAGTATCTCGCCGAAGGCCTGGTTGAGGACCCGGAGGCGGTCGCGGTCGAGCAGTTCGAGGAGGACAACGGCACGATCGTGCTGGAGCTCTGCGTGGGGGCTGAGGACTACGGCAGGATCATCGGGCGCGGCGGCCGAACGGCGCACGCGCTGCGTACGGTCGTCAAAGCCGCAGCGGCCGGCGAGGGCTCGCACGTGCTCCTCGACATCGTCGATTGACGGCCCCGTCGGAGCCCCCGGCAGCCGACGAGGCGTCCTCGCACCCGCCTGGGAGTCTCTCCGCGGGGCGCGTCGGACGCCCGCACGGCCTGGATGGAAGCTTCTACGTGACGCGCCCGCGCCCGCGGCTTTTGACGCTCGGCACGGAGGTCACCTTGGCGGGACGCACGGCGGCGATCGTGCGCCGCGCCGGCACTGACGCGCGCCCGATCATCCGCCTGGAGGGGATCGACGCGCGGACGCAGGCCGAGGAGTTGCGGGGCATGGATCTGAGCACCTCAGGCGGCGATGCGCCGGCGCTCGGCGAGGGCGAGTGGTGGGCGCACGAACTGGAGGGATGCGAGGTGCTCGACGGCCGGCAGCTGCTCGGCACGGTCAACCGACTGGTCGAGCTCCCTTCATGCGAGGCACTGGAGGTGCTCCCTGCGCGCGGCGGCGAGCCGGTGTTGGTGCCGCTGGTCAGAGACGCCGTGCGTGAGGTGGCGCCGGCTCAGCGACGCATCGAGGTGAACCTCGACTTCCTCGGGCTCACGGGCGTGGATTCCACTGCAGGCGGCGGCGGGGACGGCGAGAGCACGTGAACATCGACGTGTTCACCCTCTTCCCGGGCTGGTTCGAGTGGTTCGTCTCCCAGCGGCATGTGAGCAACGCGCTGGCCGGCGGGGCTCGCCTGGAGTGCATCAATCCTCGCGATCACACATC
>DATBZG010000099.1:0-25344 GCA_036513335.1 Solirubrobacteraceae bacterium | reverse complement strand
TCGTGCCCTCCTGACGCCGGCTGCAAAGGAGCTGGCGATGTCAGAGCAGGTGCGCGTGGATGAGGATGAGAGGGCCGGCTCCGCCGGCCGGGAGGGCAGGCCGGCGTCCGTCATCGGTGTGCTGGGAGCCGGCACGATGGGTGCCGGCATCGCCCAGCTGGCAGCGCGTTCGGGGGCGCGCACGCTGTTGTACGACCCATTCCCGGAGGCGCTGGCGCGCGGGATCGCGAGCGCGGAGGACGGGCTGCGCAAAGAAATGGTGAAGGGCAAGCTGCGCGAGGAGGAGGCAGCGGCGGCAGCCGAGCGCCTGGCGCCGGTGGAGGACTTCTCGGCGCTGGCGCCATGCGAGCTGGTGATCGAGGCGGCGCCGGAGCGCATCGAGTTGAAGCACGAGATGTACGCGAAGCTGTCGGAGGTGGTGAGCGAGGAGTGCGTGCTCGCGACGAACACGTCCTCGCTGCTGGTGACGGCGATCGCGAGCGGAGCGAGCCACCCGGAGCGCGTGGTGGGCATGCATTTCTTCAACCCTGCGCCGCTGATGCGCCTGCTGGAGGTGGTGGCGGGCGTTGAGTCCTCGCCCGAGGCGCTGGCGATCGCGACGGCGACGGGCGAGGCGATGGGCAAGACGGTGATCCTCGCGAAGGACGGGCCGGGGTTCATCGTCAACCGCTGCAACAGGCCGTTTGGCCTGGAGGGGCTGCGGCTGTTGCAGGAGCAGATCGCGGACCTCGAGACGATCGACCGCATCTGCCGGATGGAGGGCGGCTTTCGCATGGGCCCGTTCGAGCTCATGGACCTGGTCGGTGTGGAGACGGGCTTTGAGATCTCAAAGAGCTTCTACGAGCAGAGCTTTGGCGAGCCGCGCTGGCGACCTTCGATGATCGCCGCGCGCTACGTGGCGGCGGGCCTCTACGGGCGCAAGACGGGACGCGGCTACTACGACTACTCACAGGTCTCCGGCGCCCACCGCGCCCCAGACCCCGAGCCACTGGAGCCCGGCTCGCCGGGCACCGATGGAGAGGGCGTGGTCGTGATCGCGGGCGAGGGCGTGCTCGTGGATGAGCTGCGCGCGGCGGCCGGCAACGCCGGCTACGAGGTGCGCTCCCCGCACGCGCCCATGGGCGGCGTGCTGCCGTCGCTGACGATCGATTGCGATCCGTACCCCTCCACGCGCGCCAGCGGCCATGGGGCCGGCGCAACCGGGTTGACGCCGTCCGGCCAGCCGGACCGTCGTGGCACGCAGCCGCCTTCGCAGGGCGGCGCGCGCCTGGTGCTCTGCGCGGGCGGCTCGCTGGGGGCGCTTGACCCGGGAGGCAGCGCGGTGGGCTTTCACGTGGTGGCGCCGCTGGAGCACGCGCGTCTGGTGGAGCTGACCCGCAGCGAGGGCTCATCGCCGGTCGCGGCGGCACGCGCGGAGCGCTTCTTCGCAACGCTGGGAAAGCACGTGGAGTGGGTGGGCGACGCGCCGGGCCTGGTGCTCGGCAGGATCGTCTGCCAGCTGATCAACGAGTCGGCGTTTGCGCTGGGCGAGGGCGTGGGTGCAGCGAGCGACATCGACACGGGGATGGTCCTGGGGCTCAGCCACCCCCGCGGCCCGCTGGCGTGGGCGGACGCGATCGGGCTGGATCATGTGCTGAGCGTGCTGGAGGCGCTTTGCGCGGAGTACCGCGAGGAGCGCTATCGGCCGGCGCCGGTGCTGCGCCGCCTGGTGCACGCGGGCCGTCTTGGCCGCGAGGCGGGCGCGGGCTTCTTCGACTACGAGAGCTGAGGCAGTCACGGTGATGCGCGGGAGCCGACCTCACGTTTCGGGGCGGGCTCGCGTTATAGGACCGTGAGCAACGCACTGCCGCCATTCCAGCGCTTCCTGGACAGCCACCGCGACGTGGTCTGGCGCGTCCTGGTCTCCGCGGTCGGTCCGGATGAGGCGGAGGAATGCTTCCAGGAGACGTTCATCGCGGCGCTGCGCGCCTATCCGAGGTTGCGCGCGGACTCGAACCTGCGGGCGTGGGTGCTGACGATCGCAAGCCGCAAGGCGCTGGACGCGCATCGGGCGAGGACCCGCAGGGCTCTTCCCGTCGAGGACGTTACAGCCGTCCAGGACGGCGAGACGGCTCGCCGATCGGCGGCCTCCCCGCGCGAGCCCGATCGCGAGCTGTGGGACGCGGTGAAGAAGCTTCCAAGTCGCCAGCGCTCGGCGGTGGTCCTGCGCTTCGTCGGGGACATGCCCCACCGCGAGATCGCACAGGCAATCGGCTGCTCGGAGGAGGCAGCGCGTCGCTCACTGCACGAAGGTCTCGTCAAGCTGAGAAAGGCGGTTCCCGCATGAACAACGGCAAGCAGGTAACGAGCACGGCGTTGGGGGTAAAGACCACGTCGTTGGAGGACGCGCTGCGGCGCGGTGACGTAGAGAACGCCGGCGCGGCTGCGCAGGCGGAGCGGGCGACGGAGCGTCTGCGCACACGCATTGCGCAGGAGGGACTGGCGGACGTCAGCTACGACGCCGTGGACTCGCCGTTTGGAACCCTCCTGCTCGCGGCGACCAAACGAGGCGTCGTGCGCCTGGCGTTCCCGGAGGAGAACGTGGACCGAGTGCTCGACGGGCTCGCGCAACGCCTGTCGCCGCGGATCGTGCGGTCCTCCGCCCCGTTCGAGAGGGCGCGACGCGAGCTGGACGAGTACTTCTTGGGGAAGCGCCGCAGCTTCGAGATGGCACTCGACTGGACTCTGATCGGGACGTTTGGACAGCGTGTGCTCCGCGCGACCTCGGCGATCCCCTACGGCGGCGTGCTCAGCTACGCGGAAATCGCGAGCGAGGCGGGCAGCCCGCGTGGCTCACGAGCTGCAGGGAGCGCGCTCGGCGCGAACCCGATCCCGATCGTGATCCCCTGCCACCGGGTGCTGCGCACGGGTGGCGCGCTGGGCGGCTACGCGGGCGGCCTCGAGCGCAAGCGATGGCTGCTCGAGCTCGAGGGAGCGCTGCAGCCGAGACTGGCCGTGAGCTAGCGGCGGGCCCTTCAGTCGTGCTACGACGCGGGCGTTGACTCGACCGACGAAGCCCACTGCTCTTCTGCAGGGTCTCCGAGCGGCATTCCTGCGGGTACGGGCACGCCGGGCGTGTCGCGCAGGTACCACTCTGCGTCGAGGGCTGCCTGACATCCGGAGCCCGCGGCGGTGATCGCCTGGCGATAGGTGTGATCGACGAGGTCGCCCGCGGCGAACACGCCGGGGAGCTTCGTTCGTGTGGACCTGTCCTCGGTGACGACGTAGCCGTTCTCGTCGATGTCCACCTGTCCGCGCACGAGCTCCGACTGGGGCTCGTGACCGACGGCGATGAACGCGCCGGAGATCGGCAGCTCGCGCTCCTCGCCGGTCTCGACGTTGCTGAGCAGAGCGTGCCCTAGTGCACCGTTCTCACCGGGGACGAGCTCCTTGACGCTGTATGGGGTCAACAGCTCGATGTTGGCCTGCTGGCGCGCGCGCTCGAGCATGATCTTGGAGGCTCGAAACTCGTTGCGGCGATGCACGACGCTGACTTTGCCTGCGAACTTGGAGAGGAAGATGGCCTCCTCCATGGCGGAGTCTCCGCCGCCGACGATGATCGTGTGGGCGTCGCGGAAGAAGGCGGCGTCACAGGTTGCGCAGTAGCTGACACCGCGCCCGGACAGCTCCTCCTCCCCGGCCACACCCAGCTTCTTGTGCTCGGCTCCCATCGACAGCACGACCGTGCGCGCGAGGTGCTCGGTGTCTCCCACCCACACATGGTGGATGCCGCCGGGCTCGCTGGAGAGCTCGACGCGGTCCGCCTGATCGGTGATCAGACGCGCGCCGAAACGCTCGGCCTGATCGCGGAACTTCTTCATCATCTCGGGGCCCTCGATGCCCTCGGGGAAGCCCGGGTAGTTCTCCACGTCGGTCGTCTGCTGCAGCAAGCCGCCCCAGGCAAAGCCCTCGATCACCAGCGGGTTGAGGTTCGCTCGAGCCGTGTACAGCGCTGCGGTGTACCCGGCGGGCCCGCTGCCGATGATGATCACGTTCTCGACGTCGCTCATCTCATCTCCTGGTTCTCTCTGCTCCGCGACACCCGGAAAGAGGTCGCTTTACTTTGTAAAGTATAGCAATTTGAAGCGTGTTTTTGGACTCATGAGCCCTGCAGCGCGCCCGCCGGCTCGGACGCCCCGGTCCTCACCGCGCCGACCGTGGCCCCCGGCTCTTCCGTGCGCCAGCGCGCCACCGTTCGACGGAGCTGGAAGTAGGCGATGACGCCCGGGAGCGTGGGCAGCCAGAACGAGATCGCTCGGTAGGACAGTACCGCGACCACCGCCAGATTGAGCGGGACGTTGAACGCGGCGAACGCGCCGATCATGCCACCCTCGACACCGCCGAGGCCGCCGGGGAGAGGCAGCAGGTTCCCGAGGGTGCCGATGAAGTACGCCATCCAGATGACGGTGAACGGCGGCGCCGAGCCGAAAGCGTGGAACATCGCCCACAGCACGGAGATGTCAAAGCCCCACCAGGCGAGCGCACCGAGCAGGCCGGGGTCGCGCCCGCGGATCGAGTCGATTGCGGTGCGGACGCCGCTGGCGGCGAGCGCGGGGGCGGTCACTGCGCGCGCGATCCAGCGCGCGACACGCGGAGAGCCTGAGGCCCAGCTGTCCAGACGACGCTCGAGGTCGCCGGGCAGGAGCGCGATCGCACCGGCGACCGCGAACAGAACGGCAGCCACGATCGCGGGCACGACGGTGATCGCAAACGAGCCGCCGCCCGGGAACAGGCCAATGCCCAGGCCGATGCCGTCGATCAGCAGCGACGCGGCGTAGATCACGTACAGCAGCACCATGAACGCGACCATGCGACAAGCCACTACGCGAGGCTCCATGCCGGAACGTCGCAGCGCCCACGCGGTGAGCGCGACGCCGCCGGCGCCGGCCGCGGCGAACAGTCGCGTTGCGACGAGCCCCGCCATCGTGATCTCGTAGCTCTCCAGCCAGCCAATGCGCTCGTTGCCGCGCACGAGCACCGAGCGGAACAGCACCACGTAGCCGGCGAAGGACAGCAGCTCGAGCACCACGCCGATCGCCAGCCACCAGACGTCGCCACCCTCGATCCGGTCGACTGTCTTGCCGACGCCGGCGATATTCGGCAGCACGAAGTACAGGAAGCCAACGCCGGAGAGGATGAACACACCGAAGGCGACGATCTGCCGGCGCGTGAAGATCACACGGGGCATCTCCTCCTCGCCCGCAATGGGCGCCTTAGCGGGGTGCGAGTGCCCGTCGAGAGGAGGCACGGGCAGGGCCTCCTGCTCGAGCAGCTCCCCCGCTCCGTCGCCTGCCTCGCCCCATCCCATCTTCTCGGTGCTCACCCCCCTCCCCTCTCAGGCCGTCTCGTGGGCCTTCGCCTCCAGTGCGGCGACCGTCCGTCCCAGACGCGCGAGCGCCGGGCCCGCGCGCGGCTCCAGGCGCCGCACGGCGAGCGTCAGCGCCGCCCCTCCCAGCAGATCGACGGCGTAGTGCTCTCCGAGATACACGAGCGCGAACCCGAGCGTGGCCGCATATCCGAATCCGAGCGCGCCGGCGAGCGGCCCCACCTCTGCGAGGAGGAGCGCAGCCATCAGGGATGTGGCGAAGTGCAGAGAGGGCATCGCTGCGAGTGGATTGCCTCCGAACACACTGTAGAGCGAGCCCCAGCGGTCTTTCCAGAACGCCTCGCCGTACTCGACCATCATGCGCCTGACTGCGAGCTCGGAGCCGTCCTGTGCACTGCTTGTGGCAGCTGCGTACCAGGGCGGGGCGGTCGGAAGCAGCCAGTACACACTGGCACCGACGTCGAACACGGCATATGTCAGAACCGCAGCGCGCGCGAAGCGTGAGGGGTGACGCACGAGGATGTACACGAGCGATCCGTGGGGCACGAAGAACCAGCTCCAATGCGTCCACACGAGTACGCGGTCGAGGACCCGCCACTCGGATGCGTTTGCGCCGGCGCTGGCGAAGGCTCGCTGCAGGCGAACGCTCGGCAGCTCGCCGAATCCGATCGCGCGGTCGGCGTGCACCGGATAATCGACATGGACACGCGCGCTCTGAGCGTCGGCGTCGTCGTGCGGAGTCTTGTAGGCGGCGAGGTAGGCCCACATCTGCAGCGCGCAGACGGCCACGTCGCGACGAGGCGAGCGGCGCACGGCGATGGACAGCCCGATCGGCGCCCCGAAGGCGACGGTCTGGACCAGCAGCGGCGGCGCGCTGACACGCTTGCGCAGCATCGGCGCGGCGACTCCGGCCACCACCATCCCCCAGGCGGTTGCTCTGATCGCCTTCGACAGCCGCACTGGGCGGGCAGTATATGCCGCGCGCCCGCGCCTACTCGGACACGCGGGCGGATGCAGCGGCATCGACGAGCGCCCCGACGACCGAGCTCGCGAGATCGGCCTCGGGATGCCATTGCACGCCGAGCACGAACCGACGATCGGATGACCCGCCCCCCCACTCGATCGCCTCGGTCAGCTCATCCAGCGTTGAGACGCCGCTGGTCCTCAGCCCCTCGCCGAGACGATCGACGCCCTGGTGATGGTGGGACTTGGTCGCGTGCGAGAGCTCGCCGGCGGCCCTGGCGGCGAGCGAGCCCTCGGTCAGCAGCACGTCGTGCTCGGCGCCATCGAAGGAACCGACCACGCGCCGGTGCTCGTGGTGGCCGTAACGGTCGGGGAGGTGCTGCAGAAGCGTCCCGCCACAGGCGACGTTGATCAGCTGCATGCCCCGGCAGATGCCGAGCAACGGCATGTCGCGCTCGATCGCGGCCCGCGTGAGCGCGATCTCGAAGGCGTCGCGCTCGGGCACGGTGGAAACGGTCTCCGGATGCGGGCTCTCACCGTAGGAGGCCGGGTCGATGTCGGCGCCGCCGGCGAGGATTAGGCCGTCGATCAGGTCGAGTGCCTGCTCAGGGTCCTCCGTCAGTTGCGGGTCGGGCGGAAGCATCGCCACGAGCCCTCCAGCACGCTGCACGGCATGCACGTAGTTGAACGGGAGCAGCGCCGCACGCTGATCCCAGACGCTCCATTTGGCGCGCTCGAGCGCTGTGCAGATGCCGATCACGGGACGTGTCATCTCTCACACCATAGGATCACTCGCGCTGAATCGAGCAAAGGAGACCCATGAGCGAGACGGACGTTGAGCTTGAGACAGTGACCGTGACGGTCGCTGAGGGAGCAGCCACGGTCGAGCTGAACCGACCCGAGGTGCTGAACGCATGGAACGCGCAGCTGGGCGCGGACCTGCTGGCCGCGCTGCAGCGGACGGCGCAGGACGACGCGGTGCGTGCGGTCCTGATCACAGGCGCCGGGCGGGCGTTCTCCTCGGGCGCCGACCTGCGAGACGTGAGCGGCGGCGACACGACGCCGGACGGGCGCCCGGACGTCTACAAGGCCCTGACCCAGCGCTACCACCCGATCATGCACGCGATTCGCGAGCTGCCAAAGCCCGTGATCGCGGCGGTGAACGGACCCGCTGTCGGCATCGGCTGCTCGCTTGCGCTGTGCTGCGACCTGATCGTGGCGGCGGAGAGCGCGTACTTCCTGCTGGCATTCGTCAACATCGGACTGGTCCCCGACGGCGGCTCGTCCCTGTTCGTCCCCAGCCGCGTGGGCATGGCGCGTGCGAGCGAGCTGGCGATGCTGGGCGATCGCCTACCGGCGGCGAAGGCGCTCGAGTGGGGCCTGATCAACCGAGTGGTGGACGATGAGAGCCTGCGGTCGAAGTCGCTCGCGCTCGCCGCGCGCCTGGCGGCGGGACCCACGCGCTCATATGCGGGAACCAAGCGCCAGCTGAACAACTGGCTCTACTCGGGCATGGGCGAGCAGCTCGAGCTCGAGGCCCGGATCCAGCAGGAGATGGCCGGCAGCGCCGACTTCGTGGAGGGCGCGATGGCCTTCGTGGAGAAGCGTCCGGCGCGTTTCTCGGGGGCGTGAAAGACTCGTGGCAAATGTCATCAAGCGCGTACCGCCCGAGCGTGAATAGAATCCTCCCGCCTTGAGCCACGCGATCCCCTCAGTCCTCGCCTTCTTCGCGCCCGAGTCGGGCGGTTCGCCGAACGCGAACGACATCGACGACCTCTACAAGATCACGCTCGTGATCGCGCTGATCATCTTCTTCGCGGTCGAGGGCGGCCTCGTGTACGCGCTCGTGAAGTTCCGCAAGCGTAAGGGCGCGGTGGCCAACCAGATCCACGGCAACACCCGCCTGGAGGTCGGCTGGACCGCGGGGGCAGCGGTCGTGCTGATCGCGCTAGGCGGCCTCACGTTCGCGAAGCTCTCCTCGATCCAGGATCCGCCGAACTCGGGGCCGAGCGGAACCACGCTCGGCGAACAGAACAACGTGCTGTACGCGAGCAACGAGCGCAAACTGCCTCCCAACGGCAAAGCGCTCGAAATCGAGGTGATCGGAAAACAGTACATCTGGCAGTTCGTTTACCCGGGCGCAAACGAACCGGATGGCCTTGGCGCGCCCTACTCCTACGAGGAAATGGTCGTGCCCACGAACACCACGGTGAGCCTCGACATCGTCTCTCAAGACGTGGTGCACTCCTGGTGGATCCCGGAACTGGGCGGCAAGTTCCAGGACGTCCCGGGCTACCACAACTACACGTGGTTCAAGATCAGCAAGCCCGGGCTCTATCGCGGGCAGTGTGCGTTCCTCTGCGGCCGCGGCCACGCGCGCATGATCGCGTCGGTAAGGGCAGTGCCGCCCGCGCAGTTCGAAACGTGGCTGGCGCGCCAGAAGCAGGAGATCTCGGAAGCCAACAAGGAAGCGGCGAAGGCACGCGCCAAGCTGAACGAACACGGCGGCGCCGAAAAGGTCGAGAACCCCTAGGACATCAGGAGATCAGCAGACGACATGGCCACCTACGCAGCCCCAATTCCCCAGGTTCACGCCCATCACGTGGAGCATGAGTCGACGGGCTGGACGAGCTGGCTGACGACGACCGACCACAAGAAGATCGGGATCATGTACATGGTCCTGACGTTCATGTTCTTCTGCCTCGGCGGCGTCGAGGCGTTGATGATCCGTCTCCAGCTGGGCGCGCCAAACAACACCCTGGTCTCGCCGGAGACCTACAACCAGCTGTTCACGATGCACGGCACGACGATGGTCTTCCTGTTCGTGGTACCGATGATGGCGGGCCTGGCCAACTACTTCCTGCCGTTGATGATCGGCGCGCGCGACATGGCCTTCCCGCGTTTGAACGCGCTGTCCTTCTGGCTGCTGCTCGCCGGCGGCATCGTCTTCTACGCGTCGATCTTCTGGAGCCCGCCGGAAGCGGGCTGGACGAGCTACCCGCCGCTCTCGAGCGCGCTCTTCTCGCCCTCAGGTGGTCAGGACGCATGGATCTACCTGATCCACCTCACCGGCATCTCCTCGCTGGTCGGCGCGATCAACTTCTACGCGACGATCGCCAACATGCGCACGCGCGGCATGAGCTGGGGGCGGCTGCCGCTGTTCGTCTGGGCGATCCTCACGTACTCGGTACTCCTGATCCTGGCGCTGCCGGTGGTCGCGGCGGCCGTGACGATGCTGCTCACCGACAGGCACTTCGGCACACACTTCTACGACCAGGCGGAAGGCGGCTCGCCGCTTCTGTGGCAGAACCTGTTCTGGTTCTTCGGGCATCCGGAGGTCTACATCATGGTGCTGCCGGGCTTCGGCATCGTCTCGGAGATCCTGCCGGTGTTCGCGCGCAAGCCGATCTTCGGCTACAAGGCGATCGCGGCCTCGACCGTGGCGATCGCGTTCCTCGGGTTCCTGACGTGGGCGCACCACATGTTCACGACGCCGATCCCCGAGGCGATCCTCGTGTTCGTGATGCTCAGCTCGTTCCTGATCGCGATTCCGACGGGCGTGAAGATGCTCAACTGGATCGGCACGCTGTGGGGCGGCACGATCGAATTCAAGACGCCATTGCTGTTCTGCGTCGGCTTCCTGGCGCTGTTCCTGATCGGCGGCATCTCGGGCGTGTTCCTGGCGATCTTCCCGGTCGACTGGCAGCTGAACGAAACGTACTTCGTGGTCGCGCACATCCACTTCGTGCTGGTCGGCGGCGCGGTCTTCCCGATCTTCGCGGCGATCTATTACTGGTTCCCGAAGATCACCGGACGGATGCTCGGGGAAGGGCTCGGCAAGCTAAGCTTCTGGCTGATGTTCGTGGGGGTGCTGGTGACGTTTCTCATCCAGCACGTGATCGGGATGGACGGGATGCCGAGAAGGGTCTACGAGTACGACAATGTGGGGAATCTCGCGCTGTACAACCAGATCTCGACGGTTGGCTCCTTCATCCTCGGGGCAGGCGTCGTGGCCACGATCGTCAACGTGTGGCGGAGCCTCAAATTTGGAGCGATCGCGGGACCGGACCCGTGGAAGGCGAACACGCTCGAGTGGTTCACAGCCTCGCCGCCGCCGGTCAACAACTTCGACGCGGTGCCGATCGTACGCTCGGCCGAACCGATGAAGGACATCCGTAGGGAGATCGAGCGACGCACCACGGGCGCCACCTCGCCGGCGGGAAGCACGCAGGTCGGTGCGTAGATGAGCCCGCCGCCCACGGGCGCAGCTCCTGTCATCGACGCGCCAAGCCTGGGTCTAACGGCTGAACGCCGCTCATCACGCACGCTGCAGCTGCTCAGCGACTACGCGGAGCTGACCAAGCCGAAGGTCCAGTCGCTGCTGCTGCTGACGACGATCGCGACGATGTACATCGCCGGCGACCCGTCTGTCGTGCTCGTCGCCCTCACCTGCCTGGGCGGCTACCTCTCCGCCGGCGGCGCGGGCGCGGTCAACCATTGGTTCGATCGCGACATCGACGCGCAGATGGCGCGCACGGCCACGCGCCCGATCCCCGCCGGGCGCATATCGCCGCGCGCTGCATTGGTGTTCGGCTGCACGCTCGCGGCGCTGTCGCTGCTGGAGCTCTCGCTGACCGTCAACCCGCTCGCAGCCGCGCTCTCCTTCTCGGGCTTCCTCGGGTACGTGTTCGTATACACCCTCTGGCTGAAGCGGCGTACGCCGCAGAACATTGTGATCGGCGGGGCCGCGGGCGCGGTGCCGCCGCTCGTGGGCTGGGCTGCGGTCACGGGGTCGGTCAGCGGCACTGCCGTGATCCTGTTCTTCATCGTCTTCTTCTGGACTCCGCCCCACTTCTGGGCGCTGTCGCTGCTGATGAAGGACGAGTACGAGAAGGTTGGGGTGCCGATGCTGCCGGTCGTGCGCGGCGAGCAGGAGACCCGCCGTCAGATCCTGCTCTACTCGGTCCTGCTGTACGCGGTCACGCAGCTGCCCGCGTGCGCGGGCGGGTTCGGAGCGATCTACCTCACGTCCTCGCTGCTGCTGGGACTCGGCTTCATCGCCGGCGCGGCGATGCTCTACCGGCGCGCAGACCGCCGCTCGGCCCTACGCCTGTATCTGTACTCGCTCAGCTACCTCGCGCTGCTGTTCTGCGCGATGGTCGCCGACCGTCATCTATAGAATGGGGCTCGACCATGATGACTAGACGCCTAGCACTGAAGAACATCCGCACAGGCCTGATCGTTGCGGCGCTCTCCATGTTCATGTTCGGCATCACCTTCCTGGTGGCCGCTGTCTTCGTATCATGAGCCCACTCGAGCCCGACGTCCCGCCGGTTGGCGAGGAGATCCACCTTCCCGGTCCAAGCATCCTGCCGCTGCTCACCGCGGTCGGGATCACGCTCACACTGGTCGGCGTCACGACGTTCATCGAGTTCACCGTCGTCGGCGTGATCCTCACGGTCTACTGCATCGTGCGCTGGAGCAAAGACACCAAACGGGAAACGAACGAACTCCCGCTCGACGCACCCCACGACTGACGCTCACATCGCCTGCCGTGGCGGTGACAAGCCTGCTCCCCAAGGCAGGCCTGCCACCTCCCCTTCACCCCACGGCCACCCGCTCTGGCACGGGACAGATCGCTCCGTCCTCGGTCCAGCAGCGGACGACGTCACGCACGGACAGAATCCCGACCGTCTCGCCCCCGTTGAGCACGATCAGATGACGGAAGCCGCCGCGCATCATCGCTGAGGCGGCCTCCTCCAGCGACCAGTCCGGTGCGGCAAACACGACGTCGCGCGTCAGATGTCCGGAGACCAACTCGATGTCCGGGTCCAGCCCGTCTCCGATCGAGATGAGGATGTCGCGCTCGGTGATGATCCCCGGACCCGCACCTTCGGGATCCATGACGACCGCAGCCCCGACGCGTCGCTCGGACATCAATCGCGCGGCCGCCCGCAGCGAATGGCTGGGACCGACCGTGAGCACCACCTGGCTCATGCCCTCGTGCACTTGCATGTCTTGGACGCACCGCCCTTTCTCTGCGATTGGACGTTGCCACTGCTGCCGTCGACGGTTGTTGCTGGACAGCCATCCGGGCACTTGCAACGATTGCCTCAATCTAGTGGCTTGTAGAGACCGTGTCAAGCCCCAGCTGAACAGCGCTGGCAACGAGGATGTCTATGCCGGCGAGGATCAGCCGTCGCGATCGGCGCTGTGATGCTCCGTGGCTTCGCCTTCACGGCGCTGCCAGCTCGTCCAACCGGCCGCAAGCGGCTGCGATCACACCCTCGGCCACTCCCTCCCACGACCAATGCTCGCGCACGGCGGCGACGAGCCCCTCGCGCGTCTGCGCACGCAGCGTCGAGTCGGCTCCAAGCCACCCGCACAGTCGCGCGGCCAGTGAGCGCACGGCGCGATCGTCGACGGGAAACGACAGCCAGTCGGCGGCGGCGTCCGGGATCGAGCGAGCGAGCACGCCGCTGACCTCCGCTAGGCCCGAGTGCGCGGCGCTGAGCGGCAGCGCGCCGCAGGCGGCGGCCTCTGCGGCCACCATCCCGAACGCCTCGGGAAACGTGCTTGGCACGACTACCGCCTCACAGGCGGGAAGCAGCTCGGCGAGCTCGCCGTGATCCAGGCGCCCGGCGAACACGACCTGCTCGTCCAGAGCACGCGCGCACGTCAGGTAGCGCCCGCGCTCTGGGCCCTGAAGCGAGTCCAGGAACGCCAGCAGATGACGCAGCGGCCGCGACGGCGCGCTCTCCCCCTCGAGCAACCTCCCCGCCAGGGCGATCTCCCGGGCCGCCTGCACGTCGCCGCGCTGCAGCGCCGCACGCAGGTGTTCGAGTCCGTCCCGGTAGGCGCCGAAGCCGACGACCACCAGCCGCGCGCGGGGCTCGCGCTCGAGCACCAGCGGCCACGCCGCGAGGAGCAGGTCGACGCCCTTGCTCACGATCAGCTTGCCGACGAACGCGACCAGCAGGTCTCTCTCGGGGTCAAGCCGCGCCAGCGCCTGCGCGCCAGCCCCGGCGTCGCGGACGAAGACGCTCTGCGTCGCTTCCTCGGGCTCCGGCGGCGAGGCGGAGCGCAGGCGCCCGGCGAGTGCCCGCAGGCCGGCTGCAGCCGCAAGCGGCTCGCGGGGAGCGAAGCGCTTGACGTCGACCCCCGGCGGACCGAGCCGTGTGCGCTCTGGCAGCTGCGCGTCGCCCACAGCCGCCCACAGGCTGCTCGCCGTGTGGCGCGAGCCCACGAGCACCCCGCGGGCGCCGGCGAGACCCTCCCGGGCGAACGGCAGGAAGCGCTCCGGCTGAGGCTTGACCGTGTACTCGAGGGCGCTGCCGTGGACCTTCACCGCGTAGGGCACCCGCCCCTGCAGGCCGCGAGCGAGGATCACGGGGCCCATGACCAGGTGGTTGGCGAGCGCCACCTGCGGTCCCACGCGCTCGCGCAGCTCAAGCACCGCGGCCACGTTGGCTGCGATGTAGTCGGCGATCTCCAGGTCATTGCACTGCGCGAACGTACGCGCCTGGATGCCCTCGTAGCGGTCCGCCACGTACACGGGCAACAGCTCACCGATGTCCGGTCGATACACAGTGCACCGGCCGGGCCGGCTCGCGCGATCACCCTCGCTTGCGGAGCGCTCCAGCTCGCGGACTCGAAGCGTGCCGTTGTCCCAGTCGCCGACCGCATCCACGAACGGATACCCCTCGGCGTGACGGTCCTGGCTGAGCAGATGCACCTCGTGTCCGAGACCGACGAGCGCGGCCGCCAGACGCGCGTTGTAGACGTTCGACCCGGTCCCGTCGAGCAGATAGCCGTGGAAGATCAGCACGCGCACAGGGGGCGCAGCCTATCCGCGGGATCGCTCCCCCACCCGCTCAGGTAAAGTTGCGCCCATGAGCGCAATGCAACGCTATCGCCTGCGAAACCCATCGACCGGGCGCGAAATCGTGATGCCCGCGGAGCCAGAGGAGATCTACCTCGATCGGGACTCCGGCGAGCCGCTGGAGGTGGTCGGCAAGGTCCTGCCGCTGGCGCCGTCCACGTCCAAGCTCCCCTGGTCCCTGGAGAACCTGAGGTTTTGCCCCTGGTGCGAGCAGCACTCCCAGAAGGACCTCAACGACTGTCCCACGTGCGGCAGGCGCATGGGCCCGTTGTGAGAGCGCGCCTGGCGCTGGCGGTGTGTGCGGCGCTGCTTTGCGGGGTAGGCGTGAGTGCCTGCGGCGGGACCAGCGTCTCCGACGCGGTCCCCAAGAACACGCCCGAAATCACGCCGCCGACGGACACCAGCGCTGAAGCAGCGTCCGCCCAGAAGACCTCAACCGCGTCGACCAAGACAACGACGACGAGCAAATCCTCGGAAACGAGCTCGACCGAAGCTGAAGCGGCGACGGGCGAAAGCACTGAAACGCCCGCAGCCGGAACCGAAACGCCCACGGAAGCGAGCCCCACCGGCGGCGCGACAGCCGAACAGAAAGAAAAAGCCGCCAGCGAAACCGCCGCGGGCGGCGAAGAACCCAAAGAAGCAAGCCCCACCGGCGGCGCAACCGCGCCGTAGCCCCGCGGACGCCCCCTAGGGGGTTGAGATCATCGTGGCGCTGTAGGTCAGACGGGCGGTCTGGTAGAGGCAGTAGTACTGCACGGCGCTGGCGACTTCAGTCTGGACCGTCTGCGAGCTGGTGCTCGTGCAGCCGCTTTTAGGCCTGCTGGCCCGCCAGGAGGTCGTGTTGGCGAAGCCCAGCGCCAGCGCCGGCGCCCAAGAGGGGACGGTCAGGGCGACTACGTCGCCCTTCTTCACGGGGATCGTGGTTTCCAGCGGGAACTGCGCCGTCTTGCCGAAGTAGGGCTGGAGTTTGATCATCGGGCTCGACGCCACGAGCTTGTACGTGAGGTTTGGCTTGCGCTGCGGCGCGAGCACCGCGATACCGGCTTCCGAGGGACCGCCCTCGTTGGCGTTGAAGAACTTGATCTGCGTCGCGTTGGGGTTGCCCAGCGAGATCGTCCACGCGACGATCGTGCCCGCTTTGGGCGCGCTCTCGAGGTTGCGTTCCGAGCCCACCTTCACCTGGAAGCCGGTCGTGCGGCTGACGGCCAGGCAGGGGCTGCCGGGACAGCTGGGAACGGTCGCGGGGGTGGTGGTGGCGATCACGCCGACTTCTGTGATCGTCGCAGGGGCGACCGCGGGCAGGATCAGCGCGAGCGCTGTGACGCTCGCAGCTACGGCTATGGATATACGTCTCATATCTGCCATTCAACACACCCGCGCGCTAGATGTAGCGGTTGATCATTCGCTAACCGTCAGACAGTTCCTGCGCCGCAGCCTGGATCTGCTCCCAATCGCCCTCGCTGGGAACCCACGGCAGGCGCAGCGGATCGTCCTCGTAGCGCGGGATCACGTGCACGTGGAAGTGAAAGACGGTCTGCCAGGCGGCGCGCCCGCAAGCGTTCAGGAGGTTCACGCCGTCGGCCCCCAAACGCACCTTGGCGCGGGTCGCGAGCCGCTGGGCAGCCAGCGCCACGGCGGCGAGATCCGCCGGCTCGATGCTGAGCAGGTCCGTGGAGTGCGCACGCGGGATCACCAACGCGTGCCCGCGCGTGGCGGGGGCGATGTCCATGAACGCGATCGTGCGCTCGTCTTCGTCGACGATCAACGCGGGTAGATCGCCCGCGAGGATCTTGCAGAAGATGCAGTCCTGATCGGCCATGCGGCGGAGATCCTACGCCAAGCGCCTCAGCGCCAGCCCCGCCGCGCGAGAGCGCTCCCGACGATACGGGCGACGCACGTGGGCGGCGCTAGCGATCTAGGACCGCGCGCGCGTGAGCGATCGCCTCTGCGCGCGTGCTCAACTCGCCTGCGTACTGCGCCGCCGCGAGCTCCTCCAGCAGCTTCCCCACCTGAGGCCCGGTGGCGATGCCCAGCTCGCGGGCGAGCTCGTCGCCACGCAGCAGCGGACCCGGCGGCCCATCGGCCCGCCATCGCAGCGTGCCCGCGAGCACGTCCTCGACGAGGCGCAGATGCGCGTCGATCGCCTCCTGTGCGCGGTCGCCGCGGGTGGCGAGGCGATCGGCGACGGACAGCAACGTCACATCGACCTCCACGGGAGAGCACGCGCGCAGATATGCGAAAAGCGTCCGCCGCGCCAACGGCTGGGGCTCGTGAACGAGAAAGCCGAGCCGCAGATGACTCGAGACGAGCGCCGCGACATGTGCGCGCAGGCGCTCGCTCGCGCGCAGCCGCTCCAGGATCTCGCGCGCGAGCTTCGCACCGCGGGCGTCGTGACCGATGAACGTCACCCGACCGTCCGCGCGCACCTCACGCGTGAGCGGCTTGGCTGCGTCGTGCAGCAGCGCCCCCCAGCGCAGCGCCTCGCCGCGGGTCATCTCGTCCGCCAGCGACTCGGAAAGCAGCGCCTGGACCTCCGCGCGGTGGATGCCGAGCGTCGCCTGCAGCTCTCCACCGGCTCCGTCATCGAGGCCCGCGCCGGTCAGCTCCACCGTGCGATCGAGGACCTCCAGCGTATGGCCGTGCACATCGAGATGGTGAAAGCGATTCTGCTCCACCCCCCGAAGCGCCTCGAGCTCCGGCAACACGACCGCGGTCGCGCCCAACGAGGACATCGTCTCCAGTCCCCACCGCACCCGAGGGGAGGCGATCACCCGGCGCAGCTCTGCGAACACGCGCTCAGCCGAGACGTCGCCGAGCCCGCCCGTGTGCGCCGCGGCAGCACGCAGCGTCTGCGCCTCTGGCTCGAGCTCCAGCTCGACCGCGAGGCGCACCAGGCGCAGGACCCGCAGCGGGTCATCGGCGAAGGCCGCCGGCGCAGCCATGCGCAGGCGATGTGCGCGAAGGTCTGAGAGCCCGCCCAACGGGTCGATCGCCGCCCCCCCGCCCAGGGGCTCGGCGATCGCGTTGACGGTGAAGTCGCGCAGCGCGAGGTCGGCCTCGATGCTCCCTCCGCGCAGCGGCTCGACGTCGAGCTGCCAGGCGCCGCCGCGCGCCACCACCCGCCACGAGCCGAACTCCTCCGACAGCGCAAAGCAGGCGGCTCGCCCCGCGACTCGTGCGATCGCCCGTGCGGCCTCGCCCGGATCGCCGTCCACCACGATGTCGACGTCGGCGGTGGCTCTGCCGATCGCGCGGTCGCGCACGGCTCCGCCCACCAGCCATGCCCGCGCGCCGTGAAGCGCGCTCCTGGCCGCGTCCAGTGCGGCGCTCATGCCGGGTCGGCGTTCACCGCTCGCGCCGGCAGGCTGATGCCTCTCTCGTCCACGGGCACGCCGTCCCGGTGGTAGACACGCGGCACGCGCGGCGTCAGCGCACAGGTGACCTCGTAGTTGATCGTCTCCAGACGGCGCGCGACCTCCTCGGCGGTGATGCGCTCGCTAAGTTGAAAGCCGATCAGGATCGCGCGCTCTCCGCGCAGCTGCGCGACCGCCTCGTCGGAGCCAAGATCGACGGTGATGCTGTCCATGCTGACGGTGCCCACCAGCGGGTGGCGGTGCCCGGCGATGAGCACGTCGGCGTTGTTGGACAGCCCGCGCCGCCAGCCGTCGCCGTAGCCGATCGGAAGCACGCCGATGTAGGTGTCGCCTTCGGCGAGGAACTGGCGCCCGTAGCCGGCGCTCTCCCCTGCGCGACACAGCTTCACCTCGGCCAGCCAGGAGCTCAACTCCAGCGCCGGCTCCAGAGCGCGTGCCGCCGGGTCCTTGCCGAACGGGTCCATGCCGTAGATCGCGATGCCACAGCGGACCATGTCGAACTGGGCCTCCGGCTCGCGCATCATGGCGGCGCTGTTGGCGGCGTGCACGAGGATGTCCGGCTCCAGCGCCCTGACCTCGCGCGCCCAGCTCGTGAAGCTCGCCAGCTGCGAGGTGAAGAAGCCGTCGTCCTTGAGGTCATCCGCGGTCGCGAAATGAGTCATCGCGCCCGCCAGCTGAACGCCCGGCGTCGCACGAGCGGCGGCCGCCACGCGCGATGCCTCCTCGGGGTCGCGCGTGCCGAGGCGTCCCATGCCTGAGTCGAACTTGACGTGGACGCGCCCCCCTCCCGCCGCCGCGACTGCCTGCAGGTAGTCCTCGTTCCACACCACCACATCAGCGTCCGCCGCGAGCGCCTCCTTGAGCTCCACCGGGCTGAGGGCGCCCATCACGAGGATGCGCGCCTCGCGCAGTCCAGCCTCGCGCAGCTCACACGCCTCGTGAGCGTCCGCCACCGCCAGCCAGCTCGCGCCTCCGGAGAGCGCCGCTCGGGCGCTCTGCACAGCACCGTGGCCGTAACCGTTGGCCTTGACGACCGCGCACAGCGCCGCGCCGCCGCGCAGCTCGGTGCGCAGCCGCGCACAGTTGCGTTCGATCGCGGCCACGTTCACGCGCGCCTGCGCGCGACGCGTGCTTGTCCCCCGTGCCTCGGCGGCCGCCCGCGTCGAGCCGTCAGCCATGAAGCGCCGCCTCCCCGGGCTCCACGGTCATCTGTGCGCGCGCGGCAGGCAGCGCGCCGATCACGTCCGAGGCGATCACGCCCTCCGCCGCACCCACCCGCCGCGCCGCCACCCGCCCGGCCTGCGCGTGCAGCCAGACCCCGGCGGCGGCGGCCGAGAACGCGTCCAACCCCTGTGCGAGCATCGCCGAGACGACGCCCGTCAACACGTCGCCCGTACCCGCGGTCGCAAGCGCCGGGCTTTCCCCCGGGCTCACCGCCACCCGCCCATCGGGGTCGGCGATCAGCGTGTCGTCCCCCTTCAGCACCACGACCGCGCCGGATCGCTCGGCTGCCGAGCGTACGTGCCGCAGGCGCTCGCGGTCGATCCCCGCGCTTTCGAGCTCCAGTAGGCGTGCGAGCTCGCCCGCGTGCGGAGTCAGCACGGTCGGTGCGGTCCTTGCCGCCAGGTCCCCGAGCCGACCCGCATGCGCGTTGAGCCCGTCGGCGTCCAACACCAGCGCCACCTCTGCGCGGGCGGCCAGCGCCCGGGCAAGCTCGAACGAGCCGGGGCTGCGGCCGAGGCCCGGACCGAGCGCCAGCGCGCCGCCGCGTGAGCTCGCGTCGAGCACCTCTGAAACCCCGTCGAGCGTCAGCGCGCCACCCTCGTCGGGCATACCCCGGGTCATGATCTCCGGGGTTCCCGCCGCAGCGAAGATCCCCTGCAGCGACGCGGGAATACATGCCGTCACATAGCCCGCCCCCGCGCGCATGCTCGCCTCCGAGGCCATCCGTGGCGCACCCGTCAGCCCACGGGAGCCTCCTGTCACAAGCACGTGGCCGGAGACGAACTTGGTCGAGTCGGCGCCGCGCCGCGGGAGCTGATCGAGCACGCTCGGCGCGATCAGGCCGATCGAAGAGGCTTCCGGGGCGCCGCGCGGAATGCCGATGTCGAGCGTCTGCACCTCACCGGCGTGCGCCTTGCCCGGGTGAATCCACAGACCCGGCTTGGCCGCATGGAAGGTCACCGTCAGCGACGCGCACACCGCCGGGCCCGCGACGACGCCGGTGGAGGCGTCCACCCCGCTGGGCACGTCCACACTGACGACCGGCGCGCCGGCGTGTCCGATCGCGTGTATCGCCTCCGCGACGGCGCCGCGCGGCTCCCTCTGGAACCCAGTGCCCAGCAGCGCGTCGACCACGACCGTCGCCCCCGCGAGCACGTCGCTGTCAGCGCCCGACTGCGCGCTCCCGGCCTCCGCTCCCCCCGGCGGCAACCATGGCGAGCCATCCAGTCGGACGGGCCCCGGCCCGCGCAGGCGCTCGAGGTTCGCGCGCGCGTCGCCCGAGAGCTCATCAGGCGGCGTGACGCACACGACCCGCACCTCGCGCCCGGCGTCGCGCAGCAGGCGCGCGACCACCAGCCCGTCGCCACCGTTGTTGCCCTTGCCGCACACGACCGTCACCGGGCCGTCCGGCCAGGCACGCTCGATCGCGCGCGCCACGCCCGCGCCGGCGCGCTCCATCAGATCGAGGCTCGCCACGCCGCGCTGCTCGATCGCCCACGCATCGACGCCGCGCATCGTCTCGGCGTCGAGCAGCGGCACGAGCCACGTTGGGAGGACACTCACGACCAGCGATGCTAGATGGTCCTCCGCCGCGGATGGTCGCCGAGCGAGGTGCACGGCAGACGTACCGTCCGGCGGGTCGCCCGAGCGGCTCGGCGGCGCGGTGTCTCGTCGGCGCGAGGCAGTTACTCGACGGTGACCGTCTTGGCCAGGTTGCGCGGCTGGTCGACGTTCAGGCCGTGTCTGCGCGCGATCCCGTACGCGAGCAGTTGCAGCGGGATCACCGCGAGGATCGGCTGCAGCATCCAGTCGGTGGCGGGCACGGTGAGCGTCGCGTCCACGTGGGGCTCGACGATGCCGTCACCTGCGGTCGTCAGCGCGATCACGCGCGCCCCGCGGGCGCGCGCCTCCTGGATGTTGGACACGAGCTTCTCCAGCACCGGCGAGCGCGTGGCCACGCAAACGACCGGCGTGTCCTGATCGAGCAGCGCGATCGGACCGTGCTTCATCTCGCCGGCCGCGTAGGCGTCGGTGGAGATGTATGAGATCTCCTTCAGCTTCAGCGCGCCCTCGAGCGCCACCGCGAGGCCGATGTGGCGCCCGATGTACAGGAAGAACTTGGCGTTCCAGCACGTCTCAGCGATCGCATCTGTGCGCGCCTGACAGTCCTCGATCAGCTCGTCGATGCAGTGCGGCAACCGCTTGAGCTCGGCCACGAGCTCCGTCACGCGCGCCGCAGGCAGCGTGCCACGCAGCTCCGCCAGACGCAGCCCCAGTAGGTACATGACCGCCACCTGGCAGACGAACGTCTTCGTCGCCGCCACGCCGATCTCGAGGCCCGCCCGCGTGTAGAGCACGCCGTCGGCCTCGCGCGTGGCCTGCGAGCCCATCGTGTTGGTGATCGCCAGCACCGTGGCACCGCGCTCGCGTGCGAGGCGCATCGCCGCGAGGGTGTCAGCCGTCTCGCCTGACTGGGAGATCCCGATCACCAGGTCGCCCGGCCCCACGACGGGGTTGCGGTAGCGGTACTCCGAGGCGATGTCCAGCTCCACCGGCAGCCGCGCCCACTCCTCGACGGCGTAGCGGCCGATCAGACCGGCGTGGTAGGCGGTGCCGCAGGCCACCACGATGACGCGCTTGACGCCCGCGAGGATCGCCTCGTCCAGCGCGCCCTCCTCGTCCAGGTCCACGCCGTCGCCGCGCGCGGTGCGGTCGGCGATCGTCTCCGCCACCGCATCCGCCTGTTCGTGGATCTCCTTCAGCATGAACGTCTCGTAGCCGCCCTTCTCAGCGGTCTCCTCGTCCCAGTCGACCTCTTCCACAGCGCGCTCGACCGGCTCGCCGGAGGCGGTCATGATCCGCACGCCGTCCCGGTGCAGAACGACGATCTCGCCGTTCTCCACGTACTGGACTCGACGCGTCTGCGCGAGGAACGCGGGCACAGCGGATGCGATGAACTGCTCGCCCTCGCCGCGGCCCACGATCAGCGGGCACTCGCGCCTGGCACCCACGAGCGTGTCCGGCTCGTCCAGGCTCATTGCCACGAATGCGTAGTGGCCTTCGAGCTGCGCGTAGGCGCGCAGCACGGCGTCGGCGAGGTCGCCCTCGTAGCAGCGCGCGATCAGGTGGGCGATCACCTCCGCGTCGGTCTCGGAGGTGAACGTGGTGCCCTGCTCAACCAGTCGCTGCTTCAACTCCATGTAGTTCTCGACGATCCCGTTGACCACGACGTGGATGCGGTCCTCGCTGTCGTAGTGGGGGTGGGCGTTAGCTTCGCTCACGCGGCCGTGCGTCGCCCAGCGGGTGTGCCCGATGCCGGTCGTGGCCGGACGCTCGGCGAGCGCTACCGCAGGACCGGAGGCAGCTTCGCGGCCGAGCTTCGCCTGCAGCGCGCTGAGGTTGCCGACCGCGCGCACGGCCTCGATCCGATCCTCCGCGATGACGGAGATCCCGGCGGAGTCATAGCCGCGGTACTCGAGCTTGCTGAGTCCGGCGAGCAGCAGGTCCTGGACGGGACGCCTGCCGATGTAGCCAACGATGCCGCACACCTCCTCGAAGATACCAGCGCACCCTGTCGGCGCCGGCCGGCGCAAACGCCTCTGCAGGTACTGAGACGCGCTACGCGAGCTCCTGCTCGACCGCCGTCACCAGGCGCGCGCAGACCGCGTCGGCCTCCTGCTCGCTCGGCGCCTCCACCATCACGCGCACGAGCGGCTCGGTGCCACTGGAGCGCACGAGCACGCGCCCGCGTCCGCGCAGCTCCCGCTCCGCGTCGCGGACCGCTGCATCCACTGCCGCCGCGTTCTCCAGGGCGCCTCGGTCGCGCACGCGCACGTTCACCAGTCGCTGGGGCAGCTTGCTCATCGCGTCGCGCTCGCTGAGGTCGCGACCGGCGAGCGCCTCCAGCGTCAGCAGCGCACTGGCGAGCCCGTCGCCGGTGCGGTTGAAGCCCATGTCGATGATGTGACCCGACTGCTCCCCGCCCAGCGTCCAGGCGCGGGCGCGCAGCTCCTCGAGCACATAGCGGTCGCCGACGTTCGTGATGCCCACGCTCACCCCTGCGCGCTCCATCGCCGCGTGAAAGCCGTAGTTGGTCATCACCGTGACCACCACACCGTCGCCGCTGAGACGCCCGCGCGCGCGCAGGTGCAACGTCGCCAGCGCGAGTAGCTCATCGCCGTCCACCACCGCCCCGTTGCGGTCCACCGCGAGCACGCGGTCGCCGTCGCCGTCGAACGCGAACCCGATCGCATGGTCGCCCGCGACGACGCGCTCGGCGAGCCGGTCGATGTGGGTGGAGCCGCAGCCGGCGTTGATGTTGCGCCCGTCCGGTGCGTCGGCGATCGTCGTGACCGTCGCCCCCAGGCGCCTGAAGATCTCGGGCGCGACCTCGTAGGTGGCGCCGTTGGCGCAGTCCAGCAGCACGTCCACGCCGTGCAGATCGAGCTCTGCGAAGCGCACGTGCAGCTCGCGCAGATAGTCCTCCGGCGCGCCGCGCAGCTCGCGTACACGCCCGATCGCGGTGGAGCGCCGCGGGCGCTCGAGCTCGCGCTCGATCGCCAGCTCCGTGTCGTCTGAGAGCTTGTAGCCGTCCGCGGCGAAGAACTTGATGCCGTTGTCCTGGAAGGGGTTGTGTGACGCGGAGAGGACGACCGCCAGGTCGAAGCCGTAGCGCCCGATCAGCAGCGGCGCCGCCGGCGTGGGCAGCACGCCCCCCAGCAGCGCATCGCCGCCCGCTGCGCTCACCCCCGCGGCCAGCGCCGCCTCGAGCATCTCGCCCGACTCGCGCGTGTCGCGGATGATCAGGACCTGCGGGCGCTCCTCGTCCGCTTCCTGCGTCGCCGCGCGTCCCAGCGCGAGCGCGAGCTCCGCCGTCAGGAACTCACCGGCGTGACCACGCACGCCGTCGGTCCCGAACAGCTTGCGGGCCATCTGGGTAGGCGCGGTGCCTATCGCTTGGAGAACTGCGGACGCTTGCGCGCCTTCTTCAGGCCGGCCTTCTTGCGCTCCTTCGCGCGCGAGTCGCGCGTGAGGAAGCCTCTGCGCTTGAGCTCACCGCGCAGGTTCGGGTCGGCCTCGAGCAGCGCGCGCGAGACGCCGTGGCGCAACGCCCCCGCCTGCGCGGAGATGCCGCCGCCGTGCAGACGCGCGACCACGTCCATGCGGTCCTGGTAGCCGACCGTCTCAAGCGGCTGGCGAATGTTGCGCTGGAGCGTCAGGCGGGGGAAATGCTCCTCCAGCGTGCGTCCGTTGACCAGGTAGCTGCCGGTTCCGGGGCGCAGCGTGACGCGTGCGATCGCCGACTTGCGCTTGCCCGTCGCGCGGTAGCGTGCGCCGGAGGCCAGGTCGATCGCGGCCGTGGAAATCGGCTCGGTCAGCTCCTGCTCCTCCTCCGCGTCCTGTCCCTGCTCGCCGTCGTCGTCGACCGCGTAGGGATCGACATAGGCGTCCTCATATCCCTCGCTGCGGCCGAGCGGGTCAACGCCCTCGGGCACGATGTCCACTTCAAGGTGGGCTCCTGGCACCGCGGGTTTCTCGCGCGGCGCCGGCTCCTCGTCCTCCTCGTCGCCCTCATCCACGGCTGCCTCTGCCGCAACGGGCGCAGCGGGCTCCTCGACGGCCGGCTCCTCGACGGCCGGCTCCTCAGCGGCCGGCGGCTCCTCGGCGGCGACGGGCTCGGCTGCGACAGCCGGCTCCTGGGTCTCGGTCTCGGTCTCGGTCTCGGAGGCGGGCTGCTCGGCGTCCGGCGCCTCAGCCTCCTGCTCGGGGTTCTGCTCGTCTGCCATCAGGCCTCGATCTCCAGCGGTTGCGGTTTCTGGGCCACATGCGGGTGCTCGGGCCCGGCGTAGATCTTGAGCTTCGTTATCTGCTTGCGAGCCAGGCGGTTGCGCGGCATCATGCCTTTGACCGCGAGGCGGATGATGTCCTCAGGGCGCCTGGCCAGCATTTCCTCGAACGAGCGTGAGCGCAGACCGCCCGGGTAGCCCGAGTGGCGGTAGTAGCGCTTGTCCTGGCGCTTGTTGCCGCTGACGTGGATCTTCTCCGCGTTGATCACAACCACGAAGTCCCCCGTGTCGATGTGCGGCGTGTACTCCGGCTTGCGCTTGCCGCGCAGCACATCTGCGATCTGCGTCGCCAAGCGGCCGAGCGTCTTGCCGTTGGCGTCAACCAGCAGCCAATTGCGCTCGCGATCGGTCGGCTTCGCTACGTAGGTTCTAGTCGAGGGTGCCATAGGCGTGAAAAAGGCCACGCGTAGACGATCACCTGATCGTTCGCGCGGCGGAGCGGACATCATAGCTAACCCCCCAACTCAAGTCGCCTCGTAAATCCGCAGCCCTCAAGGCGAGCCGAGATGTTCGCGGCCGCGGCGACCCGAAGTGTGGTGACCGGTGCCGCTACGGCTGTTCGGGGCACAAGCGAACGCGTCTCCCGGAAAACGGGACAGAGGCACGCCGAAGGCCGACGGATCGTCGTTCCTGGCAAGGACGCAAGGAGCGTGGCGTGCTTTGCACGCGAGCGACTGAGGACGCAGCCAG
>DATBZG010000098.1:0-18096 GCA_036513335.1 Solirubrobacteraceae bacterium | reverse complement strand
TCTTCGACGACGAGCTGACCCCGGCGCAGCACCGCAACCTCGAGAAGCTGTTCGGCCGCACGGCCATCGACCGTACGGCGGTGATCCTCGACATCTTCGCCCAGAACGCGCGCAGCCCGGAGGGCAAGGCACAGGTGGAACTGGCGCTCCTGCGTTACCGGCTACCGCGTCTGCGGGGCCGGGGCACGTCGCTCAGCCAGCAGGCGGGCGGCATCGGGACACGCGGGCCCGGCGAGACGCAGCTCGAGGTGGACCGGCGCCGCCTCGTGCGCCGGATGCACAAGCTCGAGGACGAGCTGCGTGACGTGGAGCGCACCCGGTCGCTCCAGCGACGCAGCCGGGCCCGGGGCCGCCACCGTGAGCTGGCGCTGGTGGGCTACACGAACGCCGGCAAGTCGACGTTGCTGAACGCGATGACGGGATCGGAGGTCGGGGTCCGCGATCGTCTGTTCCACACGCTTGACCCGACCACGCGCACGCTGAAGCTGACGGGTCGCTCCTACCTGCTGACGGACACCGTGGGCTTCATCTCGAAGCTGCCCCATCAGCTGGTGGACGCATTTGCGGCGACGCTCGAGGAGACAAGCCGCGCGGAGCTGCTCGCGCACGTACTCGACGCCTCCGCGCCAGAGCTCCAACGGGAGACCATGCAGCGCTCGGTGGAGGAGACCCTGGAGGAGATCGGCGCGGGTGAGACCCCGCGGCTGCTCGTCTTGAACAAGGTGGACCTGCTCGACGAGGAGGAGCGCGACGAGCTGCGCCTGCGCTACCCGGACGCGGTGCTCGTCAGCGGCGTGACCGGCGAGGGTCTCGATCAGCTGGGTGAACGGATCGAGCACGAGCTCGCACACACGCTGCGCCCGCTGGATCTACTGGTTCCCTACGCGGACGGTGGCAGCCTGGCGGAGCTGCACGAGCTTGCTGGCGAGGTCACGCGCGAGGACACCGCCGAGGGCGTGCGCGTCCACGCGCTCGTGCCCGCGCGTCTCGCGGGGCGCTTCGCGCGCTTCGCGGTCGCGACCTAGGAAGTCCTCTCAGCTTCCCGTGCGCTCGCGCGGCGTGTGCTGGATGCGCGCGCGGCCGAGGCCGATGACGTGCATCTCGCTCTCGTGCGCGCAGACGGCGACCTGCTCGACCTCGTTGTTCAAGGTGCGCCGCAGCGCGACGAAGGCGACGGCGCCGATCACGGCGGGCACGCTGAGCGCGATCGCACGGTAGGCGAGCACGGCGCCCGCGGCGGAGGTGATGGAGACGTGGTAGAGCACGAGCGTGCCGAGCAGCCCGGCGTCGACGCCGCCGAGGCCGCCGGGTACGGGGATCAGGCCGCCGAGCTCTCCGATCAGGTAGGCGAGCGCGAGGATCGCGATCGGCGGGCTCGACCCGAGCGCGTGAAAGCCAGCCCACAGGATCAGCACGTCGAAGACGAGGTAGGCGAGCAGGCCCGCGATCAGGATCGCGTTGCCCTCGCGCAGCAGCGCGAGCGACTCGTCGACGCCGTCGGCGAGCGCGGCGAGTCCCTTGACGGCGGCGAGCGCCCGTTTGGAGCGCAGGTGGGTGCCGGAGTCGCGTTTGCGCTGTTCGTAGCGGCGAGCGAGCCGGCCGCCGGCGATCGTGCCCGCCACAGCGATTGCAGCGATCGCGGCGGGCAGCGCGGTGAGCAGCAGGTTGGACTCTCCGCCGAGCACGCCGACCGCGAGCGCGAGACCGAGCACGATCACGCCGAGGACGTTGGGGAGGCTCGTGAGCAGGAAGAAGGCGACGGTTCGCTTGGCGATCTCCTCCCCGGGCATGCCGCCGCGTTTGAGCGCCCACGCGCCGAGCGCGAGGCCGCCGGCGCCGCCGGTGGGCAGCAGCGCGTTCGCGCCGAACTCGGACATGCCGATCTGGGTGCTCACGCGCCAGCTCATGCGCCGGCAGAAGGTCATGCGAAAGACGGCCACGTAGCCGAAGCCGGAGATCACCTTCAGCAGTGCGCCCGCGGCCAGCCAGCCGGGGCTCGCGTGCGCGAGGCGCGTGCGCAGCCCGCTGAGGCCGGGCACCAGCGTGACGACGGCGACGACGACGACCAGCAGGCCGAGCGCGATCAGCACGCGCGAGCGCAGCTTGCGGCGACTCAGCCCTTCGGGGACGTCTAGGTCTTCGGAGTGGACATCCGCGACATCTTCTGGATCGCGCAGCACATCTCCATCCTCGCACTCACGGCGAGCATTCCCGGGTCAGTTGGGTGGAGACGCACGTTGAGTCGATCGTTGCGCGTCTGCTCACGCCGCTCAGCGATCGTCGCCGCTGCCCGAGAGAACGCCGCGACGCTGCCTGGAGAGCAGCTTCTGGAGGTTCGTGTCGGCGATCTCATCGAGCTCGAGCCCGAGCTCGGTGGCGAGCTGGGAGACGTACCAGAGGACATCGCCGAGCTCCTTGGCCATCGCTGACCGGCGCTCGTCGGTGACCTGGCCTGCGTCGTCGCGGATCGCCTTCTTGGCGTGCTCGGCGACCTCACCGGCCTCGCCCGCGAGCCCGAGGGCGGGGTAGGTCAGCCATGCCTCGCGCGGGTACTCGGCGGTGCGCCGCGACAGGCGCTGGTATTCAGCGAGATCCATTACGCGATCCTAGGCCCCCAGCCGCGCCCTTGCCGGGCGCGAACGCCGAGTTTCCGAACGCCCAGGCTTCACTCTCACCAGGTCTTTGCGATCAGGTCGGCCCAAGCAGGCCGCCGCGCTTCACCGAGCGCACGATCGGGACGGTCTCGATGCGCTCGATCCCGGTCAACCGCGCGATGCGGGTGGTGAGGTACGCGTAGAGGGCGGCGGTGTCTGCGCAGACGACGGACGCGTAGAGGTTGCTGGCGCCGGTGGTGGCTGCGACGTAGGCGGTCTCGGGGTGTCCGGCGAGCGCCTCACCGACTGCTGCGAGCTGGCTGGGGGCGACCGACAGCCACACCATCGCGCGTACGTGCAGGTCGAGCAGTGCCTGGTCGAAGTCGACGTCGAAGTAGAGCGTGCCGTTCGTCCGCAGCTCGGCGATCCTGCGCCGGACGGTGGTCTGGGAGGCGTCGGTGGCTGCCGACAGCTCGGCGAACGTCGCGCGGCCGTCGTGCTCGAGCAGCGTGAACAGCTTGCGATCGACCGCGGTGAGCGAGACAGGCCCGTCGGCGTCGAGGACGGGTGGGCGGCGCAGGCGTGCGACCTGCGCCTTGCTCAGCGACCCGAGCTTGTTGATCAGACCGGCAGGATCTCCGAAGAACGTGTGCAGGACGCAGTGAGCGGTCATCGCCACGACGAAGCGGTTGCGTGGCAGCGTCTGCAGCAACAGGCGGTTGTCCTGCTCGCCGCTGGTGGTTCTCACCACGCAGACGATCTCGGTGCCGCCGGAGGTGAGGCTGATCCATGAGGTGTCGGGTCTGCGGGCGAGCGCGTCGGCGGCGGCCGCGGCGGCGTTGGGCGTGCACTGGACGCGCACGATCCAGCGGGTGTCACGCAGGCGCTGGGCGTCGCTGAGGCCGCGAACGCGCAGCCTACGCGCGTCGTGAAGGCGGCTGTAGCGCCTGGCGATCGTCTGGTCGGAGACCCCGAGAACGTCGGCGATCGTGCTGAACGGCGCCCTGCCGTCGAGCTGAAGCGCGTGCAGGAGCTGGGTGTCGAGCAGGTCGGGCATCGGATATCACCATAAATCTACATTCAAAGGTCGAAGTTCGCCCTTTCTGAGCAGATGGCCGGAACAAGACAGGCATCGTGTGAAAGATGGTGGTGAATCCCAGCTGCCGGCGGTGGCACCCGCCGCCCTTCGACACAGGAGATCCATGGACACCATTGCCGTACCGAACCGAGGCCGCTGGTGGCCGCTGGTGGCCATCTGCCTCGGCACCTTCATGCTGCTCGTCGACGTCACGATCGTGAGCGTTGCGCTGCCGTCGATGGCCTCCGACCTGAACGCGAGCCTCTCATCGCTGCAGTGGGTGGTCGACGCGTACGCACTGTCGCTAGCCGCGCTGCTGCTGCTGAGTGGGTCGCTAGCCGACCGCTTCGGCAGGCGTCGCATCTTCCAGGCCGGCCTGATCCTGTTCGCGAGCGCGTCGCTGTGCTGCGCGATCGCCCCGACCGCCGCCCTGCTGATCGCTGCTCGCGCCGTCCAGGGGGTGGGGGCGGCGGCGATGTTCGCGACGAACGCGGCCCTGCTGAACGCCACCTACCAGGGCCAGGATCGCGGCGTCGCCTTCGGCGTCTGGGGCGCGGTGACCGGCGCGGCTGCGGCGCTCGCACCGATCCTGGGCGGTGTCCTGATCGACGCGTTCGACTGGCGTGCGATCTTTCTCGTGAACCTCCCGATCGCGGCCGTGGCGGTCGTCATGACCCAGCGCGTGCTCTCCGAGTCCCATGGCCACAGGGGCAAGCTCGACTGGCTGGGAGCGTTCTGGTTCACCCTCTCCGCCGGCGGCGTGACGTACGCGCTGATCCACGGTGGCTCGGCCGGCTGGGGCGCGACGACGACGATCGTGGCGTTCGCCATCGCTGCGGTGGCGCTGATCGTGTTCCTCGCGGTTGAGCCGCGGCGGGCGAGTCCTCTGATGGACCTCTCACTGCTTCGCAACCGTTCCTTCGCGGCGCTGATGCTCGCGGCGGTGGCGCTTGCGGCAGGGGCGTTCGCGGCGCTGCTCTACACGCAGCTCTGGCTGCAGTCGGTTCTGAACATGTCGGCGATCGACGCTGGTCTCGTCGTGGCCCCGCTCGCCGCGGTGGCGTTCGCGGCGTCAGCGGGTATCGGTCGCTTCATGCACCGCATCCCGCCACAGTTCCCCCTTGGTCTGGGGCTGCTGGCGATCGGCGCAGGCTCGCTGCTGCGCACGGACTTCTCGGCGAGCTCGGGCTGGGAGGCGATGATCCCGGGGCTGGTGCTGACGGGCCTCGGTGTGGGCGTGGCCTCGCCGGTGCTGATCTCGGCCACGCTCGGCGCCGTGCCTCCGGCGCGCGCGGGCATGGCCAGCGGCATCGTGAACACGTTCCGCCAGCTCGGCTTCGCGCTTGGCATCGCAGCGCTGGGCACGCTCTTCACGAGCCGCATCGAGGCTTCCTTTGCGCACAGCGGCGCGCTGAGCGATCCCCACGCAGCGGCGGCGCAGGCGAGCCAGGGTGGGGCGCAGGGACTGATCGCTGCGAGCTCGCCGCATGCGCGGGCGCTCGTGGCGCATGCGGTGCGCGCGGCCTACGCGAGCAGCCAGAACAGCATCTACCTCGTCGCCGGCGTCACGGCGCTCGTGGGCGGCGCGGCGGTGCTGGCGTTTGTCCGCGCGTCGGCGCCGCCCGAGCGTCAAGCGCAGCCCAGCGCCAGCGAAGTTGAGATGCCGGACGCCAGGCAGACGGAGCTCGAGCCGCTACACGCCGGCGGCGTGGCGCGCGCTTAGGTGCGTCCGGCGCTCGAGCTCGTCGGGCAGCGGCGCCAGCTCGGCGGGGTCGATCGCGAGCGCGCGGGCGATCAGCCAGTCCGCGAACCACACGTTCTTTGGCAGCAGCGGTCCGTGCAGGTAGGTGCCGATCGTGTTCTCGGCACGAGCGCCCTCGAAGCCGCTGCGCCCGTCGTTGCCGTGGCCCGCGAGCACACGCCCGAGCGGCTGTTGCTCCGCGCCTAGATAGGTGCGCCCACCGTGGTTCTCAAAGCCTGCGAGCACGCGATCGGAGCCGCCCTCGAGCGCGACCTCGATCGCGACGTTGCCGATCAGACGCGGGCCGTCTTCGCGCACGGTGCGCACGTCCAGCAGCCCGACGCCGGGGATCTCGTCCTTGCCGAGCGTGTAGGAGTGCCCGAGCAGCTGATAGCCGCCGCAGACGCCGAGCACGACCGCCTCGCGCGCGGCAGCGGCGTGCAGTGCTTCACGCTTGGTCGCGATCAGGTCCTCGGCGCACAAGCGCTGGTCGCGGTCCTGTCCGCCGCCGATATAGAAGAGGTCGTGCTGCTCTGCGTCGAGGGGCTCACCGAGGCCGCTGCTGGAGAGTTGGAAGCCGATCCCGCGCCAGGCGCAGCGGCGCTCGAGCACGATCAGGTTGCCGCGGTCGGCGTAGATGTTCATCAGGTCGGGATATAGCGCGCACACACGTAGCGCGCGCGGCCGCAACGGGGTGGAGGGGGCGCGCTCAGGCACGGAGCAGCGCCACCTCGCTGCCGACGTGCTCGAGCGTGGCCGGGATCGAGCGGCTGCCCTCGCTCCTCAGCCCGGCCTGCTCGCCCTCGGCCAGCAGCTGCGCCACGGTGAGTCGGTCGAGCTCGATCGCATCGAGCTGCGGCTGATCGTCACGGGGCGTGCCGCGCCGGCTCGCGCGGTGCGCTCTGGAGAGGATGTGACGCTCGCGCTCGATGCGAATGCTGGTGGCGGAAACTCGTAGGGCGGTGGGGCGGCTGACGTAGTCGAGGCCGTCGCGATGGGCGACGTCAGGCTCGGGGCCGATGTCGCCGGCGGCACAGTCGAAGGCCTGGATGTCGGTGACGATCGCGCACGCGAGCAGGCCTCCCGGTTGTAGGTGCTCCTGCGCTCGACGCAGGAAGGCGAGGCGCCCGTCCGCGCCTGAGAGCAGCTGGATGGTCTGCATCGGCACGAGGCAAACGGCGAAGTCGCGACGCTCGAGCGCGAACGTCCGAGCATCCGCGCACACCGTCTCCACGAGCGTCGATCCGGCGCGCTCGCGCAGCGCCGCGAGGAGCTCGGGGTCGCTGTCGAGCGCCGTCACGCGGTGCCCGCGCGAGGCGAGCTCGAGCGCGACCCGCCCGCTGCCGGCGCCGACGTCGAGCAGCGGCTGCGCACCTTCGCCCACTCCCGCCTGCGCTGCCAGCTCGCGCCAGAGGGAAAGGTCGACGCGGTAGGACCCGCACTCGAGCTCGTGCCAGACCAGAGCGCTCGATCTGGCGTCGGCGCTCACGCCGGGCGCTGCTCGGCGCTCCTCTCCAGGGGCGCTCACGACCATGCGCTGCTCGCCTCCCCGCGAGCCACGAGCAGCTCGCGTAGGGCGAGCATCGCAGTGTAGGTGGGCAGTGCGTACAGCGGCGGGGGCGGCTCTGAGTGGGGCGCGTGGTCGGCGGCGGCCTCGTCAAGCGCGCGCGAGAGATCCTCCTGGATGTGGATCCGCTCGGGCTCGACGCCGGCGTACTTCAGGCGCGTCGCGAGGTCGGCCGCGCGGGTGCCGCTGCACGTCGCCAGGCGTATGCGCCCGGCGAGCTGCTCGAAGTCTGCGTCCCAGATCCAGGAGACGTCGTGGCCGTCGGCGATGTGGTCGTTGAGCACGCCGAGCAGGTCGTGCTCGCCCGGCTCGAGCGCGAGCGTGCGCAGCACCTCGTTCGCGCCTGCGGGGTTCTTGACGAGCAGGATGCACAGCTCTCTGTGCCCACCCGCACTCGCGAGCATGCCATTGGCGGCGGACGGCACGGTGAGCGTGACCGTCTCGGCGCGCCCGAACGCGGGCGTGGTGGCGGCGAGTCCGGCTGCGATCGTCTCCAAGCCGACGCCGAGCGCGGTGGCGAGCGCTGCGGCGCCGAGGGCGTTGTAGACGTTGTAGAGGCCGGGCAGCGCGAGCGCGACGCGGGCCTCGCCGGCCGGTGTGCGCAGCGTGAAGGCCGCGGCGCGCACCCCTTCGAGGCGGACGTCGCTTGCGGTCACGAGCGGCGTGGGGCGCGCGCGTCCGCAGCTCGGGCAGTGGTAGTGGCCCAGGTGCCCGAGGTAGATCGCGTCGAACACGTAGGGTGAGCCGCAGCTGCGGCAGTGCTTCGCGTCGGCCGCATGCGCCATACCTGCCAGCGCGAGGGAGTCGTCCTCGACACCGAAGTAGACGACCCCCGCTCGATCGCGGCCGAGATCCGCGATCGAGGGGTCGTCCGCATTGAGCACCAATTGTGCATCCCCGTTGCACAACGCCTCCTCCCAGCGCTCAACGATCGTCTCGAGCTCGCCGTAGCGGTCGAGTTGATCGCGAAACAGGTTAGCGAGCAGGATCGCGCGCGGCTGCAGTTGCGTGGCGAGCGGGCCGAGCCAGAGCTCGTCGACCTCGAACAGACCGAGCTCGCCGTCGATCGCGCCGCCCGGAAGCGTGGCGGCCAGCAGCGTGGCGGCGATGCCGCCGGCCATGTTCGCTCCGCTGTGGTTGTGTACGAGCCTGACGCCGTCGCGCTCGAGGATCGCGGCGGCGAGTGAAGCGGTGGTCGTCTTGCCGTTGGTCGCAGAGATCAGCACGCTGCCGCGTCGCAGACGCGCGGCGAGCGTCGCGATCGCATTCGGCTGCATCCGCAGAAGCGCCTTGCCGGGAGCGCTCGTGGCGCCGCCGCCGCGCCGGCGAGAGAGCGCACCCACGGCCCGCGCGAGCGCGAGCTTGACGGGCAGCGTGTCCGCCATCAGCCTGCCTTGGCTGGGTTGCTCGATGGCGAGGATGGTGCTGTGGCCGGCGCTGGTGCGTGCGCGAAGGGCGAGCGCGCCGGTGAGGCCTCGGGGGTGAGTATCGTGATCGCCCCGGGCAGCGCGCGCACGCGCACGGGCAGCTGTCCGACGGGGTCGCCGTCCGCATACATCTCGAACGGTCGCTCACAGCTGATCGTGATCTCTTTGGCGCGGTGGACCTGCACACCGGGGTGGTGAACGTGCTCTCCGCTGAAGACCTTGGGCAGGATGCCGGTGAGGAACCCGAGCTTGCCGACGTCCTCCACGAGCAGCACGTCGAGCAGACCGTCGTCGAGCAGCGCGTCGGGCGCGGCCATCATGCCGCCACCGTAGGCCTTGGAGTTGCACGCGCCGACCGAGTAGCCGGTGACGCTGCGGCGCTCGCCGGGCGGGTCGAGCTCGATCTCGAAGCGCGCGGGTTGCCAGGAGGCGAGGGCGCGCAGCGCGCCGTAGGCATAGACGAGGCCGCCCAGCCAAGCGGGCGCCTCGTTGGCGATGCGATTGGCGTCGCTGTCGAAGCCGACGGAGGCGATCCCCACGAACGCGTGCCCGGCGCCGGCGGAGTCGAGCGGGCTGACCACTCCCAGATCCACCGCTCGAGCTACTCCTTTGGCGATTGTGGCGCAGGCGGCGACGGGGTCCTCGGGGATGCCGAGCACCCGCGCGAGGTCGTTGCCGCGGCCGCCAGGGAGTACGCCGAGGACGGCTCCGGGGGAGTCCCGCAATACATCGGCGATCGCGCCGACCATCCCGTCCCCGCTCAGAGCGACGACGGTCTCACCCTGCCCGGCGGCCGCGAGCGCGAGCTCACGGGCGTGAGGGAGATCGCGCGTGTCGGCGCGACGCACGCTCAGCCCGTGGCCACGCAGCGCGCGCTCGACCGAGGGTGCGGCGCGCCCGGCCCGGCCTCCACCGGCGGCGGGGTTCACGATCAGGCAGACGGGTGCGAGCATGCGGGCAAGCGTAGTGCGGCTGGAGCGGCGGGCGGGCGTTGCCGGAGCCCGGAGGCTCAGCCTGCTGCGGCCGCTTTGGCGCGGTTGCGCCGGCGCCGGCCGACGGCTGCGAGGATCGCAAGCACGGCTATGACGAGGAACAGCCCGAGCAGGATGCCGGGTGCGAGGCCGAGGCCACCGAAGGGCAGGGAGATGAGCTCGACGACCCCCAGGCCGAGCGCGAGCAGCGCGACGATCAGCAGAATGATCAAGACGACGCCGCGGATGCGTAGGAGGATGCCGGCGGATGAGGGGGGGATCAGCAGCCCCATCGCGCGCAGGGCGAACATCTGGCGTCCGCTCGGCGGGGTCTGGCCGAGGCGCTCGACGGCGGTCTTCAGGTCCCCCGCGCGACGTTCAGCCAGTGCCAGCGAGGCGTCTGCCATGCGCCGGATCTGCATGCGCTCCTGCGGGCGGGCGGCTGCGATGGCGCGCTGGAAGAAGCCGCGCGCTGTCTCGGCGTCGAAGCGCTCGGAAGCCCGCGCGCCGAGGATCGCGAGGGCGGCGGCCTTGTATTTGGTCTCCGCTTCGAGCTCCTCGTCGGTGCGCTGCTCGAGCGCCTGGATGGCCTCGATGCCGCCGCGCTGTTCCATCCGTATCTGACGTTGCTTGGGGGGCATGGGCTCGCCATTCTATGGGGTGCGGCCGTGGCCGCGTGGCTGTGTGCGTGTGCGGCCGGATCCACTCGATGCGCGGCTATGTAGCCGGTATGCTCGCCACCGTGCTGAGACGGCCCCACCCAACGTCCTCGATCTTTCGCGTGCGGCTCTGCGCATTGTGTCTCACGGCGATGCTCGGCCTCGCGGCGGTTGCCCCCACGGTGAGCATCGCGGCGAACATCGGCGGTGGCGGTGCGCTCAGCGAACTGACAGAAGGTGCGCCGGAAGAAACGAAAACGTCGACCACGGCGACGACGACGAGCACGTCGAGCAGCGAACCGACGAACTCGCACACGGTGATCCTGCTGGTGGTGGCTGCCGCGATCGTGCTGTTGTCGGGGATTGCGTTCGCGATCGTGCGCGACGCGCGAAGGGTGGCGCCGGCGACCGAGCAGGAGATGATCCAGGGCAGCTCGGCAAGCGAAACTGCGGCCCGACTTCGCAGGCGCCGAGAAAAAGCCAAGGCGGCGCGTAAACAGCGCAAGCGCAACCGCTGACGCGGGCGGGCGCTCTCCTGACAGGCGCTCAGCCGCTCAGCTCGAGCGCGGCAGCAGGGGACTCAGTGGCTGCGGACCGGCAGGCGACTGTGCACGTTCGTGCGCACTCGCGAGGGGGACGGTGGGGAGGACGAGCCGTGGGGGCCGCGCCGGGGGCCGCGTGGGAGCGGCATCCGCGGGTGTGGGTCCAGAGGCCCGCCCGGCAGAGCCTTGGAACCGCCGTCCTCTTCAGAGGAATCCGAGATGTCAGGCGCCGCGAGCGTGTTGTCGTAGCGGAAGGGAATCCACAGCATCAGCGCGGCGAGCGGGATTTTGACCAGCCCGGCGAACAACAGGATCCAGAGCCACAGCGGCATCTCCCGGCCGATGGTACTACTGCTGTGTGCAATCGCAAAGCGTCGCGCGCCTGACCGAGCTGGAGACGCAGATATGCGACTGCCGGCGTTGCCCGCGGCTGGTTGCCTGGCGCGAGCAGGTTGCGCGCGAGCGCCGCGCTGCGTTCTCTGAGGAGCGCTACTGGGGCCGCCCGCTGCCGGGCTTCGGGGACCCGGCGGCGCGGGTGGTGCTGTTGGGCCTTGCGCCGGCGGCACACGGCGCGAACCGTACGGGACGGGTGTTCACGGGCGACCGCTCCGGGGATTTCCTGTTTGCGGCGCTGTGGCGCACCGGCTTTGCCAACCAGCCGTCCTCGCGCAGGCTCGACGACGGCCTGGAGCTGAGCGATGCGTGGATCACTGCGGCGGTGCGCTGCGCACCGCCCGCAAACCGCCCGACGCCGGCCGAGCGCGACGAGTGCCTTCCGTGGAGCGTGCGTGAGATGCAGCTGTTGGTCCAGGCGCGCGTGCTGGTCTGCCTGGGCGCGTTCGCATGGGATGCGGCGCTCCGGTTGAGCGAGGCGCTCGCGGGGGCCGGGTTCGTGCGTCCACGCCCGCGTCCGCGTTTCGGCCACGGCGCGGAGCTGGCAGGCGAGCGGTACACGCTGATCGGTTGCTACCACCCGAGCCAGCAGAACACGTTCACCGGCCGGCTCACCGAGCCCATGATCGACGCCGTTCTGGAACGTGCCCGCGGACTGGCCGCTGACACGCGCTAGCATCGAGCGCAGGATGAGGAGTGCAATTGCAGCCACTTTGGTGGTGGCGGGTGGCCTGGTGTTCGCGAACATGCTGGGTGTCGCATCCGCCGAAGCACCGACCACGACGCCAGTGCGTACGGTCAGCGTGGACGGCGTGGCGATGGTGCCCGTGGCGCAGGGCGCCAACCGTGCGGTCGCGACCACTGTGTACCGCGAAGGCATGGCTGCTGCGGTCACCGACGGGCAGAGCAAGGCCGAATTCCTGACGAGCAAGGCGGGCGCGACGTTGGGCGCGGTGCAGAGCGTCGTCGAAGGCGGAGGCTCGATCGATTGCACCACCGGCGGGGAATCTGGCTACGTCGAATACGAAGGCGAACAGCCGGACTTCGGCTCACCGTCGGTGTCTGTCGTGCCGGACGTGGCCCAGCGCGTGGAGGGATCGGCGGTTGCACCTACCGTCCACAAGCCGACGGTCAAGCACAAGAAGAAGAAAAAGAAGAAGCCCGCGGCGAAAGCGGCGACCGCCACAACTTGCACGCTGAGCACGGACGTGACGCTCGTCTACGCGATCGACTGACCGGCGAAAGCAGCTGCAGGGGCAACTGCAGGACTGAGCTCGGTCTGCGTCTAACCTAGCCCCAGTGCCCTACGCCACCGCCGACGCAAGACAGCAACTCCTCGATACGGTCGCGGAGGCGGCTGAGGCGTTGGGCGCGGCACTGGCCTCACTGACCGAGGCCTATGAGCAGCTCGACGAGCACACTGCGGACACGGTCGAGGAGCAACTGTTTCGCCCGGTCCAGATGGCTTACGGCAGGGCGAGGCGTGCGCACGCAGGCTTCGCTGAGCGCCACGACCTGCCGGGCCGGACGTTCGAGCAGGCCGTCGCGGGCGCGCCCTCCCACGGAGTCAAGGGCTTCCTGGACGGCGCGGTGCAGTCGATCGGACAAGCGGACCAGCTGCTGGCGACGCTGCAGGACTCAATGCTGCCGGTGGAGGTCGGCGACGCGGAGCTGCGCGCGGAACTCGAGCAGGTGCGCTCGCTGCTGGACCACCTGAGCACACGTGCGCATGAGATCGTGCGCACGTTCGGTCGTTGAGCGCGCTCAGCCACTCGAGCTGAACAAGAGCCGTTCGCTGCTACTCGACGGGTGCGCCGTTGGCGGTGAGCACGACGTCGATGTTGCCACGCGTGGCGTTGGAGTAGGGGCAGACCTGGTGTGCGGCGCGCACGAGCTCGACGGCCGTATCCGCGTCCTCGATGCTGGGTAGCGTCACGTCCAGCGCGACAGAGAGCAGGAACCCGCCCTCGCCGTTGGGGGACAGCGACACCTCGGAGTCGATCGCCACATCGCCGGCCTCAGCCTTCGCGCGGCGCGCCACCACTCCGAGCGCTCCCTCGAAGCAGGCGGCGTAGCCGACGGCGAAGAGCTCCTCGGGATTCGTGCCGCCACCGGCGCCGCCCATCTCGGTGGGCAGACGCAGATCAACCTCGAGCTGGCCGTCCTCTGTGCGGCCGTGCCCGTCGGCGCGTCCCCCGGTGACATGCGCCTTTGCTGTGTAGAGCGTGTTGGCCATCTCGTGCCTCTCCTTCGCGGTTCGGGTCGCCTTTGATGCTAGACCACGACCGGTGAAACGACTGGGACCGGCGCTCGGCGAGCGCGACTTCGCGCTTCTGTGGCTGGCGCTCGTGGCGATGGGCGTGAGCGTGCAGATGCTGGAGGTGGCGATCGGCTGGGAGGTCTACACCAACCAGCGCAGCGCACTGGACCTGGGTCTGATCGGCCTGGCGGAGTTCATCCCAATGTTCGTGCTGGCGCTGCCGGCGGGACAGCTGGCCGACCGTCTGCCACGGCGGCTGGTGCTCGGCGTGTCGTTGCTGTTGAGTGCGGGCGTGGCGGCGGGCCTCGCGGTGGTGAGCTCCTCTGGGGTCAAGGGCGTGTGGCCTTTCCTGGGCCTGGCGATGGCGGCGGGCACCGCCTCCTCGATCGGCACGCCCGCCGCGCGAGCACTTCCCACGACGCTCGTTCCGGGCGAGCTGCTCGAGAGCGCGATGACGCTGCGCTCGATCGCAGTCCAGGGCGCTCAGGTGATGGGGCCGGCGCTCGGTGGCCTCTTGTACCCGCTCTCGGCGGGGATCGTGTACGTGGTGGCCGGCTGCATGTGCCTGGCAGCGACAGGCTGCGTGGCGGCCATGCGCCACAAGCCGGCCGCGGACGCCACGCCGAGCACGCGCTCTGCGCCTGGCCTTGCGAGCGTGCTCGCGGGAATCCGCTTCGTGCGCCAAACGCCGATCCTCCTGGGCGCGATCCTGCTCGATCTGCTGGCTGTCCTGTTCGGTGGCGCAGTCGCGCTGCTGCCGCTGTTCGCACGCTCGATCCTGCACGTGGGCCCGACCGGGCTGGGCGTGCTGCGCAGCGCGCCCGCCGTGGGCGCACTGATGGCGGCGGCGGTGCTGACGCGCAAACCCGTGGGCGCCCGCGCGGGGCGAACGCTGCTCACGGTCGTTGGCGCTTTTGGCGCGAGCATGATCGTGTTCGGCCTCTCGCGCTCGTTCGTGCTCTCGCTGCTGGCGCTCGCGGTGAGCGGGTTCGTGGACATGTTCAGTATGTACATCCGCTCGACCACGGTCGCCCTGGCCACGCCCGATCGCCTGCGTGGTCGCGTGCTGGCGGTGGAGATGGTCTTCATCAGCGCCTCGAACCAGCTGGGGGCGTTCGAGTCGGGCTTCGCGGCGTTCCTGCTGGGCGCGGTTCCTGCTGTGATCGCGGGCGGCGCGGTGACGATCGTGATCGCGCTCGGCTGGAGCCGGCTGTTCCCGGCGCTCGGGGGAGTGGACCGCCTGCGCGACCTGGAGCCCGTGACGCCGGTCGAGGACGAGCAGATCCAAGCTGCGACGCCGGTTTAGAACGCCTCCCACACGTCGTTGGCCTGAGCCCCCGCATGTTCGCCGCGTTCGAGCGCCGCGTCGGTCCGCCGTGCGTCGACCATCATCTGCAGCGCCCCGCCGATCGTGCGCGCCCACGCGCGCCGGGCGACGGTCACGCGACGTTGCTCGCCCTCGAACTGCTTCCATTCGAGCTCGATCAGGGGATCACGCGCGGCGGGCGCGTCCTCGGGGATCGGTGCGTCTCGTCCGTACACCGTGATCTGCGCCTGCCAGCCCTCCGGGCAGAGCTCCTCCATGGCGACGAACGCCTCCCACTGATCGGCCACCGGCTTGGGTTCGCGATTGCGCCGGCGCACGTGTTTGACGATCGCCACGCACCCGACGAGCATCAGCGCGATCACGATCATCACGATCAGGGTTTCCCACCACGGCGCGGTGAAGCTTCCCCACGGGAGGTCGTTGGCCGTAGTCCCGAAAAGCACTCTGTTCACGGCACTCCTACCGAGCGCGCCGATCCGCACGCAGAGAGCAGATGTTGCCGCTCGCTGTCATTGCCAGCGGAGAGTAGCCGTCCGAGCGGCAGAGCGCCAGGTGCGATCGGATGGGGGAGGCCAATCTGCTGAGACGACCTCTCGGCTCAACGATGTGTGTATGCTATGACGTACGAAAGTATTCGATCACGGAACGAGCGGAGGTCGTGGATGGAGCTGTTGGAGTGGGACGCGAAGACCTATGACTCGCTCGATCTTCCACACAAGCGGTGGGGGAGAGATGCGCTCGAGCGCTTGCATCTGCGCGGCGACGAGACGGTGCTGGAGCTCGGTTGCGGTAGCGGGCGGGACACCGAGCGCCTGCTACAGGCGCTGCCCGACGGCCGCGTGGTCGCGTTGGACGGCTCGCGCCAGATGATCGCGAAGCTGCGCGAGCGCCTTGGCGACGGCGACGGCCGGCTGGAGGTGCTCTACCGCGACCTGCGTGAGCCGTTCGCGCTCGAGGAGCGCTTCGATGCGGCCATGAGCGTCGCGACGCTGCACTGGCTGCCCGACCATGAGCACGTGTTCGCCGAGCTGGCTCGAGTGGTGCGTGCGGGCGGGCGGCTTTCGATCGACGCGGGGGGCCAGGGAAACACCGATGAGTTCCTGAAGGCGGTGGGCGGCGGCGAGCAGAGCTCGCGCTTCTGGAATTTCGCCGGCGTCGCGGAGACGCGCGCGCGGCTGCGCCAGGCGGGGTTTCAGGACATCGGCGTGCGCTTGGTCGCCGACGAGGCGCGTCTGGAGGATCGTGACCAGCTAGAGGCTTTCGTGGCGACGGTGATGCTCGCGGCGGCGCTACGCGAGATGCCTGCTGAGGAGCGCTCCGGCTTCGTGACGTCGGTATGCGACCGGCTACCGGAGCCTGTGATCGACTACGTGCGCCTGAAGATCGACGCCACGCGGACTCCGGGCGGCGCCGACGGCGGCTGACTCCTGGCACCGCGGTGCGATGGCACGAGGCGGATTGATCTTTGCGCGGCCGCACTCCGCGCGATTCGACTGGTTCGATCAGGCGCGATAAGGTCTGTCGGTTGCCTTCCCCAGCGCAGCCTCCGCAGGTGGGCGCGATCCCGCCGGCCCGTCGTAAGCGGCCCTACGGTCGGCTGCGCCACTACGCGGGCTTCCTCACACCGAACGCCGCCGCGGCGATGCCAGTGCTCCTGGAGCGCAACGCCGGGCAGCGCCTGCAGCTGCTGGGAGGCGCGATCGCCGACCGTGCCGCTCAGCGGATCCGGCCTACGAGACCGCGAATGCGCGCACTTGAGGTCGCTCCCGGAATGCGCTTGCGCTGGCGTGAGGTACCCGCGCCAGCGCCGCCCGGGCCGCTGGGCGCTGTCGTACATCCGATCGCAGGGTCCACGTGCGACATTGACTGCGCGCTGGCGCTCGGAGCGACGCAGTTCGCGCTGCCGCTGCACCTTGGTCACGAATGTGTGGCAGAGGTGCTGGCCGTGGGCGAACAGGTGGGCACGGTCAAGCCGGGCGACCGAGTGTTGGTCCCATTTGAGATCAATTGCGGAACATGCGCCGCGTGTCGCGCGGGGCTGACCGGCAGCTGTACGAGCGTTCCACCCGCAGCGGCATACGGAATGGGCCTCGCGACAGGGCACTGGGGCGGCGCGTTCTCCGATCAGCTGGCGGTTCCCTACGCGGATGCGATGCTCGTGCCGTTGCCTGAGGAGATCGACCCGGTGGCGGCCTGCAGCGTCGCGGACAACGTCTGTGACGCGTACCGGCACATCGCGCCGCATCTGCCGAAGCTGTTGGAGGCCGACCCGAACGCTGAGGTATTGATCCTTGTGGCCCTGACCAAGAAGGTGAAGTTTGCGGCGAGCCTGCCGCTGTACACCGGCCTGATCGCAAAGGCCTTCGGTGCGCGCAACGTGGTGGTGGTGGATGCGCGGGCGGACGTGCGCGCGCACGCCGAGCGTCTGGGTCTGAGCGCCCTGGAGCCGCGCGCGCTTCGTGGGCGCCCGCCGGCGCCGCTGGTGATCGACATCACCCTGACCGGTCTGCACGTCGCGCTGGCGCACACGGCCGCAGACGGGGTGTGCTCCAGCGCCGGCGGTCTGCATCGCCGCGCGCACGTGCCGATCCTGCAGATGTACGTGCGCAACATGACGCTGCACATCGGGCGTACGCATGCGCGCGCGCTGATCCCGAAGGTTCTGGAGCTGATGCGCGAGGGTCAGATCCAGCCGGAAAGCGTGATCACGAGCGTGGACTCGCTAGATAACGCTCCCGCGGCGCTGCGGGAGCACTTCCTGGGGGGCGGCATCAAGGCAGTGCTTACCGATAGGTAGTTGGCGGCGCCTGACGGCGAGCGCCTGCCGCGCTCGACGCTACATGCATCTGAAAAAACATGACCGCGCGTCAGCGGAAAAAAGTCCTGCGCGGTGTCGATTTCGTGCGAGGTTGTTCGACGTGTGGATAGCGACCACAACATCGATCAAAGGAGAGGCAATGCGTTTCATGGTTCTGGTCCCCGGGAGCCCGGAGTCCGAGGCGGGCGAGATGCCCAGCACGGAGCTTCTGGGAGACATGACGAAGTACAACGAAGAGCTCGTCCGCTCAGGCGTGATGCTGGCGGGGGAGGGCTTGCACCCGACCTCGAGGGGCGCGAGGGTCCGCTTCGAGGGCAGCGAACGGAGCGTCACCGATGGTCCGTTCACGGAGGCGAAGGAGATCGTCGCGGGCTATTGGATCTGGGAGTGCGCGTCGCGTGATGAGGCGATCGAGTGGCTCAAGCGAGCGCCGTTCGGCGGAGGTGTGGAGATCGAGCTGCGCCAGGTCTTCGACGCGGCGGACTTCGGCGAGCAACTCACGCCGGAGCTGCGCGAGGCGAACGAGCGGCTGCGAGAGCAGGCTGCCCAGAACTAGGTGATCTAGGCCCGTGAGCCCGTCTGCTACCCAGCGTGCGATCGATGCCGTGTGGCGGATCGAGTCGGTGCGGTTGATAGCCGGGCTGACTCGCATCGTGCGCGACGTGGCGGTGGCGGAGGACCTGGCTCAGGATGCGCTCGTCGCCGCGCTCGAGCAGTGG
>DATBZG010000097.1:0-15846 GCA_036513335.1 Solirubrobacteraceae bacterium | reverse complement strand
CATAGCCAACCCCATCAAACGCGAGCGTCTGCACCAACGGCAACGGCTGCGTACCCTCACGCGGCCTACTCTCCCGATAACGCCGCTCCGCCTCCTGCGTACGCTCAACAAACGGCATCGCCTGAATCAAACCCTGATAGGCCGCCTGGATGTTCTGGCCGCTGACACTCGCCCGCACAAGGATGATGAGAACCGCAGCGAGCGATCCCGCGTGGCTCTTGCCTATCTCATAGAGAAGGAAGAGCGCACCGACGAACATCAGCGATATTACGGCGGCGTACAGGTTCGCAGCGAGCCTGAGCAGCATCTGTGTGGCAAACATGTGCGTCTTGGCACTAGCCACGAAGCCGCCTATACGCCTGCGCTGAGCCGCCGCCGCGCCGAAAACCTGCGTCTCTTCGGCGATTCGGATCGACTCCGCGATCCCGCGGGCATATTGGACCTGCGCACGAGAGAGGGCGCGGGCACGACGGACGCCGGCGCCTCGCAGAGGACGCAGCAGACCGAACAGTGTCAGCGTCAGCACGAGGACGATCCCCGCGGCGAGCGCGTTGAGCGCGAATGCCGAGACCAGCAGCACGACGAGCAGGACAGCCGAGGTCATCAGGCCCATGGCATTCAACGCGGCGCCCGTTGCCTGTCCCACCTGGCCAGTCATGACTTCCTGCAATTGGCCCTCCCGGTCGCGTGCCTGCACTTCCCAGGACGCCTCGGAGAAGGAATGAAAGAGCTTCGTGCGCAACGAGGACTGCATATTCGAGGCGATGCGCGGCGGCAAGATCGAGAGCGGAACCTGAAGCGCGAGACGAATGAGTGCCAGCAACAGGGCGACCCAGAGGAGAGCGTCGATCCCCGGGTGAAGATGCAGGGGCCCGATGCGGATATGCGTTCGACTGGTGCCGATCGCAAGCGTGGCCGCCGCCTCGGCGAGGATCGCGAGCGTCGCGGATTCGACGAACCCGGAGAGAATCGAGGTGATCATGAGGATCACGATCGATCCACGTCGGTCGCCCAGCAGCGACATGAGCGCCCTGCGCATCGACAGAGGCGCGGAGGAGCGCTCTCCGGCGGGTGCGCCTGACCGGCGCGACACCGCTTGTGCGCCGATTCCGGCTCCCCCGCCGCTCATATCGTTGCCATGCCGGTGCTCGCGGCCGCCGCCGGACGTGACACCGTCCGGCGGATCATGCCGTCGCCGGGCTTGCGGTGATGAGCTCCGCGCGGCTGCTCTGCCCCAAAGCCGTGCGACCGGGACCGGCGAACCAGTAGGCGATCACCCCGGGAACGAACCACAGATACGCGCCCGCGGGGGTGACGGCAAGCGTCGTTCCCGCAAGTCCTTGGACCGTGAACCCGACGTAGCTGGCCAGCAGCGCGACGACGTAGATGCGCAGCTCCGGATCGACGACCCTCCTCAGACGGCGGACCCCGAGCATCAGCACGCTGAGTGTGAGACCGATCCACAGGAGCAGGCCAGGCGCACCCAGTTCGACGGCGAGCAGGTTGTACGCCGACCCACCGCTCACCTTTTCGCCTTCGATGGTGACCTTTTCGTGGCCGCCAAAACCGCCTGCCGAACCGCTGACCCCCAGCCCGAGACCGAATGGGGCATCGACGAGATCTCTCGGGATTTCGCTCAGGTGCTTTTCCTTGCCATCACCGCCGGTTCCCTTCTCGTTGCCGGATTCGCTTTCGCTGCTGGACCCTGTTGCCTTCGTGAGCGTGGTCACCAGGGCTTCCTGGCGGTGAAATACCTCGCTCCCGTCGGCCGCTACGAGCGCCCACGCGACACCGCCCGCAAGCACAAGGACCGCGATCAGCCCGGCGAGGGGACGGGCAACGCGAATCCCGGCGATCATCGACAACAATCCAAAGCTCACAAGCGTCGTCACCGCGATGATGATCGACGTTCGCGATGCGGCAGTCGCGATTCCGAGGACGGCGCCAAGCGCGCAAAGCAAGATCGGCCATTGTCGGCGCATGCGCGGAACGGTCAGCAGCGCCATCAGGCCAGGCAGGGCGAGCACCCCCACGCCTCCGCCGAACCCACTGTCGGAGCCGAGCGCCGGCGGACGTGGGTGGGCGACGCCTTCCACCGCGTAGGTCCGCCCCAGGCCCTTTGCGCTTTCACTCTTGCCCGCAACATCCGAGCCGTATCCCGGGCCCCATCCGGCGAGCCCTCCCGGGCTCAGGCGCGATTGGTAGGCCCCGACAACCCCGTTGGCGAGTGCGATCACGCCGAGGATGAGAAAGAGCTGGCGGAAGCGCTGCTTGTCACGCATGATCAGATAGCCGAAGAAGAACAGAGGCACGAACTCGAGCTCCTGCCTGTAGCCGCCAACCACCTTCAGGATCCCGTTGGTGTCCGGGTTCAGTGCCTCCACCGCGGCCATCGCCACGAACGCCAGGACCCAACCGGCGAGCGGTGGCAGCTTTAGGGGCTCTTTCCTGCTGGCAGCACGCATGAGCATGCCCACACCGATTGCGATGATCAGGATGTCGCGGAAGCCAGAGGCAATTTTGTTGGCGGCCTCGAGCTTGATCGGCCCGTCCAGCACGCCCAGATAGAACGCCAGCAAGGTCAGGGTGACGGTGTAGCGAGCGCTGAGTACGAGCGCGACTACGCCGACGGCTCCGAGCACGATCCCAAACACCTCCACCACGCTCTTCACCGTCGGCTCGGGCATCTCGACGCTGATCGCGAACGCGAGCACGATTGGGATCAGCGTGGTCACAGCAATCGCCGCCCACTCCCGCACGCGTCCGTTGATCACCTCGGGGTGCGTCCTACCGATCCGGGGAGCCGGATCCGAGTACGGCGAGCTCATCGGCGGATGAGCTTGTGGCGCCACTGGCGCCCGTGCTGCCCGGCCAGACCGTACTTCTGGACGTCCGCCTGAGATACAGCGTTGGCGACGACGCCGAGCACAGGGGCGCTCGGCGTGTGCTTCAACAGCTGCACGAGCCGCTGCGCGGAGTTCTCGCGAGTGTGCCCGACCCGCGCCACGATCATGATCCCGTCGACGGCGGAGAGCAGCGGCATGATGTCGCTGACCTGGAGCGGTGACGGCGCGTCGATCAACACGTACTCGTAGTCCTGCGCGAGCGCACGCGGCAGCTCGGTCATCGTCGGACGGGCCAGCAGCGCGGGCGGATTGGCGACCGCGGTCGTGCCCGCGAGCAGCGCCACGGTACCCGGGTCCTCCACCATCGTCGCCGTCGTGCCCTCATTCGATTGGGAAGTGCCGACGCCTGCCTCCGCGTGCGCGCGGGTGACGGTCTGGATCGCTTCGGCGACCGTGAGACGTCCCGTGAGAACGTCCGCAAGCCCCGCCGACGCGCTCGCACCGAGCAGCCTGCCCTGTGCCGGCCTTCGGAAGTCCGCGTCCACGACGGCTACTCGCTCACCCGCATCGGACATCGCAAGCGCAAGTGTGGCGACGAGCGTCGACTTGCCGTCGCCGGCATCGGCGCTCACGCAGAGAATCACTCGAGGCGCGGACCCGTGCCCGTTGTTGGATGCGCCGTTGGCGGATACCGAGCCCACCTGCAGCGTGGTCTGCAGTCGCCACAACGCCTCGAGCAGCGATTTCGCCGGTGCCGGGTGTCCGTCGCGACTCACCAGAGGACGCCTCACGGCCTGTAGCGCAGTCAATATCTGCGCCTGGTAGACCGATTCGATTGCTGACAGCGAACGCAGGCGCCGGTCGAGCCTGCTGCGTAGGTAGGCGGCAAGCGCCGCCAGCAACAGGCCGATCGCGAAGCCGAAGATCGCGTTGCTCTTTGGGTGAGGGGACAACAGCTTGGTCCCCTTCCTGGTGGCGGGATCGACTTGCGCCACCTCCATCACTGGCAGGTTGGCTTCCAGCTGGTTGATCTTGCTGCTGAGTGTCGCGCTCTGCAGGGTGGCTGTGGCACTGGAGGAGCTCTTGCTCGACTTGCTCTTCGAGCTCGCCCGCACCGCCGCTCCGGCTTCGATCTTCGCGAGCTGTCGGCGCGCGAGACCGAGTGCGTCCTGGACCTCTCTGCGATGGTGCGCGTTCTGGCGCTTTATGTACTCCTGCGCGGTGAGATTGACCAGCAGCGCGGCGCCTCGAGCGTTATGCGCTTCCCCGCCGATCGTGATGAATTCGCTCTTGGTAGCCGACTTCGCCTTCACTTTGCCCTTCAGTGCGGCACGAACGGCGGTGTTTTTGTGTTCCTTGCGCAGGCGAGCATGAACGGCATCCTTGATGATGCTCGAGTTGATCAGCAGCGCCTGCGTAGCGGGGTCGGCTGTCGCCGCCTTCTTGCCCGAGCCGCCTCCACTGCTCGCGAGCTGCTGCTGTTCTTCGGCACCGTTACCGAGGTAGACTTGAGTGCTCGCCGAGTAGATCTTCGGCTTGCGCTGGTAGTAGTAGTAGCTGCCCGCGGCGACCAGTAGCCCTACGATCAAAATAAGCCACTTGCGCTTCCAGATCGGAGCGAAGATCGCGTTGGCGTCGGTAGTCTGGTTCATCTGCTTTCGGATCCGTCCTGGGCCGCCTGAGGTCACCGCCAAGCATAAGATGGCGCGTAAGTAGCCGCTAAAGAGTAGCGTGCCGCCCTACCCCGGCTGGCAACTGTACGTGCACGCATGCAACGATATGCCGGTGACCCTATCGGCGAGTCTTTTCGACGGTTCCGCCGATGACGAGCGCGTCGTTTCCGAGCCCTCCGGACCGACCGAGGAGACACGAGATGCGGGTCCGAGCAAGTATCGGCTGCTGTCTGATGACGAGCAGATCGCAAGGGGCCCGGGGCAGTCGCCGTCGCAGCTTCTGGTGGTGAGCCACCCGGCGGTCGTGAACGTGAACCAGGAGGTCTACCGCGAGCTGACGCGCCGAGGCTGGGGAGTCACGATCGTCCTTCCCAATCGGTGGCGCAACGAGTACTCGCAGGCTACGGTCAAGCCTCAGGCACTCGAGGGCATGGAGAGCTCGCTGCGCCCGACGCGAGTCGCCTTCCCGGGGCGCGTTCAACGGCACGTTTACCTCACGAGCTGCCGCTCGGTGTGCGCGCGCGTGAAACCCGACGTCGCGTTCGTCGAGGAGGAGCCCTATTCGTTGCCTGCGACCCAATGGGGCCGTGCGTTCAAGCGGCTGGGCATCCCGTTCGGCGTGCAGTGCTACGAGAACATCGATCGAGACCTCCCTCTGCCCGCGCGTTGGCTTCGCTCGCGCGTGCTTCACGACGCGGCGTTCGTCGCGGCGCGTTCCGACACCGCGGCGCGCCTCGTGCGCACATGGGGCGCGACAGGAGAGGTCGAGCTCGCGCCACCCGCGGTTCCCAGCTGGGATGAGATACCGGCCGCCTCGGAGCACGACCACTTCACCGTCGGCTTTGCCGGCCGCCTGATCGAGCGCAAGGGCCTGCGCGATCTGCTGCAGGCCGTACGCCGCCTCGACGCCCCGGTCGAGCTGCTGATGATCGGCAACGGCGAGCTGAGGAGGGAGCTGGACGGGCAGCCGATTCCCGGCTCGCGTGTGCGCATCCTCGACGACCTCAGCCACGACCGGATGCCCTCCGCATACTCGCAGCTGGATGTGCTGGTCATGCCTTCACACACGACGCAAACCTGGAAGGAGCAGTTCGGGCGTGCGATCGTCGAGGCGCTGTGGTGCGGCGTCCCGATCGTCGGCTCTGACTCCGGGGAGATCCCCTGGCTGATCGGGCTCACCGGAGGTGGGCTGGTTTTCCCCGAGGGAGACGTCGAGGCACTGGCCGTGCTTCTCGCCACGCTTCGCGATGCGCCACAGCTTCGGCGCGAGCTCGCGGCCGACGGACGCGCGGCGGTGGAGCGCATGTTCTCGGTGCCCGCGGCCACCGACCGGCTCGAACACCTGCTCGCGGGGGCGGTCGGTTCGCGGGCTGGGTGAAGTCCTAACCGCCGCCGGCGGCGCTCAGCCGGGAGTGGAGGCGGCGAGGCGGGCGTACAGCTGGTGGTAGCCGGACACCATTCTCTGTGAGTCGAACTGCAGCGCCGACGCCCGAGCCGCGCGACCCAGTCTGCGCCTGAGCTCCGGGTCGTTGGCAAGCTCCCCGAGTCCCCTGGCGATCGCGCTGGGATCGCGACTGATGAGCAAGCCGTTGTGCCCGTCCTGGATCAGCTCACGAACCCCGTTCACGGGGGTGACGAGGATCGGCAGACCGCTCGCTGCGGCCTCGAAGCTCACCAGCGAGAAGCTCTCGTAGCTGGTTGGCAGCACGAAGGCGTCTGCCATCTCGTACACGAGCTGGACATCCCGCGTGATGCCGAGCCAGTGGACCGATCCGCCCACCCCCAGCGATTCTGCGAGCGAGGTGTAATGCGCCTCGTCCCCGCCTCCGGCGACGACCAGGTCCCACTCGCGCGCAAGTGCCAGCGCTCGGATCAGGGGCCCCAGGCCCTTACGCTCCCACTCACTGGCGACGAACGCAGCCACGAGCCGCTCGGGCGCGATCGCGTGCGCGGAGCGAAGCGCCAGCGCCTCGCCCTCGCGCAGACCGGGGGCGAAGAGCGCGGTGTCGATACCGTTGTGAACAGTCACCACGCGCGGAGAGAGTCTCGGATAGTACCGACGGATCTCGTCAGCTACACCATCGGAGACACACACGAACGCCTTAGCGCGTCCGGGACGAAAGCAGAGGCGTTCACCGATTCGCTTGAGCGCACCGGCGAGCCTGACCTGGGCACGGAAGATCGGCGTCGCGCGACTGGGCGTGGGGTTTCCGACCTGATGGCAATAGTGCACAGCGATCACATCCACGTGGTTCAGGACAATCGCGCCCGTTGCCTGGACAATGCCGCGGCGCCACTTGCGCACGGCGAGCGAGCCGGCCAGCATGAACCACGGATAGGCGATCACGAACGGACGGCTGGGGCCTCTGACCCGGTGAAAGGTGACCGCTGCGCCGGGGGGCAGATCACACGTGCGCCCGATCACCGTGACCTTGTGACCAAGCTCGAGAAGTCCCGTCACCAATGCCGAGATCTGGCGCTCCATGCCGCGGACCGCGCCGATGTCGTGGGCGACGATCGTCACCTCACCCGCGCTCCCGTCGCAGTGGGCGTCCTGCTCGTTAGTCAGCGCGGAGGCGTCGGCAGCCCGGTGCATCCGCTCATGCGGCGGCAACGCGGCTGCGGGTCGCCCCGCCGGCGGTTTGAAGAACCTGCTCGAGGCTCTCGAAGAATCGCTTGCGCATTGCTGCATCGGTGAATTCACTCATAAAGCTCTCTCGACCGGCTTGCCCCACCTCGCCACGACGGTCAGGCGAGACGAGTAGCGGCTCGAGCGCGTCAGCGAGGGCACTGGGCTCACCTGATCTGGCGAGCAGCCCCGTACGACCGTTATCAATGAACGCCCCCGGGCCGCCCGAGTCGACGGCCACGACCGCTACGCCTCTGGCCATTCCCTCGAGCAGCACGATGCCAAACGGCTCAGGGTCGGAGGCGTTGACGAGGATGTCCATCTGCTCGATGTAGGGACCAGCATCGGGAACCTGGCCGGTGAGGGTCACATGCGGGCCCAGACCCAGCTCCTCGATCAGCGGCGGCAGCGACGCCGCATACTCAGCCGAGAGGCCATAGGCATCACCGCCGACGATCACCAGATGCATCAGGTGGCCGCGCTCGTGCAGGATCGCCTGCGCCCTGAGCAGCCGATCCTGTCCCTTCCACGGCTGCAGCCGTCCGACCAGGCCGACGATCGGCACCTCAGCGGGGAGCTCCAGCGGCGCCGCGGCATGGGAGCCGAGCTCGGGCACGGGCGCGCCGGCGGCAACGACGAACGTGCGACGCGCGGGAAACAGCCTCGCCTGCGCCTCGGCGGAAGCGGCCGAATAGCACCCGATCGCCGCGGCTGGGAGCAGCGTCGCGCCGCCGTCGAGCCACGTGCGCCTGGGTATCGCCTGCTGCCACCACACCACGCGGTCGCCGATGCCGGCGAGGACCGCCGCCGGCGAGCCGTAGAGCTGCGTTTTGGCCGCCCAGTTGAGCACGAGGTCCGGGCGACGGGCACGCATGATCCTGGCCAGGCGGGCGACGGTCGCGACCCAGCGATGGGCCTGACGCAGGCGTCCCGCTTCGATCACCTCGACCCGAAACCCGGCGTCCTCGAGCGCAACGGGCCACGGCCCCGGCCTGAAGAACACGGGCTCGAGCTCGTGTCCTTCGTCCTGCGCGCCGTCGAGGACCGCCTGAAGCATCGCCTCGGCGCCACCCAACGGCTCGCCCCACGGCACCGTCACGAGGATGCGCATAGCGTGTCCCCACATATCATGCCAGCGGCCCCCTCGCCATCCGTGCACCGCTCGATCACAGTGCGGATATTGTACTGGTTGGCGCATCGTGCGGGCAGGTACATCGGATATCCTGCGCACATGCCTGACACGCTGCTGCGGGTTTTTGGGTGGAGATTCCTACTTATCACCGGTGACCCCTGCGTTTTGGACCGGTGGCTCTGGCTGCGCCGGCACCTGCGGCCCGGAGGCGTGCGTACCTTCGACGCAGGATGCGGAAATGGTGGATTCAGCATCTTCTCCGCTCGCATCGGCAACGAGGTCGTGGCGGCGTCGTTTTCCCTCGAAGATCAAGAAAGCGCCAGCCGTCGCGCCGAGTTGTTGGGAATTAAGGGAATTGACTTTCGGGTGATCGATCTCCGCGAGATCGACGATCACCGGGCGGCGTTGGGCCTCTTCGATCAGGTCATCTGCATGGAGACGATCGAGCACGTCACCGACGACGATAAATTGGTTAATTCGCTGGCTGCGATGCTGAAGCCCGGCGGACAGATCCTGCTCAGCACACCGTACGACAAGCATCGACCGTTGTTCACCGAGGAGCGCGAGCCCAGCTCGGTCGAGGACGGCTCACATGTCCGCTACGGCTACTCGCGAGAGCGTCTGCGTGAGCTCGCCGGCTCGGCCGGCCTCGAGGTGAGCAGCGAAGGCTTCATCAGCGGGGTGGTCTCGCAGAAGCTGACCGATCTGATGCGACGCATGAGCGCGCGGCTCGGTCTCATGCCGGCGTGGCTGGTCGTGCTGCCGCTGCGCCTGCTGGTGATCCTCGACGCGCCGCTGAGCGCCGTGTCGCGCTATCCACACCTGAGCGTGGCGCTCAGCGCCGTCAAGCGCCAATCGCAAGCCGCCGGCTAGCGCGTTGGGCGAGCTCCTCGAATCGCCACTCGCACGATGAGTCGCCGGCAGAGCTCGGTTGACCTCGCGCCGGAGCGTCGGCGCGTCAGCCTCGTCCACGACTACCTGTTGGTGATGCGCGGCGCCGAGCGCGCGTTCGCCGCAATCGCAGACCTCTTCCCGCAGGCGCCGATCTTCACTCTTCTGTACGACCAGCGGGGGACGAACGAGCGGTTTTCGGGGCACGCGGTGATCACCTCGCCGTTGCAGCGCTTGGGCGTCCGCCAATCGAACTTCAGGCGCCTTCTGCCTCTTTATCCTTCCGCGGTCGGCCGCCTGCGGCTCGGGCCATCCGAGCTGGTGCTGAGCAGCAGCAGCGCGTTCGCTCATGGCGTGAGGGTGCCGGAGGGCGCGACGCACCTCTGTTACTGCTACACGCCGTTCCGCTACGCCTGGTATGAGCAGGATCGCGCGCTCGCCGAGACGCCGCTGCTGCTGCGCGCGGCGCTGCGCTCGCAGCTGAGGCGCATCCGGCGCTGGGACCTGGCCGCCAGCCGCAAGGTCGACGCCTATTTTGCGATCTCAAAGTTGAGCCAAGAACGGATCAAGCGCTACTACGGACGCGAGTCGACGATCATTCATCCGCCGGTGGAAACCTCACGCTTCGCGCCAAGCGAGCCTGGGGACGCGCTGCTGGTCGTCTCGGAGCTCGTCCGCCACAAGCGTCTACACGTGGCGCTGGAGGCGGCCCGACGCGCCCACGCGCCGATTCGCGTGGTTGGATCGGGCCCCCAACACATGGCGCTCAGCCACGCATATCCGGAGGCTGAGTTCCTCGGGCGGGCTCGCGATGTCGAGCTGGCTGAGCTCTATGCGGGCGCACGCGCAGTGATCGTGCCGAGCATGGAGGAGTTCGGCATCACAGCGGTGGAGGCGCAGGCCTCTGGACGCCCAGTGATCGCTGCTGCGGCCGGTGGCGCGCTCGAGACGGTGCTGGATGGCGAGACGGGGATCCTCGCGCAACTCGACGACGTCGACTCGTTCCAGCGCGCGATCGAAGGAATCGACAAGATCTCCTTCGAGCCGCAGCGGGCCGTCGCGAACGCCGCGCGTTTCTCCGTGGAGGCATTCCAAAGACGCTTCTCGCAGGAGGTCGCCAGAGCGCTCGACAGCCGCGTGCGCTCGACCAGCGATCCTGTAGGTTGACCGTAGTGTCCACCAGATCGCTGCGCATTGCCTGGCTCGGCCCTGTGCCAGGTGGACCCTCGAGCGCCAGAGGCGTGGCGTCGGACCTGCTCCTCGGCCTGGCCGAGCTCGGGCATCGAATCGACTGCTTCTTTCCCTCGGCGGGGCATCCGATCCCGGCGGAGCTCGACGCGCACGAGAACCTCACCTTCATTTGGGGTACGAGCCCGTGGAAATGGAACAAGTGGTACAGCCGGACACGAGTCGGCGCATTTGCCACCGGGTTGTACGCGCGGGGTCGGGCGTCACTTCGTTTGCGCGAAGTTATAACCACGCACCACCAGCGCGAGCCCTACGACCTCGTCTACCAGTTCTCGAGCATCGAGAGCCCGGCGATGCCGGCCGGCCTGCGGCGCACCGTGCCGCTGGTGATTCACCCGGAGACGCACATCGCCGGCGAGCTGCGGTGGCTGATCGTCGAGCGTAGACTGAGCCGGCGTTGCCAGCCCGCGTACGTGGTTGGGATGGTCGCCGCGATCATGGTGGTGCGCACGCTCGTGCAGCGGCTTGCGATCAGAAGGGCGGCGCTCTTGATTTGCATCAGCAGCGTCTTTCGCGACCACCTGATTCACGACTACGGATTCCCGCTCGCAAAGACCGTCGTCGTGCCCAATCCCGTGCGCTTGAGCCGTTTCCCAGAGGCGACACGAGAGCTGCGGGAGCCGCCGACGGTTCTCGTGCTCGGGCGCATCTCTGTGCGCAAGGGCGTCGAGGATGTGGTGGCCGTGGCACATGCGCTGCTCGAGCAGGGGGTGGACGCGCGGATCCGCATCCTTGGAAACCCCAGCCTCTGGTCCGACTACACCAAGCTGCTCGATGACCTCCCCGCAGCGAATGCCGAATACGCGGGACACGTGCCTGCGGAGGAGATCCCGGTGGAGCTTGCGCGCAGCGACGTGCTGCTGCAGGCAAGCAAGTACGAGCCGTTCGGCTTGACCGTCGGCGAGGCGCTGGCTGCCGGCGTCCCGGTCGTGGCCACGAGCGAGGTGGGCGCGATCGAGGGCGTCGACCGCTCTGTCGTTGTGGAGGTCCGGCCCGGCGACGTGCAGTCCATGGTCGCAGCGATCGTGACGCTGCTCGACCGCGCAAGGGCACGACCGGCCGGGGTGGCCGACACCGCGCGCGCCGAGGCAGCGAGGCTGTTTGCGACCGAGCGCGTATGCGAGCAGATCTCCGAGGAGCTCGAGCGACTCGTCAGCGGCGCCGCGCCCGGCAGCCCACGCCTGGGCTGAGTCCCGCTGGACATTCGTTCGCGTTGAACCCGAGCGCTCAAGCGCGAGGGAACGCTGTCCGATAGAGCCTTATCCGGAGCGCGAGCAGAGATTCTGCCCGAGTGCCTGCGGAGACCTCGACCCGCAAGATCAGATGCTCATCTTCCTCATTCCCGCCATCTGGGCCACGATTGTGGCTCTCGTCGTGCTCCTCTGCCGGAGCGCTGCGCGTGCGGATGCGACGATCCCGACCCCGAGCAGCCTCACGAGGCCGCAGGGTCGCCTTCAGGGGCGTGGGGCGTTGACGCTGTTCGAGGAGCCGCGCGTCAGCGCTTCCGTTCCCAGCGGCTCGCGTTTGCGTGGCGGGGGTGTTTCTAGAGTCCGTGGCGTCCGAGGACGTGCGGGACGGTGCGTAGCAGGATCTTGATGTCGGTCCACAGGGACCAGTTGGCGACGTAGAGGTAGTCGATCGCGACCATCTCCTTCAGAGGGACCCTGGAGGGCCCGAGGATCTGCCAGGGGCCGGTCATGCCGGGCATCAGCTCCAGGCGCCGACGGTGCCACCCCTCGATGCGCTGGTCCTCATCGAGCACCAGCGGCCGCGGGCCGACGAGGCTCATCTCACCAGCGACGATGTTCCACAGCTGAGGCAGCTCGTCCAGCGCGCTCGCGCGCAACAACCGCCCGACACGCGTGATCCGCGGATCGGCCGCGATCTTGAACAACCCCTCCTTCGCCTCGTTGCGATCACGCAACGAGTCCTTCAGCGCCTCCGCATCGGGCACCATCGTGCGGAACTTCAACATCCGAAAACGCTGCCCATGACGCCCCACACGCTGCTGGCGAAAGAACACAGGCCCGCGACTGTCGAGCTTGATCGCAACAGCGATCACGACCAACAACGGCGAGACCGCCAACAACCCCACCAACGCGCCCAACAGATCAAACACACGCTTGAACAACGCCGAAGAACGCGTCAATTCAAAACGCCTGACCCCCATCACCGTGACCCCGTGCAGATCGTCGAACTCCACCGAGGAACCCACCACCTCCAACAAACGCGGCAACACGCTGACACGCACCCCCACCGCCTTCAAAGTGCGCACCAGATTCAACATCTCCCCCCCATCGACACTACGCGGCGCGATGATCGCCCTGTGCACATCCAACGTCCGCGTCAAATCCCTGATCTCCGCCAAACGCGCCTCAGAAAAACTATCCGTCGACCACGCGCCAACCTTGTCCAAATCCAAATGCGCGACGACCTCCGCCTTCACCCCACCATGCCCCGAGAGCTTCGAGCGGATCGTCTCCCCCGACACCTCATCCCCAATAAACAAACAACGCTCCGACGGCGCGATCCGCAACGCCACCCCCCGCGAAACCGCACGCGCCAGCAACAAGCCCCCAGCCAACGCCAACCACAAGAACAACGCCTCATGCCGATCAAGCGGCCGATGCGTGATCAAACCCCCCGTCAACCACGCAACCAACGCGCACAAAGTCGCCAACTGAAACAACTTCGGCGCCTCATCCAACGTCGTCTTACGCAACAACGTCTCATCGCGGTCATACAACCCAGTCAACTTCGCGCAAACAACCAAAATCGGCACCCCAGCAACAGCAGCCCACGTCAACCCCACAGACCGCCGAGACAACCCCACCGTCAACAAAAACGCCCCCACAATCGCCACCACATCAGCAACCACCAACAACCGCCTAAACAACGCATCCCGCCGCATACACGCAGCCGGACCACGCACCTCCACAACCCCACCCACCCCAGACCAACGCCCCAACCCCAAAACCACACGCCCAGACAACGAACGCGAACGCACACCAGGCGCAGCGCCAGGGTCAGCCCGCGGCGCGGGGTTCCAAGCTACCCCGACATCGGCCCCGCTCCCCGTATCCACACTCATAGCGCCTCCCGCCTCCTTGCCTGCCACGAACGGACCCCACAGGGGGAGCCCAGAGAACCTCAACAGTTGTCGAGATTCCGCGACCCCAACTAAGGCGTCGCATCATAAACATCATGGGAAGCTAAAGCAAGACCTGCCACAAAGTGGACCACCACGATCTATCGGCAGCCTCAGGCGTATCCGCCGTGATCGCGCCCGCGAGGCGATCAGCCGCTCTATGATGGCCCGCGGCAAAGACGGCGGCGGCGGAGCGAATCCTCAGTCCGCCTACCGGTCTGAGCAGCGGAAGCCATGCACGTGGATCCCTACATCGTCCTCGGAAGCGCCGTCGTCGGCTTCCTCGTCGGCCTGACCGGAGCCGGTGGAGGCGCGCTGATGACGCCGATGCTGATCCTGCTGTTCGGAGTGACGCCCTCGAAGGCGATCTCGAGCGACCTCGTGGCGGCGGTCGTGATGCGACCATTCGGAGCCGCGGTGCACCTGCGTAAAGGGACGGTGAACTACCGGCTGGTCGGCTGGATGGTCTTGGGCTCGGTGCCGATGGCGTTCCTCGGCGCCTACTTGCTGCATCTGCTGGGCAACGACAAGGGCGACCAGGAAAAAATAGAGATTGTGCTCGGCGCCGCCCTACTCGTGGGCGCGACTGCGATGGTGCTCCGTTACGGCCTCGACCGCCGAGGCGGCCAGGCGCGCAGGGGCGCGGTGCACGATGTGGACGTGAAGCCGGTGAGAACTGTTGCGATCGGCATGATCGGCGGCCTGATCGTCGGGTTGACGTCGGTCGGCTCGGGGTCGCTGATGATCATCATGCTGCTCTTCCTCTACCCGATGCTCGGCGCCAACCAGCTCGTAGGCACTGATCTGAGCCAGGCCGTGCCCCTGACGCTGGCCGCGGCGCTCGGCGCACTGGCCTTCGGCCACGTCGACTTCGGCGTGACGACGTCGCTGGTCATCGGAAGCGTGCCGGCGGTGCTCGTGGGCTCGCTGTTCTCCTCGAGCGCGCCTGACCGCTACATCCGGCCCGCGATCACATTCGTGATCTTCGCCTCGGGCCTGAAGTACGTGGGGCTCGGCACGACCACGCTCGGTTGGGTCCTCTGCGTGACCCTGCTCGCGATCGCGATCGTGTGGCTCGCGACGAGCCGGCCGTGGCAGCGCCAGGCAAGCGCCGAGACGCCCCCTACGGGCGCGGCAAAGCCGGCACGCGAAGCGATCGAGACCGAGTAGCGACGATCGGGCTCCGCGGCGGGGCCGGCAACTGCGCCCGGCGTTCCGAGTCCTGCTCTAGCCTGCAGCCCTAGAGATGCTGGAAGCCCTCGCCTCGATCCCAAGCCCGTCGGCCAACGGGTTCCATGTCGGCCCGCTGTTCTTCCACTTCTATGGGCTCTGTTACGTCGTGGGGATCTGCGCGGCGGTGATCCTGACGCGCAAACTGTGGCGGCAGAAGGGCGGCGACCCGGACCTCGTCTATACGGTCGCGCTGTGGGGGGTACCCGCCGGGATCCTCGGCGGCCGGCTCTATCACGACGTCACAAGCTGGAACGAAGTCCCGCACAACTGGTATGGCTGGATCGCCGTGTGGGAAGGCGGTCTCGGCATCTGGGGCGGGATTCTCGGCGGCGTGATCGGCGGTGTGATCCCACTGAAACGGGCCAAGGTGAGCATCCCCCGCTTCATGGACGCTACGGCTCCAGGGCTTCTCGCCGCACAGGCGATCGGTCGCGTCGGCAACTACTTCAACCAGGAGCTCTTCGGCGGACCGACCAAACTCCCATGGGCGCTGCAGATCAGCCCTGCGCACCGACCCGTGGGCTATCTCGCCTACTCGACCTTCCAACCCACGTTCCTGTACGAGCTGATCTTCGACCTGGCGCTGGCGGCGGCGCTCGTATGGCTGATCCACCACAGGCGCATTCGAGCGCCGGGCATCTTCGCGCTGTACGTGACCGGTTACTCGGCCTTTCGCATCTTCGAGGAGCTTCTGCGGGTGGACCCAGCGCACCACTTCCTCGGCGAGCGCCTGAACTTCTGGGTGGCGTGCCTGCTGACGCTGATCGGCATCGCCTGGTTCGTGTATACCCAGCGTGGCGCTCGCGGGGACCCGGAGGCAGACACGCTCGCCGCAGAACCGAGCGAGGCAAGCGCAGCGATGGCGTCGCGGAATACGTAGGACGCCTTCAGTGGGGCCCCTCTGTGGGCCTTAGAGTCCGTGGCGTCCGAGGACGTGCGGGACGGTGCGTAGCAGGATCTTGATGTCGGTCCACAGGGACCAGTTGGCGACGTAGAGGTAGTCGATCGCGACCATCTCCTTCAGAGGGACCCTGGAGGGCCCGAGG
>DATBZG010000096.1:0-3561 GCA_036513335.1 Solirubrobacteraceae bacterium | reverse complement strand
AGGCGTTCCGCGTGGCTGACCACGTCGCGTTCATGCACCTCGGCGACCTCGTCGAGTACGGCACCAGTGAGCAGGTCTTCGACCAGCCGACGATGCAGCGCACTCGCGACTACATCAGCGGGGCCTTCGGGTGAGGCTCGCGGCGCTCGCCCTCGTGGCGCTCGCGCTCACCGCCTGCGAGTCCAACCAGGAACGAAGCGCCAAGCTGGAAAGGGCCGCCGAGAAGCACAAGGGCGAAGCGGCGCGGCGCAGGGCCCTCGCCCAGCGAGCGCTGACGATCACGCGGGTGAGCAAGAAGATCGAGATCGTGTCCACCGAGCTCGTCCGCGGACGCGAAGGCGACGCCGCAATCGTGACGCTCCGCAACACCTCGAACACGACGCTGAGCAACGTGCCGGTCCAGATCCAAGTTCGCAGCGCAGATGGCGCCTCGCTCTATACGAACGACATCCCGGGCCTCTCCCCCACGCTCGCCTCCGTCGCGCTGATCCCCGCACACGCAGTCCTCACATGGATCGACGATCAGGTCCAGGCCAGCGGCCTCCCGGTGAGTGTCACCGCGAAGGTCGGAGAAGGGACGCCGTCCAACGCTGCTGTACCCGAGCTGAGCGTTCAGGGCTCGCATCTCGCTGAAGGGGAGACCGAAGGCAACGTCGTCAACCATTCGCAGGTCAGCCAGCAGGAACTGGTCGTCAACGCCCTTGCAAGGCGTGCCGGCAAGATCGTCGCTGCCGGGCGGGCCGTCCTGCCTGCAGCGTCGGCGGGTGCCGCCACGCCCTTTCAGATCTTCTTCGTCGGGAGCCCGACCGGCGCACAGCTCGAAGTCAGCGCGCCGGCCACGACGCCAGGCTGACTCGAGTCTCCCTCCCGGCGTGTGTCGCTCAGGCTGCCAGGGCCTCCGCCGGCGCTTGTTCGATCCGCGTCAGATCGTGGACCGGCGCACCGTCGGTCCGCTCACCCGCGAGCCGATACCCGACGCCGAAGTGGGTGTGGATGTAGCGCCAACCCGGAGAGGAGCGCTCGAGCTTGCGCCGCAGCTTGTGCACGAACACGTCCACCGAGCGGTCGTTGCGGATCATCTCGCAGCCCCACAAGCACTCGTAGATGTCCTCGCGAGCGAGTACCTCGCCGTTGGCGCGCGAGAGCAGTTCGATCAGCTGGTACTCACGCCGGGTCAGGCGCAGGCTACGACCGCGCACGAAGGCCTGGTACTGGTCTGGACGAATCTCGACCTCTCCGACGGTCACCGGATCGAGATCGCGGCTCTCGGGCCTGCGTCGATTGGAGGTGACGGCCTCGACGCGGGCGATCAGCTCCTCCGGATGGCACGGCTTGCTGAGCCAGTCATCGGCGCCGAGCCGCAGCCCGCACACGCGTTCGGCGACGGTCGAGGGACCGGTGCAGATGATCACCCGCACGTCGGGGCGCTGCTCGCACAGGCGCGCAAGCCACTTCCAGCGACGTGCGCCCAGAATCGCCACGTCCACGATCAGCGCGTCGACATCCATCGCGGCGAGCGTCTTGGCAGATACCCGCGCAGAGAGGAGGCGGTGTTTCCACCCGAGTCGTTCGAGGCGGTTGGCAAGAGGCACCAGGAAGCCTGAGTCACGGTCAAGGATCGCCACGCTGAGCGTCGGCGCGTCGCCCTCAGGTCCGCCCCCGGCCTCCCTTGCCGGCTCCGCGCCACTCGCGCGGGCAGCGTCAGCGACGCCTGCCTGAGCGGCTGCTTTGCCGACGCTCTGAACGCGAAGGCCGATATGCGCGGAAGTCTCCATACCCCATTACTCCGATCTTCAAACAGGACAATTGAGACTTTTTTACAGGATTATTGTTCACTTTGCAAGTCCGGATTATGTGGAATGTGAAAGCGATGTAAAGGCACCGCGCATCGAGGCCCCGATCGGCCGCCAACCAACAGGACTACAGGGCAGCGCCCGCGAGGAACTCAGCGGGACCGGCGGCGCTGCTTGAGCGTGATGCCCTCCAGCACGTGCGCGACCGTCTCGCACGCGTCGACGGCGGCCTCGAGCGACTCGAAGATGTCCTTCCAGCGGATCACGACCATCGGGTCGATGCCACCCGCGAACAGCGACGCGACGCCATCGCGCTGAAGGCGATCGCCCTCGTTCTCGAGGCGGTGGATCTCCACCAGGTGCGGGCCGAGCTCCGTGTTCGTCCGCAGGCTGCGCAGCGCCTGCGCGATCTGCTCGCCGGCTCCAACCAGCACCTCGGTGAACTCGACGGCCTGCTCCATCGGCGCCTCCACGCCGTATAGGCCCAATTGCGCGGCGACCTGCTCGGCGTGATCGACGATGTCATCGAGCGCGGTCGCCAGCGCGTAGCCGTCTCCAGCGGAGAACGGCGCCCGCACCCGCCCGCGCCCCGCGAGGCGATGGATGATGTCGTGGGTGATGCGATCGCCGTCCTGCTCGCATACCTTCAGATCCTGCGCAAGCGTCGCGCGCTCGGGGTAGTCCCTCAGCAGATCGTGCAGCAACAGGCCACAGCGCTGTACATTGCGTCCTGCCTCTTCGACGAGATCCATCAAGACGCTGTCGAGGCCAGGGCGCAGAAAGCTCATGCGGCGAGAATATTGGACCCGCGAGCCGACCCGCGCCGCGGCGATCTTTGCTTTCACGGATTTTTCACCGATAGATCACGAGTTTGCAACTCCTTGAGCGTCTGAGCGTGCGACGCTCCGCGTCGTGGCGGCCTTTCCTGAGAGCGCGGACATCCAGGCTGACGTCCTCTACGCCGGCGAGCTCGAGATCCGACTGGAGGAAGGGCTGGTCCTCGCGACCGGCCGGGCCCTGACGCTGTCCGTGCGCGAGTTCGAACTCCTCGTCGCGCTGGCCAGGCGCCTCGGCTCGATCATAACCCGCGAGGAGCTCTACATGACCGTCTGGGGCGGCGCGCTTCGCGTAGGAGACCGGTCGGTCGACGTCTACGTGAGCAAGCTGCGGGGCAAGCTCGAGGAGGCGCTGCCGGACCGTCGATTCATTCACACGCATCCGGGCTTCGGGTACAGATTTCAGCCCCAGCCTTCACGAGATGTTCACATGGAGCCTGCAAGCGGTTGAAAAGACTGTCCTCTGGAACGACGGCGCGGCCGAGCAACGCGGGTCGATGCGCCTCAATCGACAATCCAGTCAGAGGAGATGTAGTGATCCAGAACAAGTTGGGCGCGCTCGCAGGTTGCGCGATACTCGCGGTCGGCCTTGCCGCGTGCGGAAGTTCAGGCTCGTCGTCGAGCACTCCGTCGACCAGCTCGTCGACCAGCGCCAGCGCCAGTGCGGCGTCCAAGACGGCAACGACGCCTCCGAGCGGTTCGGGAACGATCTCCGGCGCCGGCTCGACCTTCGCCGCCCCCGTGTACGAACAATGGGCATCGGCGCAGTCCGGCCTGACGGTCAACTATCAGGCGGTCGGATCGGGAGCCGGCATCACGGCGATCGAGAACAAAGTCGTGGACTTCGGGGCCAGCGACCCGCCGCTGAAGCCCGAAGACGAAGAAACGATCGCCAAGAACGGCAGCCCGGCGGTACAGATCCCGATGTTCCT
>DATBZG010000095.1:0-12474 GCA_036513335.1 Solirubrobacteraceae bacterium | reverse complement strand
CGGCAGCCGGTCCGCTCGGGTCCCTCGCCGTCGAAGAACGGGTCGGGCACCGTCTTTCCGGCCTCGCCCTCCTTACCGAAGAAGATCCCCACCGGTGTGCGCTGGTAGGTGTCGCCCACGCCGAGCTCCTCGCCGAGCTCTCGCAACAGCTGGTCGGCGGGATCCTCATATGGGTTTTCAACCACGCCGAGCATGCGTTGGGCTTCGGTGTAGTGGGGTGCGAGCGCGCTCGCCCAGTCGGTCATCTCCGCCCACTGGCGATCTTCGAAGAACGTGTTGGGCGGCACGTACAGCGTGTTCGCGTAGCCGAGGCTGCCCCCGCCGACGCCGCAGCCGGAGACGACCGAGACGTCCTTGAACGTGGTCAGGCGGAAGATGCCCTTCATGCCCAGCCGGGGGTTCCAGAAGTAGCGCTTCAGGTCGTTCGTGGAGCTCGCGAACTCGTCGTCGGCGAAGCGCCTGCCGCACTCGAGCACGCCGACCGAGTAGCCCTTCTCGCTCAGGCGCAGCGCGGAGACGCTGCCCCCGAAGCCGGAGCCGACGATCAGCCAGTCGTAGTCGAATCTCTCCGCGGGGCTCGCCATCGCAGCTGGATCTTAGTCGTTGCCTGGCTGCCTGGCCAGCCGGGTGCGGGTCTGGGCCATGCGCTCGCTCGGGAATCTGTGCGATACCGCTCGCACACCTCGCTATATTCCGTGAAGTAATGGCGGTGGAGCGGCTCAGGAACAGGCCCTGCGGGGGCCGCTACGCGGACATCGTCCAGTCGATCGGGCATACGCCGCTGGTCGAGCTGCCGGGCCTCTCGCCGAAGCCGGGCGTGCGCATTTGGGCGAAGCTCGAGTCGCGCAACCCCACCGGGTCGGTCAAGGATCGGGTCGCCCGCGCGCTGATCGAGGACGCCGAGGAGAAGGGCGCGCTCGGCCCGGGACAGAAGATCCTCGAACCGACCTCCGGCAACACGGGCATCTCGCTGGCGATGATCTGCTCGCGCAAGGGCTACAAGCTGAAGGTGGTGATGCCCGAGAACGTCACCCAGGAGCGCACGCAGCTGCTGCGGATGTACGGCGCGGAGATCGTTTACTCGCCCGGCGATCAGGGCTCCAACGGAGCCGTCGCCAAGGCCCTCGAGATGGCCGCGGAAGACTCCTCGTATTACATGCCTTACCAGTACGGCAACCTCGCGAACCCCAACGCCCACTACAACGGCACGGCGATCGAGATCCTGGAAGAGCTCGACGAGGTCACCGCGTTCGTCGCGGGCCTCGGCACGGGCGGCACGCTGATGGGCAACGGCAGGCGCCTGAAGGAGGAGCTGGGCGACGCCGTGAAGATCGTCGCCGCGGAGCCCAAGCAGGGCGAGCCGGTACAGGGCCTGCGCTCGCTCGACGATGGCTTCATCCCGCCGATCATCGACATTTCGCTGCTGGACCGCAAGATCTTCGTGACCAACCAGGACGCGATCATCTGGACGCGCAAGCTGCTCGACGAGGAGGGCGTCTTCGCGGGGGTCTCAAGCGGCGCGATCGCGAGTATCGCCGTGCGCATCGCGGGCGAGCTCGACGAGGGCAACGTCGTGTTCGTCGTCGCCGACGACGGCTGGAAGTACCTTTCCAGCGGGATCTACACCCTGCCGGTCGAGGAGATCGAGAACCTCGAGTCGACCGTCTGGTGGTAGCCGTCCCCGCCAGCCTCCGCTAGGGACACCACGGCCATGGACATCTCCTCCGAGCTCCTCGACGAGATCGTCGCGCACGCGCTAGATGACCCGCGCAACGAGGTCTGCGGAGTCGTTGCCGTAGCTGTCGACGCCGATGGTTCGCCGCCACAGCCGGGCTCCGCGCAGGCGGTGCGCGTGCACCGCGCTGTCAACGTGCACGCCAGCCCGCTGAAGTTCGAGATCGACCCGAAGGAGCTGCTGTCGCTCTACAGCGCGATCGAGGCCGACGAGCAGGCGCTCGGCGCGATCTATCACTCGCATGTGCGCAGCGCGCCCTATCCCTCTCAGACGGATGTCAACTTCGCGGCGAACTGGCCGGGTGTGGAGTGGATCATCGTCGGCCTTGTCCCCGGCGAGGAGCCGCTGGTGCGCTCCTACCTGATCGAGGAGGGGGAGGTCCGGGAGGTCCCGCTGAAGGTGATGTGATGGAGCCGGTCGATCTGCTCGTCTGTCCCAGCTGTGCGCGTGAGCATCCGCCCAGCGAGCGCTTCTGTGGTTCCTGCGGGATGCCGCTCGTGCATCCGGGAGGCACGGAGCAGCCGGCGAGCGAGCGACAGCGCAGGGCGCGCAAGATCAAGCCCGAGTACGCCGAGGGACCTCTCGTGAAGGTGGCCCACGCGAAGACCCAGTATCAGGCGGAGTTCATCGCCGGCCTGCTGCTCGAGGAGGGCATCCCGTGCGTGCTGAGCGCGACGATGGCTGGCTACACGCCTACGCTCGACCCGCGCGACGTGCTCGTCCCGGAGTCGGGCGCACAGGCGGCCCGGGAAGCGCTGAAGTGGGAGCGGCCTGAGGCCTAGACGAGAGCCGGCTGGCCGGCTTCGTTGGTGATCGAGCGGATCTCTTCAGAGGCGCGCTCGAACTCTGCGTCCGAGAGGACGGGCGTGCCCTCGAAGGGCAGTTCGCGCGCGAGCTCGATCCACGCGTTCGGCCCGGTGTACTCGTCCTTGACCTTCACGGTCACGGGTCGCGGGATGCGGTAGGTGCGCAGCAGCAGCACGTGCAGTGGCTGGCGTCCGCGCCAGCCGAGGCGCTTTTCCGCGTAGTCGGGCGTCCACACGTAGAACGGCGAGAGCGCGTCTACGCAGCGCGGGTCGACAATCGTGAAGTGGTCGGTGACTTCGGCCCAGGCGCGGATGCGCACGCGGTCGGGCTGTTGCAGCGGGGCACCTGAGACGAAGCTGTGCAGCGGTGGCTCGCCCTCGCTCCAGACGCCCTCCTCGAGCGCTCGACGCAGCTCCGGCTGGTGAGACTCGCGGACGAGGTCACCCGGCTGATGGTCGAACGTGGGGTAGAGGAAGAAGCGCTCGTGGGCGAGCTTGAACGGCTTGTCGCCGGGGGGCAGAACGCCCTTGCGGAGGGTTAGGAGCTGCTCTCCTTCCGCCAGCGCGCGGACGGTGACAGCCCATTCTTTGAAAGCAATTGGCATGGGTCAGAAACGAACGAGATGAAGCCGGGAACTTCAGTCTGAAACACGCGGGTCGCCTGAGACGGAAACACTGCGCGCTGCGTTAAAGATACGAAACCTGAGCGAAAATCCCAAATCGCCTGCAAATAGCGGGGTTTTTTTCGCCGCATGGCCAGTTCGGAGCGGTTCTCAGATCACAAGCGCCGCCCGGCGAACCCCTCCACGGCCTCGATCATCGCCGCGTAGTCGTCGTCGGCGTGGCCGCGTCCCATCGTCGCGGCGAGCACGTCGCGTGCATGGCCGGCGGATGGGAACGGCACGCCCGCCTTCTGCGCCTCCTCGAGGCACAGGCGCACGTCCTTGAGCATGTGCGCGGTCTTGAACATCGTCGCGAACTCGTGTTCGCGCATCGGCCCCGACTTCATCGTCAACTGTGCGGAAGCCCCGGAGCCGGCGGACGTGACCTCCACGAGCGCGTCTAGGTCGACGCCGGTGGCGCGCGCCAGCACCAGCGCCTCGGCGACCGCCGCTGCGTTGGCTGCGCCGAGCGAGTTGTTGATCAGCTTCAGCATCTGGCCCTGGCCGAGCTCGCCCACGTAGGCGATCAGCCGGCCCATGCGCTCCAGCAGCGGCTGCACACGCTCGAAGCTCTCGCGCGGGCCGCCCACCATGATCGTCAGCGAGCCCTCCTCGGCGCGCGGCGAGGAGCCGGTCACGGGGGCGTCGATCATGCCGACGCCCTGCTCCTGCAGCGCTGCACCGATCCGGCGCGTATCGGCGGGGCCGATCGTGGACATATCCACGCACAGGAGCCCCTGGTGGGCGCCCTGCACTGCGCCGCCCTCGCCGAGCAGGATCTCGGCGACCTGCTCGCCGTCGACGACCATGCTCACGATGACGTCGCTGCGCTCGGCAACCTCAGCAGGCGTCTGCGCCGCCGTGGCGCCGTGCTCGGACGCCCATTCCTCGGCCTTGCCGGGCGTGTGCGTCCAGACTGTCAGCGGGTAGCCGGCGCGCGCCAGGTTGGCGGCCATACGTGAGCCCATGATCCCCAGGCCGAGGAAGCCGACGCGTTCACTGCTCTGCTGCTCGGACATCTCCATAGCCTCCTCCGCCAGGGGTTTCCACGCGCAGCCGCTGGCCGGCGCGAAGCGTCCCGGTGATCTTAGATCGCAGCGGCTGACCGTCAAGCAGATCACGACCGGGAGCACCAGGTTCGCCGCCGGCGGCGCCGCGGGGCGGGTGGCGGCGGCGCTCGCCGATCAGCGAGAAGGTCATCTCGCGCAGCGCCTCGAGCTCGCGCACGACGCCGTCGCCGCCGCGGTGGCGCCCGCTCCCGCCGGAGCCGCGGCGCAACGAGTACTCGACCACGCGCAGCGGGAACTCGCGCTCGAGCGCCTCGATCGGCGTGTTCAGCGTGTTGCTCATGGCGACGTGCACGCCACTTGGCCCGTCCGCGTCTGCGCACGCGCCCTGGCCGCCGCCGAGCGTCTCGTAGTAGGAGAAGCCGGAGTCTCTTGGGGAGGAGGTGGAGCCGAGCGTGAGGTTGTTCATCGTGCCCTGCCCCTGGGCGCGTCCGAACGCGCTCAGCACCAGGTCGGCAACGCGCGAGGAGGTCTCGACATTCCCAGCAGCCACGGCGGCGCCCGGGCGCGCGTTGAGGATCGTGCCGAGCGGGGCGCGTACCTCGATCGGGCGGTAGGCGCCGGCCGTGGCGGGGATGTCTGGGTCGGTGAGGACGCGGACCGCGAACAGGCAGGCCGAGCGCGTGACCGCGAGCGGGCAGTTGAGGTTGCCCTCGTGCTGCGCGTCGCTGCCGGAGAAGTCCAGCAGGAGGCGCTCACTCTGGATCTGGGCACGCAGTCGCAGCACGACATCTCCCTCCGCGCCCTCGAGCACGTCCTCGGCGCGCAGCTCCCCGTCGGGAAGCGCGGCGAGGCATGCTCTGGTGCGCCGCTCGCAGTAATCGAGCACCTCATCGGTGCCCCGGCGCAGACGCTCGGCGCCGATTCGCGTCGCGAGCTCACTCAGACGCAACGCGCCGGTGCGGTTGGCCGCCAGCTGCGCGCGCAGGTCGGCGCGGCGCTCGTGCGGCTGGCGCATGCGTCCCACGAGCGCATCGACCGTCGCATCGTCCAGTCGCGTGGGTGGTATCACGACACCCTCCTCCTCCAGGCTGCGGCTGTCGGCGGGCATCGAGCCCGGGAGTCGCGCGCCGACGTCCGCGTGGTGCGCACGGCTGGCCGCAAAGCCGATTAGTTCGGCGTTCGTCGTGTCGAACACGGGCGTGATGACGGTGATGTCGGGGAGGTGGGTGCCTCCGGCGAACGGATCGTTGAGGATCCAGGAGACCCCCGCGAGGTGGTCCTCGCCGAGCACGGCCGCCACGGCGGCAGGCATCGCACCGAGGTGCACGGGGATGTGCTCGGCCTGCATGATCATCTGTCCGCCGGCGTCGAACAGCGCAGTGGAGGCGTCGCGGCGCTCCTTGATGTTGGAGGAGTGCGCCGCGCGGATCAGCACGACGCCCATCTCCTCGCAGGCCGCGTGCAGGGCGCCGGTGAGCACCTGCAGCTCGATCGGATCGAGCGCGGCGGCGGCGCGTCCTCGAGGGGCGCCGCTCATGTCGGCGAGGGGCCGTGCGGGCCGTTGGGGAAGGTATCGAGCAGGCGCACGGTGCCCTGTTCGTCGACGTGTCCGGACCAGCCGGGCGGAATCAGCAGCGTTGCCTCCCCCAGCGCGCACAGCGCGGGCCCGTGGAGCTCGCTGCCGGGCGTGGGCTCGCCGCGCAGGATCGTGGTAGGGGTGGGCCTGCCGTCGAAGATCACCGTGCCCATCTGGGGTTCCGCCATCGACGACGCGGCGGACGCTGTGAGTCCCAGCGCCGGTGCAACTCCCCAGGCGGAGACGCGGATGTTGACGAGCTCGACCTCCGTGTTCTGGTCGCGATAGCCGTAGCGCTGCTCGTGCGCCTGTGCGAAGGCGCCGCGCAGGGCGTCCGGATCGAGCCCGCGCCCGTCGCAGCCGGGTTCGATCTCCTCCTCGACCGAGAGCTCGAAGGACTGGCCGCGGTAGCGCAGCTCGTAGCGCACGCGCAAGCGCGCCGGTGGCTCTGACAGCGTGGTGCTCGCCTGGCCGATCAGGGCAGCACGTTCCTGCTCGAGCAACTGTGGCGAGAGCGCCCGCCCGTGCGGGCAGCCGAGCATCACGGTGCGCGCGGCATCGCGCCGCGGCGCGGCTGCGGCCAGCCCGAGGGCGCAGAGCACGCCGGAGGCACGCGGGCAGAGGACACGCGAGATCCCGAGCCGGCGTGCGAGCGAGGCGGCGTGCAGCGGTCCGGCGCCGCCGAAGGACATCAGCGCGAAGCCGCGCGGGTCGATCCCCCGCTCGACGCTCATCACGCGCAGGGCGCCCAGCATGTGCGCCTCGGCCACGCGCACGATTCCTTCCGCGCAGGCGATCGGCTCGAGCCCGAGCTCCTCCGCCAGCCGCGAGACGGCGCGCTCGGCGGCGGCGCGCTCGAGCGTCAGTCCGCCCGCGAGCGGCGCGTCATCGAGCAGGCGCCCGAGCAGCAGGTTCGCGTCGGTGACGGTCGCCTGCTCGGAGCCGAGGCCGTAGCAGGCCGGCCCCGGGGTGGCGCCCGCGGAGGCGGGCCCGACGCGCAGCGCGCCGCCGGCGTCGCGCCAGGCGATCGATCCGCCACCGGCGCCCACCGTGTGGATGTCCAGGGCGGGCAGCGACAGCGGCCGTTCGGCGATCGTCCGCTCGGCGGTCTCCGCGACGCGTCCGTCGTCGATCAGGCAGACGTCGCAGGAGGTGCCGCCCATGTCGAAGCAGAGCACGTCGCGCTCGCCGGCAAGCTCGCTCAGCAGGAGCGCGCCGCCCACGCCTCCGGCTGGCCCGGAGAGGACGGTGAGCGCGGCGTGGGCGCCGGCGTGCGCGGCGTCGGCGAGGCCTCCAGAGGACTGCATGATCTCGGGCTCGCGCAGCCCGATCGCGCGGGCGTCCTCGACGAGTTGGCTCACGTAGGAGCTGAGCAGGGGCGAGAGCGCTGCGTCGAGGACCGTGGTTGCCGTGCGCTCGTACTCGCGAAACGTGCCCACCAGCTCACTGGAGAGCGACAGGTGCACGCCAGGGAGCAGCCGCGCGATCGTCTCGGCGAGCAGCCGCTCGTGCGCGGGGTCGGCATAGGAGTGCAGCAGCGAGACGGCCACCGCTTCGGGCTTGCACTGCGCCAGGCGCTCGACGGCGTCCTGCGCCTCAGCTGAGGACAGCGGGCGCAGAGGTCCGTCGGGGCCCATGCGCTCGCGCACCGCCACGCGCAGCTCTGCGGGGACGAGCGGCGCGGGTGCGCGGGCGCACAGTCTGTAGAGGTGCGGGCGGGTCTGGCGAGCGAGCTCGATCACGTCGGTGAAGCCCTCCGTCGCCAGGAGCGCCGTGCGGGCGGTACGGCCCTCCAGGAGCGCATTGGTGGCTACGGTCATGCCGTGGGCGAAGCGCTCGACGTCCTGCGCCTGCGCGCCGGCGCTGCGGAGTAGCAGGCGCACGGCATGAAGCACCGCGACGGACTGATCGGAGGGCGTGGAGGGGACCTTCGCGGTGTATATCCGCGAGCGCCGGTCCAGCAGGACGGCGTCGGTGAAGGTGCCGCCGACGTCCACGCCCAGGAGCATGGCCCGCAGACTACGCGAGGCTCACGCTCCTGCCTACGAGAGAGTCAGGCGGCTGCCAGCTCGCGGTCCTCGGTGTCGGCGAGGTGCTGGTGGGACGGGCAGTAGCCGTTGTGCGCCAGCGGGGTGCGCTGACACGCGGCGCCCTTGCGTGTGGTCGCGCGGCACTGCGGCGGTGCGCCGCTGACCGCTGTGTAGCCCTCGTGGGGGTGTTCGGCCAGAAACATCTCGGCGTAGCCCACGTAGCGGCTGACGATCAGATGCACGTGGGCCTGGGCTGACATCGGGAAGTAGCTGCGGATGTCGAGGAACAACGTGCGCGCGGGCCGGGCGAAGTAATGGCGGTCAGTGGCCAGCCGGGTGATCACGTCCTCGCATGCGCGCAGCACGGCGGTGTGGTTGGCGCTCGCGGGAGCGCCCGGAGGTGGAGCGACGATCTGGGGAGCGAGCTCCCGGTAGATCGCGCGACTGAACTGGTACATGGTGACTACTCCTAACCCTCTCTCTAGCTCGGGTCTTTTGGTTTGGAGCACACCCGCCATTTCCTACAGACGCCAATTGCTCTGAAGCCTTCCATCCCAAAGCACAGAACACATCTGCAATTAGAAAGGATCGACTTAAAGATCAGCCCATGATCTTTTTATGAACTCACTCCCACCTCTGCCACGCGATCGCGTCCTGCTCGCCGACGACCGCGTGGTGGTAGTCCAGCGCGGGGTCGCGCTCGGGGTAGTCCGCGCGCAGGTGTGCGCCGCGGCTCTCGGTGCGCGCGAGGGCGCATGCGGCGATCAGTCGCGCCAGGGGATGCGGGCTTCCCAGCAGCCTCGAGAGGCCCTCGGCGCTGCGCACGACGCCCGCGTCGCGCCAGAGCGCCGCGCGGGTCTCGGGGTCGGCGACCGGCGGACCGGGGAGCTCGCGGAGCGCCTGCAGCTGCGCCTCATGCGCGGGCTGGGGGAGGGCCGTGCCCTCGCCCAGCGCATCGAGGACGGCGCGGCGCGCGAACACGAAGCACTCGCTCAGGGAGTTGGAGGCGAGCCGGTTGGCCCCGTGCAGCCCGGTACAGGCTGACTCGCCGACAGCGTAGAGCCCTTGCAGAGTGGAGCGGGCGTTCAGGTCGGTGACGATCCCGCCCATCATGTAGTGCGCCGCCGGCGCAACCGGGATCAGCTCCCGTGTCGGGTCGAGGCCCGCTTCGCGCAGCGCCGCGACGACGTTGGGGAAGTGGGCGGGGTCGATCGCCCGCATGTCCAGGCCCACGGACGTCGCACCCGTCTCCTGGAGGATCGTGTGGATCGCCTTGGAGACCTCGTCACGGGGGGCGAGCTCGTCGACGAAGCGATTGCCCTCGCCGTCAAGGAGCGTCGCGCCCTCGCCCCGGATCGCCTCGGTCACGAGGAACCCCTCGCGCCCGGCCACCCCGATCACGGCGGTCGGGTGGAACTGGAGCAGCTCGAGGTCCGCCAGCTCGGCGCCGGCGGCGTGGGCGAGCATCACGCCGATTCCCTGCGAGCCGGGCGGATTGGTGGTCCGCGCCCACAGGGCGGCCGCTCCGCCTGTGGCGATCACGACGGCACGCGCGGCGATCACGCGTCCGTCGTCGCAGACGAGCCCGCGGCACCGGGTCTCGCCGGCTTCTCCCCCTCCGGGGACGATGCCCTCGGTCCAGATCGCCTGCGCTCGCGCCTGCTCGAAGACCTCGATCCTGGGCTCCTCGGCGGCGAGCGCCGAGAGCTGACGCACGACGCGCCGGCCGGTGGCGCTGCCGCCCGCATGCACGACGCGCCTTACCGAGTGCCCTCCCTCGAGGCCCAGGGCGAGCTGCCCGAAGCGGTCGGCGTCGAAGCGCACCCCGAGCGCCTGCAGGTCGCGTACGCGTTCGGGAGCCTCGCGCACGAGCGTTTCGGCGGCCGAGCGGCGCACGAGCGCGCGCCCGGCGAGCTCGGTGTCGCGCAGGTGCAGCTCGAAGCTGTCGTCCTCAGCGAGCGTCGCGGCGAGCCCGCCCTGGGCCCAGTAGCTGGCGGTCTGCGCCAGCGGCGTGGCGGAGACGAGCACCACGCTTGCGTGCTCGCGCGCGGCGCAGAGCGCCGCGTACAGCCCGGCCGCGCCGGCGCCCACGACTGCGATGTCGGCGACGTGGGTCCTCGCCGAGGAAAGGCTGGGCATCGAGAGAACCGTATACGGCTCGCGCTACTTTTCGCTGGCGCCGGGAAGGGCTTTCTTGGAGTCGAGCTGTTCGAGGCGTTCTTTGGCGCCCTTGCTGATTTCGCTTTTCACGGTCGGGCTGAGCTTGGCGCCTGCGGTCGATGTGTGGGTGGGCGTGCTCGAGGTCCCGATCGCCCCGGGGGTGCTCGTGGCCCCCGTGGTCGCGCTCGTCGCCGTGCCGGTCTTAGCTGCACCCGTCTTCGGCGTAGTGGTGCTCGTGCCAGTGGTGCTCGTGGGCGTGCTGCTCGCGCCAGCAGCGGTCGTGGTCGCAGGCGGTGTCGTCGGCGTGGTGACTGCGGCGGCGGTGGTCACCGTGGTGGTGGTGGCGGGCACGGTGGCGGAGCCGCCGGCAAGGTCCACGAGGGCGGCTGCGAGCGCGCCGAGCGCCAGAGCGACGACGACCGCGAGCGCGGCGAGCGGTGGCTTCCAGTTGGGCGAGGGCGCCAGGCGTGTGCGCGCGGCGGAGCCGCAGCGAAGGCACCAGCTCTGCTCGGGGTGAAGCGGTGCGCCACAGACCGGGCAGGGCTCGCCGGCAGGCGTGGGCATCCGTGCGGGGGCGTCGTGCGGGGGCGAGGCGGTGGCGTTCACGATGCGGGCGCCGACGGGCTGATGATCTCGGTGGGGCCGTCCTCCTGGACCGCCGGGGTCGGTGCGGGCACAGCCGTGCTCGGCTGCTGCGCGGGTACCGGCGCGACGGGGGGCTGCTGAGCGTTTGGCGAGGAGGCGGCCGGAGTGACGGTGGCCGGGGCGGGAACGCCAGAGCGCAGATCGGCCATCACCTCGACGTGCCGCTTCATCGGCAGGCCGCAGTTGGGGCAGAAGTTGTCTTCGCTGCTGTGGATGGCGGCGCAGCGGGCGCATGCGGTGATGCCCGCCTCGCGCAGGACGGTGACGGGCCGGCGCTCGTGCAGCGCGTCTTCCAGTGCGCGGAGCTCCGTGTCGATGTGGCCGAGCGTCGTCAGCTTGGCGAGCACGAGCGTGTCGTTGCGCTGCCCGAAGCGGTGCAGGTTGAAGACCAGTCCGCCGAGGTCGCGGTAGCCGAGCTCGCGCGCCTTGCGCAGAAAGCGCGCACGGCGGCGTGCGCTGCCGCGCGAGCGAAACCCGGGCGGCTCGGGCGAGGAAGCAGCCCCTGCGGGCTGGTTCTCCTCCGGGGCCTGGGCAACGGGCTCCTGCGTTGCAGAATCGGTTGTGGTTCCAGGGATTTGATCCACGGCCGATCCATGCTACCCAGACCGTCGGTCCGTGTTGACCGGTTGCTAACGGCGGCCTTGCAGCGCGTCTTGCCATGCGTGGGCGACGCGGGCTGCCATCTCCGCGGCGGAGAAGCGCGTGGCGGCCGCACGGCCGGCCACGCGCGGGTCGGCCTCGTGCACATCCGTCTCGAGCGCCGTGCGCCAGCTCGCCAGCTCGAAGGGTGCGCACAGCGCGCCCTCGACGCCCTGGATCGCTTCACGATGGATGCCAACGGGGGTGGCGATAACGGGGACGTCGCACGCGAGCGCCTCCAGCACGGCCAGGCCGAAGCCCTCACGCTCGGAGGGGACGAGCACGACGTTGGCCGCGTTGACCCACAGCGGTACCCGTGCCGGGTCGACGCCGCCGAGCGTCAGCAGCTCGACGCCGACGGCGTCCGCGAGCGCGAGCGCGCGGTCGTGGCGCTTCTCCGGGCGAGCGGGGTCAGCGGGGAACAGGAGGTAGGGACGGGTGGGGTCGAGGCCCAGCTCGGTGCGCGCGACGCTCCGCGCCAGCGGTTGGAAGCGCTCGAGGTCCACGCCGCAGGGCAGGACCTGCGCGCGCCGCCGCGCGGCTCGGCCGGGCAGTTCCGCAGCGAGCTCGGCGGAGACCGCGCCGAGCACATCCATCAGCGGGCTCACCGCAGCGGTCAGCAGGCGCGTGCGCGGGTGGCGTATGTCGGTGCCGTGCACGGTGAGCGCGCGCACGCGTGCGCCAACCGCAAGAGCGGGCCACGCGGTCAGGCCGAAGTGGGCGTGCACCACGTCGAACGGTTCGGGCTTGCGCGCGCGCGCAAGCCCAGTCCACGGGAGGCTGCCGTCATAGCGTCGGTGCAGATCCGGCACGGCCCGGGCGAGCGCTTGGGCGCCGGGAGCGAACTCGTGCAGCTCGACCTGGAGGTCGGGGAGCTCGCGCAGCGCGGCGACCTGGTCGCGGACGAAGCGCCCGCGCTCGGGATGGGCGGCGTCGGGGAGCATGTTCGAGACCACCAGCGCGCGCAAGATGCCTCGACCGTAGCGTCTGGAATGATGCCCCGCGTGCAAGCGGGCCCACCTGAGCGCAGCTACGGCCGTCAGCCCGACGGTCTGCGCCCGATCGCGATCGAGCCGGGGTTCATGCGCACGGCCACCGGGTCCGCGTTGATCTCCGCGGGAGAGACGCGTGTGATCTGCACGGCCTCCGCTCAGGAGAGCGTGCCGCGTTGGATGGCCGGCGCGGGCAAGGGCTGGGTGACGGCCGAGTAC
>DATBZG010000094.1:0-48728 GCA_036513335.1 Solirubrobacteraceae bacterium | reverse complement strand
CCGCCGAGCGGATCGCGCAGCGAGCGCTCCAGGTATTGGAGGCATCGTAGGCCGCTGTCTGCGCCGGCGCCCAGAGCGCATCTGAGCGGGTAGGGATACGGGAAGAAGTGCACGCCAGGAACCCGACCGGCGACGCGCTCCTTCTGGGCGACGAGACCCGAGACTGTCATCGCAGCGTGCGATGAGCCGTGGAAGGCCCCCTGGAAGGAGACGATGTCCGACCGCCCGGTAGCTGTCTTGCACAGCTTCAATGCCGCGTCGACCGCGTCGGCCCCGCTCGGGCCGCAGAACTCGATCCGCATCCGCGAGCGCATGCTCTCCGGCAGCATCGAGATCTGGGCTGAGATGAACTCGTCACGGATCTCCGTGGGGAAATCGAGTCCGTGGGTCAGCAGGGGAAGCTGCGTCGCAACTGCTTCGACGAGCTCGGGGTGACTGTGGCCGAGCGGCATCGCGCCGGCGCCGGTGAGAAAGTCGATATAAACGTTGCCATCGAGGTCTTCGACGTAGGAACCCACGCCGCGCCTGATCGCGATCGGCAGACCGCGCGGATAGGTGCGAACGCTTGACTCCTGTAGCGCTTGGCGTTCCAGCAGCCGCGTGGAGTTCGGCCCGGGGACAGCAGTCGCGACCGATGGACGCTGTTCGAACATCATCGCAGCCTGATCCAACTCATACAACTCGTGCCCCCCGCTTGACTGCATGCCGATCGTCTCGATACATAAATTGTAACGGTCAAAAGAATTAGTTGAACTCCGTCATAGTGGTTAAAGCAGTCGGCTTTGCACCGACGAGGTGCGCAAAGCTACGCAAACCTGCATAACCGTCACCGGCAGATATTTTGCGGTCCACCGGTCGCGGCTTTTCCGCGACCGGTGTCAGCGCGTCATACGAGACGGTCGTTATGCGCCGACCGGCGCGGCGTCCTCGGCGTGCACCATCTTGCCCATCGCGACGATGATCTTGCGCTCACCGACGAACGGACGGCGGGCGTGCGCGACGATCATATTGTCAAGTGCGATCAGGTCGCCCTTCTGCCAGGGAGCCTCCACGCAAAGCTGCTCGTAGACCTCGCCGATTCGGTCGATGACGTTGTCTGGTATCGGCGTGCCGTCGCCGTAGTACACGTTGCGCGGAAGGTCCTCATCGTCGAAGAGCTGACGTAGTGCGGTCCGCGTGTCCTGGTCGAGGCACGCGACATGGTGAAGCTGCACCTGGTTGAAGAACAGGCGCTCACCGGTGCGGGGGTGCGTGCGCACGCCCTTCGCGAGCTGGCCAACGCGCAGTCCGAGCTCGGTCCACTCGCAGCTCATCCCCGCCTTGGCGCACGTCTGCTCGACGGCCGCTTTGTCTTCGGTGTGGAAGAAGTCCTGCCACGGCACATCCACGCCCTCGGAGAAGTTGCGAACGTACATCAGATCCTTGCGCTCGAACTCCTCCACGATCTCTTTGTCGAGCTTCTCGTAGACCTCGCGACAGTCCAGGAGGGGGGTCTCACCCTGTTCCTGAGAGGGCACCACACAGAAGAAGAACTGACGCAGCGGCCAGCTGGAAAAGTGCGAGCTCTCGTTGTGAAAGAGGATCGTCTTGTCAGGCGGGTAGGGCGTGGAGTGGTAGATCCGCTGGCCGGTCTCCTCCGGCGGCAGGTCTCCGTACTCGGCGAACAGCTCGCCTGCGATCGTCGAGGCGACCGCCTCGAACTCTGGAGCGCCGACGAGCGGGAAGCCGCGGAACAGGATCGCCCCGTGCCGGTCGAGGTGGCCTTCGACCGTCTCCATGTTGCTGGCGCACCAGGCCGCCAGGTCGACGCTCTCGACCGCGGGCGTGATCACCAGCGGCAGGTGCTCCTCTTTGCCCGGCAGAAATCCGCTCTGCACTAGCTCGGTCGCCTCGACCGCCTTGCGTCGCATGCCTCTGAGGCCTCCTGTTGCGCCCGACTGTCCTTGTTGTGCGCTCATCGTTACTCCTGTCCGGGCATGCTGCCCTCGATTGTGTCCACTATCTCTCGTTCGACCACGTGTCGGATCTCGCCACGCAGCGCAACGGCTGCGATGTAACCGGCCCGGCGGTCGCTCAAGTCCTCGATGCTCCACTCGCCAGGCTCCTCGCTGCACCAAGCCGTGCGCAGGAGTGCCGCCGGGAGATTCGGCGCAAGTGTGACATCGAAGCTGTCCAAAGCCAAGCTGAGCCCGTCTCCGCGCGCCTTGATAAACGCCTCCTTGCGAGTCCAGCAGGTGAGGAAGGCGCGCGGCTGTGCCTCGGTCGGCAGCGAGCGAAGCACGCTCACCTCAGCGGGCGAGAAGAATCGCTCGGCGATGTGCTCTCGCGAGAGGTCGGCGTCGTCCAGCTCGACGTCGACACCAAGCTCGCCGGCGGCCGCGAAGGCATACAGGGCGACGGCCCCCGAATGAGAGAGGTTGAAGCTGGGGCCGCCATCTAGATAGGGCTTGTCGAATTCGCCGTAGCCGAACTCCAGTTCATTGGGCTCGGCGTCGAGGTAACGCGCGAGCAACAGGCGCAGCGTGGCACGGCCGACGATGTAGCGCGAGCGGTCGCGCTCGAACCTGTAGCGGTCCGCGCGAGCGCACTCGTCGGGAGTCAACAGGTCACGCAATCGCGCGACCTCGCCCGGTCGCCGCGACAGCGAGCCCCGCCAGACATGCACCGCGTTCTCGCGCGGGAGCATGAGCGCGCCGGGCTCGTCACGCGATTGCACACTTGATCCCCCCGAATCGGTCGTCAACACCACTCACAATAGTAAAGGCATTCGGTACGATTGGCCAGGAATTTGAGGGATCGCGCGGGAGGCGCGAACCGGACGGGGGCCGGCGCGTTGCGTCGTATCAGACCATTCAGGCACGGAGGCGAAGGGTAATTTCCACCGAACAGATCGCGCAACCCGCGGAGCGGGAGGACGAGCTCGGCTGCCGACTGGTCGCCGGCGTGGCTGCGCTGCTCGGACGCTACGCCGACCGCCCAGAGGTCCTTGTGGGATACGCGCACGCCGGGACAGCGCTGCCCCGCTCACTCGCGATTCGCGTCGGCAGCGAGCTTACGTTCTCGGAGCTCGTTCGCCAGGTATGCGAAGAGCTCGGAAGCGGGGTTGACGGCGAGAACGGTCGCGGAGCACCGGACGTCGTCGTCGCCCTCGGCAGGAAGCCAGTCGACGGCCCGCTGCCTGAGCCATGCCTCTACGCGCATCTGGGAGACGATGGGCTCGAGCTCGAGCTGCTTGGTGAGGTCTCGGGCGCGAACGACGGGTTCGCGGGCCACCTGCGCGCTCTGCTCGAGGCCGCGCGCGCAGATCCCGACGCCGCCATCGCCGCGCTGCCGCTTCTTGGGGAGCAGGAGCGAGCGAGGCTTCTGGTCGAGCTCAACGACACGGCGTCGCCTTATCCGCATGAGTGCCTCGATGAGCTGGTTGCGCAGCAAGCGGCCGCGACGCCAGACGTGGTGGCCGTCGAATGTGGTGAGGAGCGGCTCACATACGCTGAGCTCGAGGCCGACGCAAACCGCGTCGCGCATCACCTTCTGGCGCTCGGCGTCGGCCCGGACGTGCTCGTCGGAATCTGCACCAAACGCTCTGTCGCGATGGTCGTGGGGCTGCTGGGAATCCTCAAGGCGGGCGGCGCTTACGTCCCGATCGACCCCGCCTATCCGGCCGAGCGCCAGACGTACATGCTCGAGAGCTCCCAAGCGCCGGTGATCCTCACGCAGGAGGAGCTGCGCCACTCGCTTCCAGTAGGCGACGCGTATGTCGTGTGCCTGGACTCCGACTGGGCTGCGATCGCCGAGCGGCCGAGCACCCCGCCTCAGCTCGCCGGCGACCCGGAGCGGCTGGCCTACGTCATCTACACCTCCGGCTCGACCGGCAACCCGAAGGGAGTGCAGATCCCCCACCGAGCGCTCGTGAACTTCCTCACGACTATGCGCGAGCGCCCCGGGCTCACGGCGGAGGACGTGCTCGTGGCGGTGACGACGCTCTCCTTCGACATCGCCGGTCTCGAGTTGTACCTGCCGCTGACGATTGGGGCGCGCGTCGTGATCGCGCCTAGCGAGACCGCGGAGGACCCGAAGGCGCTCGCGGCGCTGCTCGACCGGGTGCAGGCCACCGTGATGCAGGCGACGCCGACGACGTGGCGGATGCTCGTCGACAGCGGCCTTGCCACCAGGCCGGGGATGAAGGCCCTGTGCGGCGGCGAGGCGCTACCGGTTGCCCTCGCCGACCGCCTCGTGGACGCGGGACTGGAGCTTTGGAACATGTACGGGCCCACGGAGACTACGATCTGGTCGACGTGTGCGCGAGTGATGACGCGCGAACAGCCCCTGACGATCGGGCGCCCGATCGCGAACACGACGCTGTACATCCTCGATGCGGCGATGCAGCCGGTGCCGGTCGGGGTCGCTGGCGAGCTTTGCATCGGCGGCGACGGCCTCGCCCGCGGCTACCGCGGACGACCCGAGGAAACCGCCGCGCGATTCGTCGCGCACCCGTTCGACGACACGCCCGGAGCGCGCATCTACAGAACGGGAGACCTGGCCCGTTACCGGGATGACGGAACGGTCGAGTTCTTGGGGAGGATCGATCACCAGGTCAAGGTGCGCGGCTTTCGCATCGAGCTTGGCGAGATCGAGACTGTCCTGGCGCGTCATCCAGGCGTCGTGGAAGCCGTCGTCGTCGCCCACGGCAGTGACGCGGAGGCTGAGCTCGCGGGCTATGTCACCGCCGCTGGGGTGGAGCCAGCACCGGCCCATGAGTTGCGCCAATACCTCGGGGAGACGCTCCCCGCGTACATGGTCCCCTCGACGATCACAACGCTTGACGCATTCCCGCTCACGCCGAACGGCAAGGTTGATCGCCAGGCGCTGCCGGAGCCAGTGCGCGAGCGCTCCAGCGGGCACGAGCTGATCGCGCCGCGCACCGAGATGGAGCGGCGGCTGGCTTCGTCCTGGGAACGCGAGCTCGGCATCCACCCGATCGGCGTGACCGACAACTTCTTCGACCTCGGCGTCACCTCGATCGTCGCAGCGACGCTGTTCGCGGCGATCGAGGGCGACTTGGGCAACAGCCTTCCATTGGGCGCGATCTTCAGGGCGCCCACGATCGAGACGCTCGCGAAGCTGATCGAGGACAACGAGGGGGCCTCGCGGTGGACATCGCTCGTGCCGATCCAACCTCAGGGCTCGGAGCCGCCGATCTTCTGCATTCACGGCGGAGCTGGAACGATCCTCCACCTGCAGCGGCTGGCAAGCACTCTCGGATCTGAGCGTCCGTTCTACGGGCTTCAGTCGCGTGGGCTGTACGGGGGCAGCTCGCCGCTGCGGACGGTGGAGAAGATGGCCTCCCACTACCTCTCTGAGATGCGCCAGGTGCACACGGGCGGCCCGTGGCTGCTCGCGGGTTACTGCTTCGGCTCGCTCGTCGCTTTCGAGATCGCGCAGCGACTCGTCGCCGAAGGCGAGGAGGTGCAGCTTCTGGCGATGCTCAACGGCCCGAGCCCGCTGTGGATCAAACAGTGGGTCTACTACGGCAACCAGCCCGGATGGCGGGAAAAGCACTCGGTGCCGCGGGCGCTTCCGGAGAGCGCCCGCCGTGCCCGGCGGCGCAAGCAACGCCTCCGGGCGCCGTTCAAGCTGATCGCGCGTACCCCGCGGGCGCTCGCCGACCCACGCCGGATACTCAGTAGCTTCTCTTGGTATACGCGTGGGCTGCGTACGCGGATGCTGCTCGCGGTCGGTCGTGCTGTGCCCGAGCGAGACCGGGAGGAGTTTTTCCTTGGCTTGCATCGCAACGCGGAGAAGCGCTACGCCTCGACGAAGTACCCCGGAGAGATCCTCGTGTTCTATGGCGACGGGCTTTATGAAGAGCCGACGCTCGGTTGGGGCTCGCTCGGGAGGGTGACCAGCTATGCGGCGCCTGGTGAGCACGGACACAACCGCCAGTTGATGCATGAGCCCGCAGTGAGCTTTGTGGCAAAGCGGCTGCACGACTATCTGGCGGGCCTTGACGATCGGTGAAGCCGAGGCGGTAGCCGCGTTGATGGGATAGGGGAGCGTCAGTCTCCATGGACGATGTGACGTCTCTCGCACATAGCGGCAGTCCGATCAAGCGACGGCGAAGGTGACGCCGTCGAGTGAAAAGAAGCCGGCGGTTTTGAGTTCTTCGTTGATATTCACTTCGCCGTTGGTTTTGATAGTCAGCCACACGGCGCCGACGCTCGTCCTGATGGCGACTTTGATTTCGGATGCAGGACGTGCGCGAGTGGGGAGCAGAAACAGTTTTGTCAAGCTCGCTATCGTGCCTGTGGCTTCGTAGCCGCCGCGCAGTCTCACGACGCCGTTGTCCTGCAACTCGAAGCCCGGGGTCGCCTGCGCTTCGCGCGCTTTCAAGTTCGCGGTGAGTGATTCGACGCTTTCCCATGCTGTCGTCTTTTCGACCGTGTTTTTTTCGATCAGACCTCGCCATCGGACGGCAAGCAGCTTGCCAGTCAAGAGCTTCGTCACCCGGGCACCACCAGATGAGCCGTTGGATTCGAAGCCGTCGATATCGCCCTGCGTGATGTTCTTGCCAACGACAATGCCGACGCAGCCGTTATCAACGCCATATGCCGCGCTGTTGAAGATCGCTCCGCCGGCGACCCTGAAGGCGGCTTCTCCGCGCTGCAGGAGGCCGACGCCCAAGAGAGTGATGCCCGAGACGGAGCCGGTGGGGTTGACGGATTCGCCGAGCTTGTTGACGAGCGTGAAGTGTTCGCCGGTCGTGACGGCGCCGACGAAAGATTCCGCCGGGATGTTCGTGCCTGTCACCGGACGGGATTCGTGCTGCGGGAGGATTGCCGTGTCGGTGATGGTGCTGGACGCCGCTTCGCCTGTCGCACTCGCGTGTGCGTTTGGTGTCGGTGTGTCGAAGTTCGGGCCGAACCATTCGCTGCCTGCACGCGACTCGACACAGACCTGCATCGCATAGGCGGCACCGTAAGGATGCGCTCCCCAGCCACGCCAGCCGCCCTTATCGATACGTACGCCTGTTTCTTGCCCCTTGAAGACGCACCCCTCGATGCGCCCGTCCGAGCAGTTTTGCGCCCACATGCAGTAGTGTCCGACCGGGACCGCGCCGCTGTTACGGTTCACCCAAAACGCTGCCGTCAGGTATGCCTCGTAGCTGCTGGCGGTCGCGGCTTCATCTCCGAGAATGACGTCGTCTTCAAGGGAGTTCATGCACAGGACGCCGAACGTCATGTGCCCGAAGTACCGGGCGAAGAGGGCATGGTTGGCGACGTTGTTGGAGTCGAGACGACCGCCGCCGAGTATCGAGCACCATTCCGACTTTTCGGTTTTGGAGTCGGTGAGGAGGGACGTGCCGGTGAAGGGCGCTGTAGCTTGCAGCGTCGTGTTCGGGCCGATAATTATGGAGGCGGTGTGCGGCCGGATGAGTTCTTCGTTGACCTTGTATATGCCCGGCTTGTTGAGGACGGCGACGCCATTGGCTTCTCCCGCCGCTCGCAGCGCAGCCTTCACGTTGGCCGTGTCGGTGGCAGTCACCCCGGTCGGCGGCGGACTGCCGATTTCCACCGTAGGTGGCAGGTGTCCGCCCGGTTCCAGTCCCGGCAGGTCGATGTGGGCCCCGGTCAATTCGTTCACGCTGGTAATCGGTTCTTCGACTGCCTCTGCACGACTTGGCGCGAGCGCCCGCTCGGCGAGGAATCCCGCGGCGGCAGCAGCAGCGGCGGTCAGCGCTGCGCGGCGGGTCCCTATGAGAGCCCCTTGTGCGTTGGTGGCAGCAGTATCGTCCTCGGATCCCGCGTTGTGCGTGCTGTTGGGCTCGGACATCGGCCCTCCTAACAGGGCGTGTTTTGCCATAGGCGCCTCATACCTCGAGACGCGGCCTGGATTATGCGGATCGTTGACGGTGGCGGGACACGGGCACCGGCGGGCCGCGACGATCCCAGCCGCGAACCGTGGACAGCACCTGTCGCGGCGGACTTTTCTGCACGCTCTGCACAGCTGTCTACTCTGCTCGCACCCCGCAGTCGTGTTTCCGACTGTGGGGCGACCAACGCCAATCAAGTTGGGCCGGGGAGTGGGGGTGATCGAGGTTCGTGATCACTCGGAGCGTTCGAGTGCCGGGACAACCGCGGTTCGATGCACGAGCGACCTGTCGGTCACAACCAACCACCTTGCCTCGTGCTCCGGCAGTCGCTTATCCGCGGCGCACTCGACAAGGAGAGTTGACCCATGTTCAACAGACCGTCACCGGCAATCGTCGTGGCGTTCCTGGCACTTCTCATCGCGCTGGGCGGCACGGCGCTCGCCGCCAAGCAGTACATCATCACGAGTACTGCCCAAATCAAGCCGAGCATCCTCAGGGAGCTGGAGAGGACACATCAGAGAGCGCACATCGCAAGTACCGAACCGGCGCATCTGATCGTCGCCCATGCGAACGCCGTCGGGGCGGTCCTGGCCGGCCCAGAAGCGACACCAGTCAAAGACCCACTCGCGGGCAGCACCTGGACTCAGGGCGCGAACGAACTCAACCAGATCACCGGCCAGGCGACGATCACGGCCGGGCCGCACTGCGGCGGGACCGAAGACGCGGTCACAGTTGAAGCTCGCGTGTCGGGCTGGGCCGGCAACACCTACCAGGAAGGTCGCCGCCATGAGGCGGTGCTGAACACCGATTCGATTGGTGATGGCCCTTCGGGGCCTTTCAATCCGGGTGAAACGAGGACGTTCGGCCTGACCCCGCCGCAGGGTCTGAATGTGGGCAGCTGGCAACTGTTCCAGCCAGGCGTCAGCACGTCGCACTCGTTGACCGTTTGGGTCTTCGACCGTGGCTGCACGGAAGGCCACTTCACCATTGACTCCGTATCCCTGGACGTCCTGGGAACCGAATAGCGCGCACGATCGCGTAGAGGCGGGTAAGAGCGCCGGCTGAATGACGGCGGTTCTACACGGCGTCGACTGAGGCACGCGCCTGGATCACCTCAGCCAACGCGGCCACAGTCGGCGAGTTGAATAGGGCCCCCAGCGGGATGTCTCCGTAGACGCGTCGGATCCGCATGATCGCCTGTGTCGCGAGCAGGGAGTGACCGCCAAGCGCGAAGAAGTCATCCAGCACCCCGACCTTCTCGACCCCGAGCAGTGCAGACCAGATAGCGGCGATCTCGGTCTCGACCTCGTTCCGCGGCGCGATGTACTCCGCCCGCCGCTCGGACTTCACCGAGTCCGGGTCGGGGAGCGCGAGGCGATCGACCTTGCCGCTGGGCGTGAGCGGGAAGGAGCCGATCGGTACCCAGCGCGACGGCATCATGTACTCGGGCAGTGACTGCGAGAGGAACGCGCGCAGCTCATCGAGCGGCGGGTCCGATGCTGACGCGAAGTACGCGATGAGCCGGGGATCGCCGGTCCCGTCGCTCGCGGCGACGACCGCTGCTTCGCGAACGGCCGGATGGCGCGCCAGTGCCGTCTCGATCTCACCGGGCTCGACGCGGTAGCCACGGATCTTCAGCTGGTGGTCGAGGCGGCCGAGAAACTCGATCGCGCCGTCGCGAAGAAAGCGCACACGGTCACCGGTCAGGTACATGCGTCCGCCCTGCGGGTCCTCGACGAACCGCTCGGCGGTCTCCTCTGGACGTTTGACGTAGCCGCGGGCCACACCCGCCCCGCCCACGCAAAGCTCACCGGCCACCCCGACAGGCACGGGCTGCAGCCGTGCGTCCAGGACATACGCGTGCGTGCCGGGGAGGGGGCGTCCGATCGGCACAGTGGCCGACGGTGACGTCCGGCGCTCGGACGTCACCTCGAACGTGCAGCAACCGACCGTCGTCTCCGTGGGGCCGTAGTGGTTGAGCACACGGCATCTCGCACTGGCGGTCGCGATCCGCTCTGTCAGCTCCCACGAGAGTGCCTCTCCGCCGACGACGAGCCAGTCCCCAGGAAGTACGCCCTCATCCGCCGCCAGCAGAGCGCGCAGATGGGTTGGGGTGATCTTGATCACGTCGAGCGGGTGCTCCGCGGCGTAGGCGGCGAGCGCGGTGCCGTCCATCGCGGTCTCGTTGTCGATCACGTGCACGCAGCCGCCGGTGACGAGCGGCGGGAAGACCGCGGTGTTGCCGAGATCGGTGCTGATCTCCGAGACCAGCGCGAACTGCGTCCCCTCGGATGCGCCGAGTCGCTGGGCGATCGCAGCGGTGTAGTTGGCGAGATTTGCGTGCGTGACCGCGACGCCCTTGGGTAGGCCGGTCGAGCCCGATGTGTAGATGACGTACGCAAGGTCCTGCGGCTGTGACCCTGCCTCCGCATTCGCCGAAGGCCGCTTGGCGATCTCCTCCGCGTCGCGGTCGACGCATACGACGCCGACCGTCGACAGCGCCGGCAGGCCTTCGAGAAGGTCGGCCTCGGTCACGATCACGCCGACGCCCGCCTCGTTCAGCTGGTGCGCGATCCGACTCGGCGGGTGCGCGAAGTTGATCGGAACGTAGCCACCGCCTGCCTTCATGATCGCCAGCAGGGCGCGAACCATCGCCGGCGAGCGGCGCATGCACAGCCCGACCGCCTGGTCTCGTTCGACCCCAAGCGCGCGCAGGTGATTGGCGAGCTGGTTTACGCTCTCGTTCAGCTCTCGGAACGTGACCGCAGCGCCGTCACCGGCAAGCGCGATCAGGTCCGGTGTCTTCGCGGCCTGGGCCTCGAAGCGATCGTGCACGCATACAGGCTCGGCCGAGGGCGCCTCGCCGCTTCCGAGGGCGTAGATCTCGGCGCGCGCGGCGTCCTCGAGCAGCGTGATCGCGCCAACCGGCTGCGATGGATCGCCGAGCGCAGCGCCGAGCAACGTCTTGAAGTAGCGCGCGATGTCCTGGGCGTCGGTCGCGTCGTAGACCGCCGGGTCGTAGCGCAGCTCGATCGTACGGTCGCCAGAACAGCGCAGCTCGATCGGGCATCCGGTCGCCCCAGCAGAAACGAACGCGATGCTCTCGTCCGAGGCGGCAGCGGCCGCGGCGAAGCCCGCGGTGGCACTCTCGATGAGGCGGCTCAGGTCCGCGGCCAGCGCATGATCCGCCCACCTGCGGGCGTCCGCGCGGGTGCGAGCGAGCTGATCGATCAGCTCGACGAACTGCATGTCGGGACCGATCGAGAGCTTTATCGCGGCCACCTGCTCGTAAGGGCCGACGGCGTCCTCGAGGTCGGGCTGCGAGCGGGAGTCGACGAGCTCAGCAGTCAACAGCTCGGCGGCGCCGGTCAGCCGCGCGAGCAGCGCGTGCCACGCCGCGTCAATGAACAGCTCGGTGCCTGCCGCGGTCTTTTCGAGAAGCTCCCAATGATCGAGATCGATCGTCACCGGCATCGTTGCGCGCGCACTGCCGTCTCGCTCTCGGACTCCAAACAACAATGTCTCGCGACGCGCGTCATCTGCGTTCGAGGTCCAGAACGAGCGGCCTCGAGCGGCGTCCGGATCCTCTCCGGCGAGGAGCTCGTAGCGCCACTCGGCGTAGTCGGCGTGCTGGATTGGCTCCGCTTGAGCCTGTGGGGCAGCGGCGCGGAGATGATTCCCGATCAGCGCCAGCGAGCGCGGATCCGCGCTCGCGGCCAACGCGGTGAGCACCAGGACCCTGCGGCCGTCGTCGGCCTCGACGAGCAACCCGCGGATACTCGGGCCATGCTCCGGATCGACACGAGCCGCCTCGCCGGCAAGCGCGGCGTCGAGCGCCACTCGGTCGGTCGCCAGCTCCTCGCCCACATTCGCCGGGCCCCAACCCGGCTCTAGGTGATCGTTGATCCTCTGAGTCACCGGGGCTCGAGCGCCAGGCGGCGTCACGAACGTCGTCCTCAGCGTCTCGTGGAGGTGCACGAGCGCCTCCAGCCGGCCCCGTAGCTCCTCGCTCGTCTGACCTGGCCCGAGCTCCAGCACGATCTGGTTGACCGCGGCCACGGGGCCGCGCGCGAACAGGAAGGCCTGCTGGGGAGAGAGGCGAAAGTCGCTCACGCGGCTCCTCCGTCCTCACGTGCGGGGGCACGAAAGCCACGCAGGCCACCGGCGGCGGGGCGCCGCTCGTTCCACTCGCTCTGCAGCTCGAACGAGAGCAGCGGTCGATCGGGCTCGGTGAGAGCCTCCTGCAACAGTGACTCCAGCTCTCCGGAAAGACGCGCGATCGTCGCCGGCTCGAAGATGTCGCGGTTGTAGCGGAAGTACCCGGTGATCCCGTCCTCGAGGACATCGACGTCGAGTGCCAGGTCGAAGCGAGCGAGCCCGCTGTCGAGCTTCAGGGGGTCGATCTCCAGGCCCGGCAGCTCCAGCGTCGGGCGAGCGGCCGTGCTCACCCGAAGGTTGACCTGAAACAGAGGATTCACCCCCGGCGCCCGTTCGGGGCCGATCGCCTCGACGATCTTCTCGAAGGGGACGCTCTGATGGGCGTAGACGTCGAGCGCCATCTCCCGCACGCGGCGCAACAGCTCGCGGAAGGTCGGGTTGCCGCTCATGCGCGCGCGGAACACGAGCGTGTTCGAGAGGAAGCCGATCAGCGTCTCGACATCGAGACTCAGCCGGTTGGCGACGGGGCTGCCGACGAGGAGGTCATCCTGGCCGGTGATTCTGTACAGCAGCGTCGCCAATGCGGCCAGGACCAGCATGTACGGCGTCGCGCTCTCCTCTCGGCAGAGGCGGCCGGCGTCCGCGGCCACAGCGGCGGGCAGGGCGACGTCGTGGCTCGCGCCGGCGAAGCGCCGTCCCTCCGGACGCCGGTGGTCCACCGGCAGCTCGATCGACGTGCGGGCGCCCGCGAGATACCTGCGCCACCAGTCGAGCTCGCGCTGGACATCCCCGCTGCTCAGCCACCTTTGCTCCCACAGTGCGAAGTCCCCGAACTGGAGCGCCGGCGCGGGCAGCGTTTGGCCGTCATAGAGCGCCGCCACCTCCTCCAGCAGAATCCACTCAGAAGCGCCGTCGAAGCAGATGTGGTGCGTCTCGATCAGCAGGATGTGCTCCTCCTCACCGGTCCGGATCAGCGAGCCACGCAGCAGCGGCTCGCGCGCGAGGTCAAAGGGACGACGGGCCACATCCGTCAGTCTCTGCAGCACCTCGGGTTCCGGGCACCCGCTCAGATCGATCTCCTCCAGCTCGAGATTCGGATGCTCCAGCAGGACGGGCACCGGCTGGTCATCCCGCACGTCGACCACCGTCCGCAGGGCCTCGTGTCGAGTAAGCGTGGCGGCCAGCGCCGCGCTGAGCGCATCGTGATCGAGAGCGCCGCGAACCCGGAACGCCAGCGCCACGTTGTACGTCGGCGCTCCCGGGTCCCACTGGTCGATCAGCCACAGCTGCTGTTGGGAGTAGGACAGCGGCCACGCCTCGTCCGCGCCACGAGCGACGAGCGCAGGAGCGGGAACCGCCTCTCCGGGCTGCGAGCCGGACTCGCGCGCGTCGTCCAGGCGCTGTGCCAGACAGGCGACCGTGTGCGCCTCGAACACGTCTCGCACCGAGCACTCGCACCCGAGCCGCGCCCGCACGCGTGCGGCCAGCTGCGCGGCGAGCAGCGAGTGGCCGCCCATCTCGAAGAAGTCATCCTCGACGCCGACGAGCTCGACGCCGAGCAGCTCCCGCCACACCTCAGCCAGCTCGCGCTCGAGCTCCGTGCGCGGTGGTGTCGACTCGCGCTCGGCGCTATCGGCTGCCGGTGTGGGCAGCGCCCGGCGATCGAGCTTGCCGTTGGTCGTGAGCGGCAACGCATCCAGCAGCGTGACCGACGACGGCACCATGTATTCGGGCAGCTTCTCCCGGAGTCGCGTACGCAGCTCGGCGCGCAGCGACGCGGGGTCCGACGCGTCGTCGGCCGCCACCACGTATGCCGTCAACCTCGCGTCGCCGGGACCGTCCGAGTCGGCGACCACCGCGCATTCAGCCACCGCGACATCCCCCGCGAGCGCCGCCTGCACCTCGCCGAGCTCGATGCGGAAGCCCCTGATCTTGACCTGGTCGTCGAGGCGCCCCTCGAACAGCAGCTCCTCGTCTGGCGTGGCGCGAGCGCGATCGCCGGTCCTGTAAAGCCGTCCCGATCCGAACGGGCTGGCGATAAAGCGCTGCTCGGTCAGCTCCGGGCGGTTCAGGTACCCGCGCGCGACTCCCGCGCCGCCGACGAACAGCTCACCCGCGACACCCGCCGGCACGGGCTTCAGCTTCGCGTCGAGCACGTACAGGTCGAGGTCGGGGATCGCTCGCCCGATCGGGCTGCCATCTCGCTGCGCGTCTGCGGCGGTGAGCGGCCGGTAGGTGACGTGCACGGTCGTCTCGGTGATCCCGTACATGTTCACCAGCCGCGGACGGTCATCGGGCACGCGCTCGAACCACGGCGCGAGCAGGCGTGTGTGAAGCGCCTCGCCGCCGAAGATAACCAGGCGCAGGCCGAGGCGATCCTGGACCGCCAACAGCTCGTCCATCGCGGCCATGAACAGGCTCGGGGTGACGTTCAGGACGGTGGCGCGCTCCTCGACGAGCAGGTGCGCGAGCGCATCTGGGGAGCGGGCCGTCCACGCCGGGACGACGACGAGCGTGCCGCCGTGCAGCAGCGCGCCCCATATCTCCCAGACGGAGAAGTCAAACGCGTATGAATGAAGCAGCGTCCACGTGTCCTCGGGGCCGGGCGCAAACCACGCGTCGGTGGAGGTAAACAGGCGCGCGACGTTTCGGTGCTCGACGAGCACACCCTTGGGCTGGCCGGTCGACCCCGACGTGTAGATCACGTAGGCGAGGTTCTCCGGTCCGGCCGCCGCCTGCGGGTTGTCGGTGCTCTCCCGCGCGAGCAGCGAGCGATCACGGTCCAGGCACACGACCGCCGACGCGGGCTCGGCGAAGCGCTCGAGCAGGTGCTCTCGCGTGACCAGAACGTCCGCGCCGCAGTCGTCCAGCACGAACGTGAGTCGCTCGGCGGGGTACTCGGGGTCGAGCGGCACGTAGGCGCCGCCGGCCTTCAGCACAGCGAGCACCGCGACCACGAGCTCGAGCGAGCGTTCGAGGCACAGCGCGACGAGCGCGTCGGGCTTGACCCCGAGCGTGCGCAGGTGGTGTGCAAGGCGGTTTGCCTGCTCGTTCAGCTCGCCGTAGGAGAGCGATTCGTCTTCGTGGCGGACTGCAACCGCGTCGGGCGTCAGTCGTGTTTGCTCCTCGAAGCGCTCGTGCAGGCAGAACACGGGGAACGTCCGCTCGCCGTTCGCCTGCACCGCCGGCTGCTCGCGCGCGCCCTCGCGCAGCAGCGAGAGCTCGTCGATTGGCTGCTCCGGGTCGGCGAGGATCGAGTCGAGCAGACACAGGAATCGGTCGGCCATGTCCGCCACGGTGCTGGCCTCGAACAGGTCGCTGCTGTACTCCCAGACCAGGTCCAGCCCTCGCTCGCGCTGCTGGAGCAGCAGCGTCAGGTCCACCCGCGACGCCGTCTTCTCCGTGTTCAGCTCCTCGACCTCGAGCCCTTGCAGCTGGATCTCCGGCTCTGGCGGATTCAGCGCGATCAGCGTCTGGACCAGCGGGTGGCGGCCCAGCTCTCGCTCCGGCGCGAGCACCTCCACGAGACGCTCGAAGGGCAGCGCTTGATGCTCGATCGCATCGAGCGTGCGCAGCTTCACGCGCCCCAGGAGGTCGCGAAAGCTGGGCTGCCCGGAGAGGTCGCTGCGTAGCACCAGCGTGTTCACGAACGGCCCGATCAACTGCTCGAGCTCGGCCTGTCCGCGCGTGTCCACCGGCGTGCCGACGAGCAGATCCTCCTGCCCGGTGTAGCGGTGCAGCAGCACGTCGAATGCCGCGAGCAGGACCATGAACAGCGTCGCGCCCTGATCGCGGGCGAGCGCGTTTAGCCGCTCGAGCGTCTGCACAGAGAGCTTCGTGCGCAGCCACCGCCCGCGCAGGCTGGCTACCTGGGGTCGAGGGCGATCCGACGGAAGCTCCAGCGCCGCGGGGATGCCCTCCAGCTCGCGCGACCAGTGCACGAGCTCTCGCTCGAGCCGCTCGCCCTGCAGCGTCGAGCGCTGCCACTGCGCGAAGTCGGCGTATTGGATCGGCGGCTCGGGCAGCGCCGCGGGACGGTTGTCGCGATAGGCGCCGTATAGCGCACCCAGCTCGTTGAAGAAGACGACCTTCGACCCGCCGTCGGCCGCGGCGTGATGGACCACGACCTGCAGGATGTGCTCCTGCGGCTGCAGGCGGATCAGCGACGCGCGAATCAGCGGCCCCTCCTCCAGCGAGAACCGATCCCGCGTGTGCTCCTCAATCAGCCCCTGCGCCGCGCGCTCGCGCTCTGACTCCTCGCTGAGGTCGAGGAACTCGAGGCTGATCGTTCGGGAAGGCTCGATCACCTGCACGGGGCGACCGTCCGGCACGGCCAGGCGACTTCTCAGCACCTCGTGCCGGCGCACGATCTCGTTCAGTGCGCGCTCGAGCGCGACCACGTCGAGCGCTCCGCGCAGGCGCAGCGGCCAGGAGATGTTGTACGCCGCGCCCCCCCCGATCTGATCGATGAACCAGAAGCGCTCCTGCGCGAACGAGGCCGGTCGGACGCTCTCGGTCGGGAGCAGCGGCGTAGGCTCGGCGCGGGTGAGCGGCGCGACGAGCGGATCGGGAACCTGGGGCGCCCGCAGCTCCTCCACATGAGCCGCCAGGCCTGCCACGGTTGAGGTCTCGAACACGGCACGGAGCGCCAGCTCGATCTCGAGCTTTGCGACCAGCCTGCTGACCAGACGCGCGGCGAGCAGCGACTGTCCGCCCAGCGCGAAGAAGTCGTCGTGGGCGCCCGCCCGCTCGATGCCCAGCACCTCGCAGAAGACCGACGCGACGGCGAGCTCCATGGCGTCGCGCGGCTCCATGTAGAGATCGTCCGCGCTCGACGGCAGCTCCGGCGCCGGCAGCGCGTTTCGATCGATCTTGCCGTTGGGGGTGAGCGGCAGTCGCTCGAGCATCACGATCGTCGCAGGCACCATGTAGGTGGGCAGGCTCTGCCCCAGGAAGCCGCGCAGCTCCTGGGCGTCCGGCGGATCGCCGTCGGCGACCACGTAGGCGATCAGCGCAGGCTCGCCTCCGGGCGCCTCGTGGATGCTCGCGACGGCTTGAGCCACCGACGGATGCGCATCGAGCGTCGCCTCGATCTCTCCGAGCTCGATCCGGAACCCCCGCAGCTTGACCTGGTGGTCGAGACGGCCAAGGAACTGCACCGTCCCGTCCGCGCGGTAGCGCGCGAGGTCGCCCGTCCGGTACAGGCGCTCGGCGCCGAGCTCACCGGCGACGAACCGTTCCTCTGTCAGCTCCAGACGGTTGCGATAGCCGCGCGCGAGCCCGGCGCCGCCGATCAGGAGCTCGCCGGGCACGCCGATCGGAGCGGGACGGCCACGCCTGTCGAGGACGTGGAGCGTCGTGTTGGCAATCGGGCGCCCGATCGTCAGCGCTTCGCCCGCCTGGCGCACGTGTGCGCAGGTCGACCAGATCGTCGTCTCGGTCGGCCCGTACATGTTCCACAGCTCGCCCACGCGCGAGACCAGCTCGTCGGCGAGCGCCGGCGGCAGCGCCTCTCCTCCGCAGAGCGCCTTCAAGCCCTGCATACCGGTCCAACCGGAGTCGATCAGTATGCGCCAGGTCGTCGGGGTCGCCTGCATCACTGTCGCCCTAGAGGACTCGAGCAGTCGCGCGAGCGCCCGCGGGTCGGCGGCACTCTGCGCGGGGGCAAGCACCACCTGCGCCCCCACGATCAAAGGTAGGTACAGCTCGAGGCCGGCGATGTCGAAGGACAGCGTGGTCACCGCCACGAGCACGTCCTGCGCCGTCAGGCCCGGACGCTCGCGCATCGCGCAGAGGAAATTGAGGAGCGCGCGATGTGGGATCTCGACGCCCTTCGGCCGGCCCGTGGACCCGGATGTGTAGATCACGTAGGCGAGGTCCTCCGCTCCGGCCTCGTGGATCGGCGGGGAGTCCGGCTCGAGCGCAATCTCATGGCGATCGCGATCCACGCACAGCACCGTCGCGTCAGACGCAGGCAGACTCGACAGCAGCGCCTCCTCGGTCACGAGCACACGCACCTGCGCGTCGGCGAGCATGAACTCCTGGCGCGCGGGCGGGAACCCGGGGTCGACGGGGACGTACGCCGCGCCCGTCTTCATCGTCGCGAGCAGCACGACGAGCAACTCCTGCGAGCGGCTCATGCAGACGCCGACGAGCTCGTTGGGGCCGGCCCCCAGCGCCTGCAGCCGGTTCGCGAGGCGATTGGCGCGGGCGTCGAGCTCTGCGTAGCTCAGCTCGCGCCCCTCGAAGCGCACCGCGACCCGGTCGGGGGTCTCCGTTGCCTGTTGCGCCACAAGCTGCTCGAGACGCTGCGGCAGAATCTCCGCCTCTGTACGGTTCCACTCATCCAATACGTCGCGCTCGTGCTCGCCGAGCAGCGCGAGCTCGTCGATCGGGCGGTCTGGATCGGCGACGATCTCCTCGAGCAGCCGCGTGAAGTGGCCGGCCATGCGCTCGATCGTGGCCGCCTCGAACAGGTCGGTGCTGTACTCCCAGATCGCCTCCAGGCCCTGCGGCAGATCGTCGAGGATCAGGAAGAGGTCGACACGCGCTCCCGACCACGCGGGATCCAGGTCGCTCGCCGTCACACCCTCGAGCGGCAACCCGGTCTCGGCCGGGTTGAGCGCCAGCAGCGCCTGGAAGAGAGGGTGGCGGCTCAGATCCCGCTCGGGCGCGATCTCGGCGACGAGTCGCTCGAACGGGAGCTCCTGGTGTTCGAGCGCGTCGACGGTGCGCTGCTGCACGCCGCGCAGGAGCTCACGGAAGCTCGGGGACCCGGACAGGTCCGCGCGGATGACCACGGTGTTGATGAACGGTCCGATCACCGACTCGAGCTCACGCACGCTGCGCGTGTCGACGGGCGTGCCGACGAGCAGATCCTCCTGCCCGCTGTAGCGATACAGGAGCACCTCGAAGGCGGCGAGCACGGTCATGAAGAACGTCGCTCCCTCGCGTCGGGCGAGCGCCTCGAGCGCCGGGCGCAGATCCGCGCTCAGCGGCTCGCGGTAGCGCGCTCCCCGCAGGCTGGACACGGCCGGGCGCGGCCGGTCCGTCGGCAGCTCGAGCGCTGTCTCGGCGCCCTCGAGCTGCGCCCGCCAGTGCGCGAGCTCGCCCTCGAGCCGCTCGGGATCCAGCCGCGAGCGCTCCCACTGCGCGTAGTCGGCGTATTGGGTCGAGAGCTCCGCAGGCGCCGGCTCGCGCCCGGCGGCGTACGCGTCGTAGCACTCGCCGAGCTCGCGGTAGAGGACGACCTTTGAGACGCCGTCGAAGACGATGTGGTGCACGACGATCAGCAGGACGTGGTCCTGCTCGCCGAGTCGCATCAGCGCGACTCGCAGAAGCGGTCCCTGCGACAGGTCGAACACCGTCGCGGTGTGCTCGTCGATCAGTCGCCGCGCGGCGCTCTCGGGATCGCGCTCGCCGGAGAGGTCAAGGAGCTCGAGCGCAGCAGCGCCGGTCTTCTCGACGATCTGCATCGGCTGCCCGTCGCTGGAGGTGAAGCGCGTGCGCAGCGCCTCGTGACGGCGCACGACCTCCGCGACTGCCCTGCTGAGCGCGTCGGTGTCCAGTGGGCCCTCGAGGCGCATCGGCCAGGAGAAGTTGTAGGCGGTGCTTCCGGGGGTGAGCTGATCGACGAGCCAGAACTGCTCCTGCGCAAACGAGCAGCGCAGCGGGCCTTCCCGCGGCGCGCGCGGCACGCTCGGCGTGGGCTTCGCCGGCGTCGGTGGCTCTGAGACTGGCGCGGCAGCCTGCGGCTTCGAGGCGCGGGCAGCTTCGATCCTCGCCGCAAACTCGCTGATCGTGGGGGCGTCGATCAGCGCCTTGAGCGTCAGCTTCACGCCCAGGTCGGTGCGAATCCGCGCGATCAACCGGATCGCCAGGAGTGAGTGGCCGCCGACCTCGAAGAAGTTCTCATTCGGCCCCACCTCGCGGTCGAGCAGCTCTGCCCATACCGCCGTGAGCTCTGCCTCCAGCTCGCTCAGTGGCTCGGTGCGCGTCGCGACGGGCGCCTCGAGGCTGGGCAGGGACGCCCGGTCGAGCTTCCCATTCGGCGTCAGCGGCAGGGCGTCCAGCAGGGCGATCTGCGACGGGACCATGTACGCGGGCAGCGTTCGTGCCAGGGCCTCCTGAAGCGCGGCGGGCGAGAGCTCGCCGTCACCTGCGACCACGTAGGCGACCAACCGCCTGTTCTCGCCCTCCCCGGTGGCGAGGACCGTCGCCTGGCGCACGCCCGGCTCGCGCGTCAGGGCCGCCTGCACCTCTGCCGGCTCGACCCGGTATCCCCGGATCTTGACCTGCTGATCGGCCCGCCCGAGAAACTCGAGGCCCACGTCCGGGAGACGACGGGCCAGATCGCCCGTGCGGTAGAGCCGTGCCTGCGGATCGTCGGAGAACGGATCGTGGACGAACACGTCCGCCGTCTGCTCGGGCTGGTTGACGTAGCCACGGGCGATACCGGCGCCGCCGATGTAGAGCTCGCCGGCGACGCCGACCGGCACCGGCTGCATCAGCGAATCCAGAACGTAGGCGCTCGCGTTGGAGATCGGTCGCCCGATCGGGACGGTCGCCGCTGCGGGTCGGGGGCGATCGAGTGTGAGCTCGTAGGTGCAGCAGCCGACCGTCGCCTCGGTCGGGCCGTAGTGATTCATCACGCGCGGCCCGCCGGGTCCCAGCACGCGCTGCGCGAGCTCCCAGCTCAACGCCTCTCCGCCGAGGATCAGCCAGCGGCGCGGCGCAATCGGACCGGCCGCGGCGTCGAGCATCGAGGCGAGGTGTGAAGGTGTGATCTTCAAGACGTCGAGCGGCTGGCCGGCGAGATATTCGGAGAACGCGGCGCCGTCGCTCGCGACGTCCGTGGCGATGAGGTGCAGACAGCCGCCGCCGGCGAGCGCCGGGAAGATGGCGGTATTGCCGAGATCGGTGCTGACCGCGGAGACCGAGCCGAAGTGCAGGCCGCTCGTCGTCCCGTCCTCGCCGAGCGCCCCGATCATGTGCACGGCGTAGTTCACGAGGTTGCGGTGGGTGACCGCCACACCCTTCGGCACACCGGTCGATCCCGACGTGTAGAGGACGTAGGCGGTGCTGTCGGGACCGGCCGCGGGCTCGGGGTTGGTATCGGGAAGCGCGGCGAGACGTTCGCCTTCGTCCTCCAGTGAGAGGAGCTCGCCCGCGAACCCGTCGAGCGGGGCGTGCGCGATCAGCAGCTGCGCTCCCGCGCTCTGGAGCTGGGCAGACAGCCGGTGGGCCGGGTGATCTGGATGCAGCGGCACGTACGCGCCGCCGGCCTTGAGGACTCCGAGCATCGCGGCGACGAGGTCCGCCGAGCGCTCTAGACAGAGGCCGACGGCGTCCCCCGCCGCGACGCCGCGCTCGAGGAGCAGGTGCGCGATCGAGTTGGCGCGGTGGTTCAGCTCGTCGTAGGTGAGACGCTCCTCGCCGGCCACCAGCGCAAGCGCGTCGGGGGCGCGCAGGGCGTGTCTCTCGAACAGCTCGTGGACCGCTGTCTGCGGGGTCGTGGCGCTCGTCTCCTCCCCTTCGAGCAGCGCCTCGCGACGCTGTGCGTCATCGAGCAGAGCGAGCTCGTCGATCGGGCGGTCGGGGTCGGCGACGATCTCGTCGAGCAGCCGCATGAAGTGGGCCGCCATGCGCTCGATCGTGGCCGCCTCGAACAGGTCGGTGCTGTACTCCCAGACCGCGTCCAGGCCGCCCTGTTGCTCATCCAGATACAGGCCGAGGTCGAACTCCGACGTGAGCTTCGGCACCTCGAAGGGCTCGCTCTGGACGTCCTGGAGCGCGAGCTCCAGCGGGGCCGGAACGATGAACTCGTAGAAGACCTGGAAGATGGGGTGCCTACTGGCATCCCGCTCGGCTGCCGCCGCCAAGCGGTCGAACGGCAGCTCCTGGTGGGCGACGGCGTCGAGCGTCGTCTCGCGAGCCCGCGACAGGAGCTCACGGAAGTTCGGACGACCGGAGACGTCGCCTCTCAGGGCAAGCACGTTGGTGAACAGGCCCACCGCGCGCTCGAGCTCGACCCGCCCGCGGTTGTCGACCGCGGTGCCGATCACGAGGTCCTCCTGGCGCGTGTAGCGACACAGGAGGACCTGCAGCGCCGCGAGCATCGTCATGAAGAAGCTGGCGCCCGCCTCGCGGCCGAGCGCGCGCATCGCGGCCTCGACCTCGGGCGCGACGGTGGTGCGCAGCCGCGCGCCACGCATGCTCGGTGTCGGTGGCCGCGTCCTGTCGACGGGGAGCTCGATCGCGGGCGTTTGCGCCAGGCGTGCGCTCCAGTGTTCGAGCTCCTGGCGCAGAGTCTCCTCGTTCAACCGCGCGCGCTGCCAGCGCGCGAAGTCCGCGTACTGGACGGGTGGCACGAGCGAGGCCTCCTCGCCGCTGCGCACGGCGGCATACAGGGCACCCAGCTCGGAGAGGATCACGGCCTTGGACCAGTCGTCGCAGATGATGTGGTGAGCGATGAACTGCAGCACGTGAGAGTCGGTCCCGAGTGTCAGCAGCTGCGCACGCAACAGCGGCCCACGACCGAGATCGAACGGAACCTGCGCCGCGGCGGCGGCCAGCCTCCTGGCGTGCGCCTCGTCGCTGGCCTCTGCCGTCTCGAGCGCCAGCCCCGATTCGTCTGAGACGAGCTGCACCGGAGTGCCGTCTTTCACCTCGAAGCGCGTGCGCAACGTATCGTGACGGAGCGCCAGCTCCGTCAGCGCGCACTGCAGGGCAGGCACGTCGAGTGGGCCGTCGAGTCGCAGCGCCCACGAGACGTTCGAGACGACGTTGCTTTCGCTCGCCTGGTCGATGAACCAGAAGCGCTCCTGGGCGTAGGAGCACTGAGCGGGGCCGCCGTCGTCCGCGGCCGGCACGACCGTGGCGCCGGCGCCCTGTGTTCTGGCGTCTTCGATCAGGCCGACCAGCGCCGCGATCGTGGGGTGCTGCACGAATGCGCTCAGCTCGATCTCGACCTCGAAGCGCGCGCAAGCACGTGCAAGGAGTGCCGCGGCACCGATCGAGTCACCGCCCGACGTGAAGAGGTCATCTTCGGTCCCGGGCGGAGCGGCTCCGAGAAGCTCGGTCCAGATCGCCGTCAGCTCGCGCTCAAACGACGTCACCGGCGACGAGACAAGCGTTGGCTCGGGCGCTGTCACGGCTTCACCGATCCCACCCGAAGTCGATCCCCGTGAGCTCTCGCAGGCGTTGATTGTATGGGCGAAAGTGCTCAACCAGCTCGGCTCGCGTGCTCGGGTCCATCTCGCTGTAGCTGGCCGCGTTGAGCTTGCGCAGCTCCGCGCCGTGATGCGGCGGCAGCCCCAGGAAGGCGTGGACTTCCGCGAGTGCACGGGACGGGTCCGCGGCGATGTCCTCGAACCTCAGGAACAGGATCTGCTCGCGCGGGAACACCTCGAGCCAGCGCGCGACGTGCTCGGAGTAGCGACTGCGGTGAAGATAGGACCAGTAGCCCAGCGGTGGTGGGAGCGGCGGGTTGTATCGCGGGTCGCTTTGAACCCGTTCGAGCTCGCCCGCCAGCCGCTGCTCCTCGAGCGCGATCGCCTCCGCGAAGCTCTCACATTTCTCGAGTCGCTCGCGGCGCGACATCTGAAAGGCGGAATAGGCACGATCGACCGGGTTGCGCAGAGTCACGATCATCCTCACCTCGGGCACGACCTGCTGAACCCTCCCCGGAACCCAGTAGCCGGTCAGATAGGAAGCTGTAGCCTCACCCGTGAGGAACCCTCGGCCATGCTCGCGCTCGAAGTCGCGGCGCTGCGCCTCGAGCGGAAAGTGCTTGCGATACCAGTCGGCGCCGCGGCGAAAGTTGTAGTCGAAGAACAGGAGCTCCTTGCGTGGGCGCCCGTCTGTCATAGGACGTGCCACGAGCGGATGCATGCAGATGCCGTCGAACAGGCTCGTGGTGCCGCACTTGGCCGCGCCGATGACGAGAAAGTCCGGCAGTACCCTGCCGCGGCCGTAACCCCGTCCAGCGGCTCTGCGAAGGCCGTAGTAGCCGCCCACCGCGAGCTCGAATGCGGCCGGTGGCAATCGGCGCCTCAGCAGCCGCTGAACTCGCGTCTTTCCTTTGCGGTTACGCTCCCGGGCTTCCTCTGGTGGGTGCAGTCGGGGCGTTGCCATCACGAATCCGTTCGATGCTGGTTCAAGGGAGTGGGAGATGGCCGTCAGGCCCCGCAGCTGCCAGGATCACCACGGACCACGGCGTTTACCTCGTTGCTCCCTTGCCCCCTCTTTGCGCGCAGCGCAACGCGTTGAGGCTACCACAGAGGCCGCCTGCTGACACGCGAGTTCACCCGGAAAGAGGCCTGCAAAAGCGGACCATGACGAAGTATGCACCCCGGTGGAGCACCTCACCGGCGCCGAGCTCCTCTATGAGGCGCTCGGGTGTGAACGGCTGCTTGAAGACCCGCCAGCGCGAGCCGTCGGCCAATCCTCGCAGTTGGACCGATCCCTCACGCAGATCCGCGCCGGCGGTGTCGAGGATGACAATCTCATCAGCGACGCGCCAAGCCTCTTGGCGGAAACGCCGTCGCTCGGCTCGATCGAGGTGTCCGTAGATGTGAGAGGCAAACAGCCGCCGGAACGAGCGGTCGGGGAATGGAAGCGAAAGGGCATCGCCCCGCACGAAGGTCGCCTCAGGTGCCTGGCGCCTGGCGATCGCCAGCATGGCGTCGCCCGTGTCGAGACCGACGACGAGCCCGGGAAGCCACCGCGTGAGGAAGCCGGTGCCACACCCCACATCCAGGGTTCGCGCGTGCTCCAAAGCTTCGATCGTGGCTCGCAGAACCGCCACCTCAGCGTCCCAGCCGGGGCTTAGATGCTCGGTGTTCGCCATCCTCCCGGTCCGCGTCCACCAGTCGTCGTAGGACGGGGCGAGAGCGTCGAAGTAACCCTCCCGGGGCCCGGGAGGGTGTAGGAGGCGTAGCACTGCACCGCGGGCGCGCTTCAGTGCCGTTCCCCACAGGACCGTCTCGGTCACGGCGCCGATGCTACATCAGCTATCGGGATTTGACGCCGATTCCAGCCTGCAAGTAACATCGGCGTCCGGAGGCTTGAAGCGTCGGCGAGCAGGCGCAGCCTTCTTGGGGGTAACCGGTGCGTGTCGTCAACATGGAGAAGATCGACCGGCGCATCCGACAGGCACTTCCGGGCGCCGCTTATGACTCACTCAGGGAGATGCGTTACGCGGCGCGTGTTCTCGCCCGCCGCAACGCCGGTCGTGGGCGGCTGCTCCCGGACTTCCTGATCATCGGGTCGACGAAGTGCGCGACGACAAGCCTCCACGGCTGGCTCGGGCGCCACCCTCTGGTGGCCGAAACCGAAAAGGAGATTCACTTCTTCAACCTGAACTACCACCGGCGCTCCGACTGGTACCGGTGCCACTTCCCGCATCGCCGTGAGCGAGACCAGTTCGTGGCCGAGCATGGGCGCCCGTTCATCTGTGGCGAGGCCACGGCCTCCTATCTCGCGGATTACTGGACGCCGCGGCGTGCCGCGAAGTTGGTACCGAACGCGAGGCTGATCGTCTGCCTACGCGACCCGGCGGACCGCTCGTACTCGCAGTACCACTACTTTCGCAAGAGGGGATCGGAGCCGTTGGAGACCTTCGAGGAGGCGATCGCGAGCGAGGAGCAGCGCCTGCTCGGTGAGGAGGCTCGCGAGATCGAAGATCCCAGATTCAACAGTTGGAGGGTCTTCCGCTGGGGTTATCTTCGGACGAGTCGCTATGCGGAACATCTCGAGCGCTGGTTGGAGGTCTTCGCGCGCGAGCAGTTCCTCTTCCTGAAGTTCGACGATGTCGTCAGTGAACCGGAGCTCGCGCTGGAGCGGATCCATCGCCACCTCGGCATCCCGCATCAGAGTCACGGTGAGCTCCCGGCCCTGAACGCGGGCTCCTACGAGCCGATGGTCGACGGCACGCGTGGGCGGTTGCGCGAGTACTTCAAGCCTCACAACGAACGGTTGCACGAGCTCACCGGCGTCGACTTCGGCTTCTAGATGAGACGGATCGAGAAACAGAAGCTCAAGGAGGCCGTCCACGATGCGCTCCCGGGCCCGGTGGACGACTCGCTCAAACGCGTCTACCGAGGGGCGCGCATGGTTGCCCGCCGAAACCCCGGGCGCGGGCGGGTCCTGCCCGACTTCCTGATCGTCGGTTCCATGAAGAGCGGGACGACGAGCATCCATGGTTGGCTCACCGAGCACCCGTTCGTGGTACCGACGAAAAAGGACATCCACTTCTTCAGCGTCAAACACCGTCAGGGCGCCGACCTCTACCGCTCCTACTTCCCCTATGCCCGCGACCGCGACGCGTTCGCGTCCGAGCACGGTCGACCGTTCATCTGTGGCGAGGCCACGGCCTCCTATCTCGCCGACTACTGGACGCCGCGACGAGCCGCCGAGCTCGTGCCGGACGCGCGGCTGATTGCGTGCCTACGCGAACCTGCAGACCGTGCCTACTCGCAGTACACCTACTTCCGCAAGTGGGCGAAGGAGCCGTTGGAGACCTTCGAGGAGGCGATCGCGTCCGAGGAGGAACGTCTGCGCGGCGAGGAGTCCCGCGAAATCAGCGATGCCCGCTACCACAGCTGGCAGATCTACCAGTGGGGCTACCTGCGGACTGGTCGCTACGCCGAGCACCTCGAGCGGTGGCTCGATGCGTTCCCGCGCGAGCAGCTCCTACTGCTCAAGTTCGAGGACGTCGTCGGCGAGCCCGAGCGCACGCTCGAACGGGTCCAAGAGCACCTTGGCCTCCCGCCTCACCGCAACCGTGAGCTTCCGGTGCTGAATGCGGGCTCCTACGAGCCACTCGCCGAGACAACCCGGGAGCGGCTGCGCGAGTACTTCAGGCCCCACAACGAACGCTTGAACGAGCTCACCGGCGTCGACTTCGGCTGGTCCTAGCATCGCGAACATGCCAGACGTCGGAGATCTCTCGCCGGCCAAGCGCGCGCTGCTCGAGCGAGCGCTGCGTCGACGACAGCACGCGGCGCTCGCTGCGGCTGCGATTCCGCGACGACATGGAAGCGGTCCTGCACCACTGTCGTTCTCCCAGCAGCGGATGTGGTTCCTGCATCAGTGGGAGCCCGCGAGCCACGCGTTCAACGGCGCGCGGGCTTTCAGGCTGCGAGGACCGCTCGATGTGGGCGCTCTGCAGCGTGCGTTCGAGACGGTGCTCGAGCGCCATCAAAGCCTGAGGACGGTCTTCTCCGGCGATCGCGAGCCGGTGCAAGTCGTGCTTGACCGGTGGTCCTTCGAACTGGCACTGATCGCCGTCGACGGTCCGGCCGACCTCGAGGGGCGGCTGCGCGAGCTGTCGCGCGAGCCGTTTGACCTCTCGTCCGATCTGATGCTGCGGGCCACCCTCTTGAAGCTTGGAAGCGAGGACCACGCGCTGTTGGTAAGCATGCACCACATCGCCGCGGACGCGCACTCCGAGGGAGTGCTCTTCTCGGAGGTCGCGGAGTGCTACGCGGCGACGTGTGACGGGCGTGAGTCGCGCCTGCCTGAGCTCGCGATCCAGTACGCGGACTACGCGGTGTGGCAGCGCGAGCGGCTGCAGGGCACGGAGCTCGAGCGGCTGAGCTCCTACTGGGCCGCCGCGCTCGAGGGAGCGCCGGAACTGCTGCGGCTGCCAACCGATCGGCCACGGCCCGCTGTGCAGCGGCACGAGGGCTCGCATCAGCGTTTCGCGCTCGAGCGCGAGCTCGGGGACGCGCTGGTGGCGCTGGGACGCGAACAGGGGGCGACCTTTTTCATGACGATGCTGGCGGCCTTCGCTGTCCTGCTCTATCGGCTCAGCGGCGAGGAGGACGTGGTCATCGGCAGCCCGATCGCCGGGCGCAACCTCGTGGAGCTACAGGGCCTGATCGGCTTCTTCTCGAACACGATGGCGCTGCGGCTGCGGGTCGGTGGCAACCCGTCGTTCCGCGAGGTACTCGACCGGGCACGCGCGACGGCGCTTGGAGCGTACGACCACCAGGACCTTCCCTTCGAGAAGGTCGTGGAGAAGCACGCTCCGCGGCGCGACCCCTCCTACAACCCGGTGTTCCAGGTGAACTTTCGCGCGCAGGCGAACGAGCGTCCCGCGCTCGAGCTGCCGGGGATCGCCGTCGAGCCGCTCCCAGTGGACATCGGGTTCTCACGCTTTGACCTGGCGCTCGAGCTCGAGTTGAGCCAGCAGGCGTTCGCGGGCTACTTCGAGTACAACGAGGACCTGTTCGACGGCTCGACGGTTGCCGGCTTCGAGCAGGACCTGCGGGCGTTGCTGGAACAGGTGGTCCGCGACCCTGACGAGCCAGTCCTTGCCTTGACGCTCGAGCACGGACGCGGTGCGCGCCGGGCGCCAGGGCGCTCGATCCGCCGCCGCGAGCGCGGCTGAGTCGCCTTGGCGGAAGCGGTTTGAGCCGGTACCCTCCCGATTTACGGAATCGCGATAAGCGGGGGGCAGCATCAAAGTGGACAACGGAATGTCAGCGAGCATGGGCAGCTTTCAGATGTCGCCGCAGCAGGCGCGGCTCTGGGCGGCTGAGCCGGAGAACCCCGTGGCGCGCGTGCAGGGGGTCCTTTCGATCGCAGGTCCGCTCGAGACGAGCGTGGTCGCGGACGCACTGCGAGCGATCGTGGCCAGGCACGAGATCCTCCGCACGACTTTCGCCGCCCAGACGGGGCTGCGGGTCCCGTTGCAGCACGTCGCCGGGCAGCTGGATCCAGTCGTCGAGACGATCGTCGAGGACCTCGCCGGGTCCGAGCGCGGGCAGCGGCTGGCGGAGGTCCGCGCGGCGGATCTCGCGGCGCCTTTCTCGGTGAACCAGGGTCCGCTCGTGCGCGCGAGCATCCTCGCGTCCGGCGGGGATGCGTTCGCGCTTGTGCTCACGATCTCCGCACTGTGCGCCGACAGCGGGTCACTCGCACTCGTGCTCGGCGAGGTGGCGGCGGTGCTCGCCACAGCCGAGCTCGTGCAAGATCCGTTGCAGTACGCGGACTTCGCTGCGTGGCAGCACGAGCTGAGCGAATCCGAGGACGATGAGGCCAAGTCCGCGCGCGCCTTCTGGTCCGAGGCCACTGGTGCGACCGCGCCGGCGCTCCCGTTCGCCCGGGCAGAGAGCTCGCAAGCGCGAGAGGAAGTCAAGGTGGCGATCGACGACGCCGTGGCGCATCGCCTTCATGAGCAGACGGCGCGCTATGGAGCGGAGCCCGCCGCGGCCGTGCAGGCTGCGTGGCACGCGGTGCTGGGGCGCTACAGCGGCGAGGAAGAGACGGTATGCGCCTACCTCACGGGGGGCCGGCGTCACGGAGACCTCGAGGGGGCGCTTGGGACGTTCGCGCGGCCCGTGCCGGTGGCTGTCGGGGTCGAGGACTCGCGCACGTTCGCCGAGGCGCTTGCCGACGTGGTGCTGGCGCGCGAGCAGGCACTCGTCAACCAGGACTATGCGCCCGCCGAGGCGATTGGGCTCGACATCGGCTTCGCCGATTACCCTCTCGCGCTCGCGAAGCCTGCGGGCGTGCGCGTGCGGATCGAGTCGATGCTCTGCGCAGAGTCCGAGCTGCGCCTGCTCGCCATGTGCGGGACCGACAGTGGGCGGCTGTCGGTGAGCCTCACGTTCGACCCCGCCCGCTACGGGCGCCAGACGGTCGAGGGTCTGGCCGAGGGCGTGAGTCTGGTTCTCGCGGCGGTTGCCGCTGACCCAAGCGCGGCACTGGGTGGGATCGAGCTCCTGTCCGAGCCTGTGCGTGAGCGGGTGCTGGACGAGTTCAACGCCACAGCTGCGCCGGCGCCGGCGGAGTGCGTGCACGAGATGTTCGCGCGGCACACGCGGTTGGCGCCGGAGCGAACGGCGGTCAGCGATGGCGAGCGCTCGCTCACATATGGCGAGCTCGACGCGAGCGCGAACCGGCTCGCGCGGCGCCTGCGTGGGGCGGGCGTGGGACCCGGCGTGACCGTCGGGCTGTGCACCGACCGATCCGTGGAGATGATCGTCGGGCTGCTCGGGATCCTGAAGGCCGGAGGCGCCTATGTCCCGTTGCACTACGAGCACCCGCCGGCGCGGCTGCGCGACCAGCTCGCGGCAGCGGCGGCGAATACCGTCGTGACACAGGCGGCGCTGGTCGAGCGGCTGGGCGACTTCGATGGCGGCGTCGTCTGCCTCGACCGTGACCGCGAGTCGATCGAGGGCGAGCGCTCAGAGCCGCTGGAGGCGGAGACAGGGCAGGAGCACCTGGCCTACGTGATCTTCACCTCGGGCTCGACGGGCGCTCCCAAGGGGGTCGAGGTCACGCACGGAAACCTCGCCAACTACGCAACGGACATCGTCCGGCGGCTGGGGGCCGGCGAGGAGCCGCTGGCGTTCGGGCTCGTGACCTCCATCTCCACCGACCTCGGGAACACGTCGGTCTTCGGCGCGCTGTGCTCGGGAGGCACGCTCGTGCTGGTGAGCCCGGGGGCAGCCGGTGACCCCGGCGCGCTGGCGAAGCTGATGGAGGCCACGCCGGTGGACGTGCTGAAGATCACCCCTTCGCACCTCGGCGCGCTGCTCGCGGCGGGCGACGCCGGCGTGCTGCCTCGACGCTGGCTCGTACTCGGCGGCGAGCGCGCGGACTGGGATTTGATCGCCCGCGTACGCGGGCTCAGGTCAGGCTGCGCGATCCTCAACCACTACGGGCCCACGGAGACGACCGTGGGCTCGTGCACGTTCGCCGTCCAGGACGGCCCTGGCGAGTACGCGCCGGCGAGCATTCCCATAGGGCGCCCGATCTCGAACACCCGCTGTTACGTCCTCGACGCCGGCGGAGCGCCGGCGCCTGTCGGCGTGAGCGGCAGGCTGCTGATCGGCGGCGCAGGGGTGGCGCGAGGCTACGTCGGCGAGCCCGCGCTGACCGCGGAACGATTCTTCGCCGACCCGTTTGTCGAGGGTGCGCGCGTGTACGACACGGGCGACCTCGCGCGCTGGTTGCCCGGCGGGACGCTCGAGTTCATGGGCCGGATCGACGAGCAGGTGAAGATCCGTGGCTACCGCGTCGAGCCTGCTGAGGTCGACTCGGCGCTGAGGCGTCATGGCGGCGTGCGCGAGGCGGTCACGGTTGCGCACACGGCGCCGGGCGGCGAGACGCGGCTGATCGCGTACTGCACCCTCACGGACCGCACGGCGGAGGCCAGCATCCACGGGCACCTGGCCGACTGGCTGCCGGAGTACATGCTCCCCGCAGCGATCGTCGTCGTGGAGGATCTGCCGCGCACGCCGAGTGGGAAGATCGACAGGCTGGCGCTGCCGGATCCGGATCTCATCAGCGCCGAGGTCGCCGACTATGTGGCGCCGCGCACACCGCTCGAGGAGGCCATTGCTGCGATCTGGGCACAGGTGCTGGGCGTGGCGAGGGTGAGCGCCGAGGATGACTTCTTTGCGCTCGGCGGGCACTCGCTGCTGGCCACCCAGGTCGTGGCGCAGGTTCGCAGCGATTTCGCCGTCGACCTGCCTCTGCACAGCCTGTTCACCTATCCGACGGTCACGAGCCTCGCCGCGGAGATCGTGCGGATGATGAGCGACGCCGAGGGCGATGAGACGACGAGGCTGATGGCCGAGCTCGAGGGCATGTCCGACGAGGAGGCAGAGCGACTGTTGGCCGAGGATCTGCAGCCCGGGGCCGGCCAGGGCTGATGTGCGCGACTCGGGCTGACACTCCGACGATCATGCGGCGGCTGGAGGACGGACCGGCACCGCTGTCCTTCCCCCAGGAGCGGCTGTTCCTGCTCGACCAGCTCATGCCGGGCAGCTCGGCTTACAACGTCCCGACCCTCTACCAAGTCGCGGCCAACCTCGATGAGGACAAGCTGCGCAAGGCGTTCGACTACGTTCTCGCGCGCCACGAGATCCTACGCACGACCTTCGGGCTGATCGACGGCGTCCCGGTGCAGCAGGTGAACGCGCCCGTGCCATTCGAGCTCGCGGTGAGCGACCTGCGCGCGATGTCCTCGACGGATTCCGATGGGCGCGCGCGAGAGATCCTCGGCGAGCTCGTCCGCCTTCCATTCGACCTCGCCGAGCACGTCCTGCTGCGCGCCGGCCTCGTGCACGTCCGCGACGGGGAGGACCTGCTGCTCGTGGTCTTCCATCACATGGCCTCCGATCATCAATCCGGCGGACTGCTGTTCGCCGAGCTCGACGCCGCCTACGCGGCGCTCGAACAGGGCCGTGAGCCCGATCTGCCACCGCTCGAGCTCCAATACCTCGACTTCGCGCGCTGGCAGCGCGCGAATCTGGATGGCGAGCGGCTGCAGGAGCTGCTCGACTACTGGACCGGGCAGCTCAGCGGAGCCCCCGAGCGGCTGGAGCTGCCGACGGACCGGCCGCGGCCGAGCGCCCAGAGCTACCGTGGCTCGTGGTACGAGGCGACACTCCCGCCGCGGGATGTCGCGGCGCTGCGCGCGCTGGCTCAAGACCAGGGCGTCTCCCTGTTCATGGTGCTCCTCGCCGGGTTCAAGGCGCTGATCCACCGCTACACGGGCGTCGAGGACCTGGTTGTCGGTGCGCCGGTGTCCGGTCGCCATCAGGAGGAGATCGCGCCACTGCTCGGGTTCTTCTCCAACACGCTCGCGCTGCGCACGGACCTGTCGGGAGACCCCAGCTTCGTGGAGCTGCTCGAACGTGTCAGGGAGACGATGCTGGGCGCGCTCACCTACCAGGAGCTGCCGTTCGAGAAGCTCGTGGAGGTGCTCAACCCCGAGCGGGCGCGGAGCCATTCACCGATCTTCCAGGTCCTGTTCGGCTACGACATCGTCGGTTCGCGCCGGCGCTCGCTTGCCGGCGCGGATGCCGAGCAGGTACCCGTGCCCGGCTGGGAGTCGGCGCGCTTCGACCTGTCGATCGTCGTCCATGACCTGCCCGACGGCGCTCTGCACCTGAACGTCGGCTATGCGACGGACGTGTTCGACGGATCGACGATCGAGCGGTTGACCGGCCACTACCGGACGCTGCTTGAGGAGGTCGGGCGCGACCCGAGAGAGTCGCTGTCGCGGCTGGCGATCCTCACTGCGCCGGAGCGCCAGACGATGCTCACCGAGTGGAACGCGACGAGGCGGCCCTACGACCGCCGTTGCCTGCACGAGATCGTCGCCGAGCAGGCCGCCGGCTCGCCGGACGCGATCGCGGTCGTCTACGAGAACGGGCGCATCAGCTACGGCGAGCTGGAGCGGCGCTCCAACCAACTTGCCCACGAGCTGATCGCAGCGGGCACGGAGCCAGGCGGACTCGTCGGCATGTGCCTTGAACGCTCGCTGGAGCTCCCCATCGCGATGCTCGCGGTGCTTAAGGTCGGGGCGGCCTACGTGCCGATCGACCCGAGCTACCCGCCGCAGCGCCAGGAGTTCATGCTCGCGGACGCCGAGGCCGCTGTGCTCCTCACCGAGACGCGCTTCCTGGGGGTCGCGAGCGCCGACGGGATGACCGTCGTCTGCGTAGACGGCGATCGCGAGCGCATCGCCCGGCGCCCGGCTGAGACGCCAGACGTCACCGTCGATTCCGAGCAGCGCGCGTACGTGATCTACACCTCCGGCTCGACCGGGCGGCCCAAGGGCGTGGAGATAACCCACCGCTCCGTCGCGAACCTGATCAGCCAGATGCGCGAGCGCCCGGGCCTCACCTCGGATGATGTCGTCGCGAACCTGACCACCCCCGCGTTCGACCTCTCTGTGCCGGACTGGTATCTGCCGCTCACCACCGGCGCGCGCCTGGTGATCGTTCCCCGTGAGGCGACGCTCGACGGAGTGGAGCTCGCCGACTGGCTGGCGCGCTCCGGCGCGACGTTCGTGCAGGCGACGCCCACGACATGGCAGGTGCTGCTCGACGCGAGCTGGACCGGCGGCGCGGCGCTGAAGGTCGTCTGCGGCGGTGAGGCGCTGCCGCGCGCGCTGGCCGAGGAACTACTCAGCCGGTGCGCGTCGCTGTGGCACATGTACGGCCCGACCGAGACCACCGTCTGGTCCTCGATTCTCGAGCTGGCGTCTGCGGAAGGTCCGGTAGCGCTGGGGGGGCCAATCGCGAACACACGCTTCTACGTGCTCGACGGCAAGGGTCAGCCGGTCCCCATCGGCGTCCCAGGGGAGCTCTATATCGGCGGCGACGGCCTGGCGCTCGGTTATCACCGCCGCGCGGAGCTGAGCGCGGAGAAGTTCGTCCGCGACCCCTTCACGCCCGCGGCCAGGGCGCGCTTGTACCGCACCGGCGACCTCGTGCGCTGGCGCGAGGGCGGCACGCTCGAGTTCCTTGGTCGCATCGACCAGCAGGTCAAGCTGCGCGGCTTTCGCATCGAGCTCGGCGAGGTGGAGGCGGTCCTGGACGAGCACTCCGATGTGTCCGCGGCGGTTGCGGTCGTGCGCGAGGACAGCCCCGGCGACCAGCGGCTCGTCGCCTACGTCGTACCCGCGTCGGAGGGCACGCCGGATGTGGAGCAGCTGCGCCGCGACTGCAAGGCGAAGCTGCCGCCCTTCATGGTTCCCTCCACGTTCGTCGTGGTCGAAGCCTTCCCCACGACGGCGAACGGGAAGCTCGACCGCGGGGCGCTGCCGGTACCAGACGGCTCACGCCCGTCGCTGCAGCGCGAGTACGAGGCGCCCGAGACCCCTGTCGAGGAGGCCCTTGCGACGATCTGGGGGGAAGTCCTCGGCGTCGGGCAGGTCGGTCGCCACGATGACTTCTTCGATCTCGGCGGGCACTCTCTGCTGGCCGTCAAGATGATCTCCCACGTGCAGGAGCGTTTCGACATCGCTCTCCCGCTGTATATCGTCTTCGAGCATCCGACTATCGGAGGGCTCGCCGCGGTGATCAGCATGGAGCTATTCGACGCCGCTGGCGAGGACGAACTGGCCGCCCTCCTGGGAGAGATCGAGGAAGCCGGCTAGTTATGTGAGTCGTTACCTCGCAGGGTGGTTGGTGCCGGCGGCGAATTTCCGCGTTATCCACGACGCTGGGAGTCGGTCATGGCTAACTGTGCGGAGGTCGTGCTCAGCGAGCAGGAGCGCGAGGTGTTTGAGTGCTGGTCCCCGGCGACTAGCGCGAGTGCAGCAGTGGTGATGATCGAGCCCCAGGTGTGCCTGCGTTACAGCCGGCCCGCCTGGTGATAGTTCCGCCTCGGGTAGTCCTCGGGTCGCGGGCGCGACTCGCGCCTATGGTCAGCGCACCCCGATGACGTCGATCGAGACCGCGTCGATCGTGAAGTGACCGCCACTGTGGCCGCCTTCGCGGCCGCAGTCGTCTACCGCTCGCGCCGTAAGCGTGTGCGTCTCGGGGTGTCCCGGTTCGAATAGCCACCCTTCGCTGCCTTCCAAACTCACCACGAGCGGGATCGTCACCGTTCCCGGTTCTTCGTTCGACTCATACCGTTCCGCCATCACGCGACCGTCGAGACTTACCTTGAGTTCCACCGCTCCCGTCGAGAAGCCCTTGAAAGTGCATTCCGCGACGCTTGGCGGGGTGAGCGTGATCTGCACCGCGAACTGCTCGAGTTCTCCGGGGCCCTGCACCCAGATGCTGTCAGCGAGTGGAACGTTGCTCAATCCAGTCGTCGTCTCTACGGGGGCGACAAGGTGAGCGCGGTCCACAACGGCTTTTGCTCCCTCCAGCTCGACTTTCGACGCCGACGCCTCGGCGTCGCCGCGCAGCTGCCGGAGTACGCTCGGCTTGATCTGGTTTGTGCTCGTGATGATGTACTGGCTCGCAGCGATGCCGGTGCCGGTCATCGAAAGCACGAGCGCCGTCAGCGCAATCGCATTTCTCCGGATGAAGCGCACGGTGCCCCCCTCAGTAGCTGCAAGCTCGTCATCCGGCATGCTACTCCCGCCACGGCGCCTAGTGCTTGATGGGTAACTGACACGACGCAGGTCACTGCTGCCCCGGCAGAGACCATATGTTGCGCAAATTGCGGCCTTTTCCCGTCGGCAAAACCTGTGGTACGGTTTTTCAACATCGAGGGTGGGGGGTTGTGGTGGCTTTGATTGTCAAGGATGATTGCGGTGACTCGGAATGTCAGGGATGATCGTCAACAGCTGCACTACATGGAGACCGCCATCGATCCGCGGTCGGCGATGAGCGCTGCCAAAGACCCCGGAGTCGCCGGACGGCTGCAGAGCCTCAGCCCGGCCCAGAGCGAGCTGCTCGTACGGCGCCTGATGGAGCGGCGCATGGCGGCGGCGCGCAGCAGGACGATCTCGCCACGCGAAGGCGACGGGCCGGCGCCGCTCTCCTACGCCCAGGAGCTTCTGTGGCTGCTCAGCCAGGTGTTCGAGGACGGGATCGCCTACAACGCTCCGGGCTCGTTCCAGCTCGAGGGTCCGCTCGACCTGCAGTTGCTCGCGCGCGCGCTCGAGGGGCTGGCCGAGCGCCACTCGATCCTGCGCACCACCTACCGCCTGATCGGCGGCACGCCGATGCAGGTGATCGGCGCGGTCGAGCCGATCGAGATAAACCTCGTGGACCTGCGAGGCCTGCCGGCCGACGAGCAGCAGGCCGAGTCCCAGCAGATCCTCAAGGATGAGTCGCGCTTCAGGTTCGACCTCGTCGAGGGTCCCGTGATGCGGCCCACGGTGATCCGACTCGCCGAGGACGAGCACATCCTGATGCTCAACATGCATCACATCGCGACCGACGGGTACTCGCGCAGCGCCCTCTACCGCGACCTGACGGTGCTCTACGAAGCTTTCGGCGAGGGCCGACCGTCACCGCTCGAGCCCCTGCGCATCCAGTACGCCGACTACGCCGTCTGGCAGCGCAGATGGCTGGACGAGGGCGTGGCCGACGCGCAGATCGAGTATTGGACGCACAAGCTCGCGGGCGCGCCCTCGCGCCTGGATCTTCCGACAGACTTTCCGCGTCCCCCGGTGCGCTCGTGGGTCGGCGAGAACACGAGCGTGATGCTCGACACGGCCACGCGCGAGAGTCTGCGCGGGGCGGCCCGCGGCGGCGATGCGACGCTGTTCGTCGCGCTGCTCAGCGTATTCGGAGCGCTGCTCGCGCGCCACTCCGGGCAGGAGGACATCGTGATCGGGACGCCGTTCGCGGCGCGCAACAGGACGGAGCTGGAGTCGATGGTGGGCTACTTCATCAACCCGCTCGCGCTGCGTCTGGACCTATCCGACGACCCCACCTTCAACGAGCTGGTGGCACGCGCGAAGGAGACGACACTCGAGGCGTTCGCGCACGCCGACGTGCCCTACGAGAGCGTCGTCAGGGTCACCAATCCACAGCGCGACCTCAGCCAGACGCCGGTTTTCCAGGCGATGATGGTGCTGCACAACCCCGCCTGGCAGACCGAGCGCCCGAAGTTCGAACCCGAGGGCATCCGCTGCGTGGAGATCTCGCACGAGAAGGGCTGGTCGAAGTTCGACGTCCTGCTCGGGATCAGCGAGCGCAAGACGGGGCTCAACACGACGTGGGAGTACAGCACGGAGCTCTTCGCCCCGGCCACCGTCAAGCGCATGACCGAGCATTTCAGGACGCTCGCCGAAAGCGCCGCGAGCAGCCCCGACCGGCGCATATCGACGCTGCCGATGCTCTCGGAAGCCGAGCGGGCGAGCGTGCTCGTCTCGTGGAACGCGAACCGGGAGCCGCTGCCGCGCGAGGAGACGATCAAGGACCTGTTCGAGCAGCAGGTCGCGCGCACGCCGCAGCAGCCGGCAATCGTGTTCGACGGCGAGCGACTGACCTTCGACGAGTGCAACCGACACGCCAACCGGATCGCCGCGCTGCTGCGCGAGCGCGGCGTCGGTCCCGGGACGCTCGTCGGCGTCCTGATGGAGAAGTCGCTCGAGCTCGTGCCGACGGTTCTCGGCGTCGTGAAGTCCGGCGCCGCGTACATCCCGCTCGACCCGATGTACCCCTCTGACCGGATCGAGTTCATGGTCTCCGACGCCGAGCCCGCGCTGCTCCTAACGCAGGAGCGCCACATGCAGACCGCGCCGGGTGCGCTCGCCCCGCGAATCGCTGTCGATGCCGATGGCATGCTCGACGGCCTCTCGGAGGAGAACCCTCCGATCGTGGCGAGCGGCGATGACCTCGCATACGTGATCTACACGAGCGGCTCGACCGGCAAGCCGAAGGGGGCGATGATCGCCAACCGGAGCCTCGCGAGCGCGTACTTCGCCTACGAGCGCGCGTACCGCCTGCGAGAGCTCAAAGCGCACGCGCAGATGGCGAGCTTCTCCTTCGACGTGTTCACGGGCGACATGATCCGCTCGCTGCTCGCCGGCGCGACGCTGGTCCTGTGTCCGATGGAGACGGTCGTCGACCCGGCTGCCCTCCACACGCTGATGCTGGAGGAGGGGATCGACGCAGCGGAGTTCGTGCCGGCGACGGCGTCGATGCTGTTCGAGTACGTGGAGAGCGAGGGCACGACGCTCGAGCACATGCGGCTGGTGATCGTCTCCAGCGAAGCGTGGACGAACGAGAAGTGCAAGTTCTTCATGGGTCTCTGCGGTGCCGAGACGAGGCTCGTGAACGCCTACGGCCTGACCGAGGCGACGATCGACAGCACGTGGTTTGAGCCCGCCGCAGCCGACGAGCTGCCGCCCGGTCGCTTCGTGCCGATCGGCAGGCCGCTGGATAACACGAGCGTCTACATCCTCGACGCGAACCTCGAGCCGCAGGCGATCGGGATCCCCGGCGAGCTGTGCGTCGGCGGCGTCGCGGTCGCCCGGGGCTACCTCAACCGTCCGGAGCTGACGGCGGAACGGTTCGTGGCCGATCCGTTCTGCGACGAGCAGGGCGCGCTGCTCTACCGCACCGGTGACCGTGCCCGCTGGCTGGCCGACGGGACGATCGACTTCCTCGGACGGACCGACAGGCAGATCAAGATCAGGGGCTTTCGCATCGAGCCCGGCGAGATCGAGACCGTGCTCGAGCGCCGTCCGGCGATCCGCGCAGCCGCGGTGGTCGACCGTCTCGACGCCCGCGGCGAGACGCGCCTGGTGGCCTACATCGACGCGTATAGTCTCGTGCCGGACGTCGCCGACCTGCGCGCGTTCCTCTCCGAGCACGTGCCGAACTACATGATCCCGAGCGCCTTCGTGAGCGTGGAGGAGCTGCCCCTCACGCCCAACGGGAAGGTCGACCGGGACGCGCTTCCCGAGCCGCAGTGGGACCAGGAGAGCCCCGCCGAGGAGTTCGTGGCCCCGCGAAGCGCCAGCGAGCGCGGGATCGCTGAGATATGGAGCAAGGTGCTCTCCGTGCAGGACATCGGCGTCCACGACAACTTCTTCGCCCTGGGCGGGCACTCCCTGCTGGCGATGAAGGTGATCTCGCGTGTGCAGGACGAGCTCGGCGCGAAGCTGACGCTGCGTGCGATCTTCGATGCGCCGACCGTCCTGGAGCTCGCGGCCGAGGTCGATCGCGCCGCGACGGTACCCGCCTCGATCGAGCCGCCCCCGCTGGTGCGGGTACAGCGGGGCTAGGTCGCGGGAGGTGGATCGTGCAGACCGAGACGCCTGAGCTGAGCAACGAGCCGGGCCTGATGCCGGCCTCGTTCGCGCAGCAGCGGCTGTGGTTCCTGGACCAGTTCGAGGGCAGCGACGCGCTGTACAACGTGCCGGTCGCCACGCGGCTGCGGGGTCCCCTGGACGTCGCAGCGCTGGAGCGCGCGCTCGATGCGCTCGTCGCCCGCCACGAGCCGTTGCGCACCGGGTTCAAGCTCGTCGATGGCGTACCTCACCAGGCGATCAGGCCGCATCGCGAGTTCTCGCTACTAGTGACCGACCTCAGCAACTCATCCGACGCGGAGCGCCGCGGACTCGAGATCGTCTCCGAGCACGCTCGCGAACCCTTCGATCTTTCCGCCGGCGAACCGTTCCGGGCGAGGCTGGTCAAGCTCGGCCAGGAGCTTCACCTGCTGTCACTGACGCTCCATCACATCGTCACCGACGCGTGGTCGATGGGCGTGCTGCACCGGGAGCTGAGCAAGCTCTACGACGGATTCGTGGAGGGCCGCGAGGTGGAGCTGCCAGAGCTCCCGATTCAGTACGCCGACTACGCGGTCTGGCAGCAGCAGTGGATGGAGAGCGGCGGCCTCGACGAGCAGCTGGATTACTGGAGGACGCAGCTGGCCGGGGCGCCGGCGCTCCTCGAGCTCCCGACCGATCACCCCCGGCCGGCGCGACAGAGCTTTCGCGGCGCGACGGTCAGGACGACGCTGGCGCCCGAGCTCCTCGAGCGTCTCAACGCGCTGGGCGAGGCGCAGGGCGCAACCCTTTTCATGACGCTGCTCGCGGCGCTCGCCGCGCTGCTGTCTCGCTACAGCGGTCAGGAGGACGTCGTGATCGCGTCGCCCGTGGCGAACCGCGGCCGCATCGAGCTGGAGAGCGTGATCGGGCTATTCGTCAACACGCTCGCGCTGCGCATCGACGTGGACGGCGACAAGCCATTCCAGGAGGTCCTGCGCGGCGCGCGGGAGACCGCGCTGGGCGCTTTCTCCAACCAGGACCTGCCGTTTGAGAAGCTCGTGGAACAGCTCAACCCCGAGCGCCACCTCAGCCACGCGCCGGTGGCACAGGTGCTGTTCGTGATGCAGAACGCGGTCGAGAGGCCCGTGACGTTCAGCGGGCTCGAGCAGGAGCGGATTCTCACCGAGCGCGGTACGGCGAAGTTCGACCTCTCGTTCTTCGCGGCGGAGACGGCGGACGGCCTGCGGCTGTCGCTGGAGTACTGCACGGACCTGTTGGAGCAGGAGAGCGCGTTGCGCATCCTCGAGCACTTCCGCGTCCTGCTCGAGTCGGCGGTCAACGACCCGGCACGTCCTGTCGGTGAGCTCGAGCTGCTGAGCGCGCCCGAGCGTGAGCTCGTCCTTGGTAGCTGGTCCCAGTCGATAGAGAGCCAGCCCTTCGACGCGCTGCGCCCCGTGCACGAAGTGGTGACCGAGCAGGCTCAGCGCACGCCCGACGCGCCTGCCGTCCTCTCGGCGGGCGAGGAGCTCAGCTATGCGGAGTTGGAGGCCCGCAGCAACCAGCTCGCGCGCTGCCTGCGCGGGTTCGGGGTCGGACCCGAGGTTGTTGTAGCGATCTGCGCGGAGCGCTCGGTCGAGATGGTCTTGGCCGTCCTTGCCGTGCTCAAGGCAGGCGGCGCATACGCGCCGATCGATCCTGCCTACCCGGAGGACCGCGTGGCGTTCATGCTCGCAGACACCAACGCTCCAGTGCTGCTGACGCAGGAGCGCCTGCTGGCGGGACTGCCGGACCATGGCGCGCGGATCGTGTGCCTGGACACCGATCGAGAGCTGATCGACTCCCACGATGACGGTCCGCTCGACCCGTCTGCGACGCTCGACGAGCTCGCATACGTGATCTACACATCAGGATCGACCGGGCGCCCAAAGGGCGTCGCGATGGCACACCGGCCGCTGTCGAACCTGATCGCGTGGCAGAACCTGTCGGCGCCCGCGGCGGCGCGGACCCTCCAGTTCGCCTCGCTGAGCTTCGACGTCGCCTTCCAGGAGATCTTCTCTACTTGGTGCTCGGGGGGCACGCTCGTGCTCCTCGATGAAGCGGAGCGGCGCGACCCCGAAGCGCTGCTCCGGTTCGTGACTGAGCAGCAGATCGAGCGCCTGTTCGTGCCCTTCGTGGCGCTACACGGCATCTGCGAGGCGGCCGCGCACCTCGGTGCCACGATCCCGAGCCTGCACGAGGTGATCACTGCCGGCGAGCAGGTGAAGGCCACCGACGCGCTCCGCGGCTTCTTCGCCGCGCACCCAAGCTGCACGCTCGTCAACCACTACGGTCCGACCGAGGGCCACGTGGTGAGCGCGCACACGCTCATTGGACCCCCCGCGCAATGGCCGGCGCTGCCACCAATCGGCAGGCCGATCACCGGCGCGAGGATCTACCTGCTCGACCGCCACGGCGAGCCTGTGCCAATCGGCGTTCCAGGCGAGCTGCACATCGGCGGGGCAAGCCTCGCCCGCGGCTACCTCAACCGGTCGGAGCTGACCGACGAGCGGTTCGTGCCTGATCCCTTCAGCGAGGTGCCGCAGGCGCGCATGTATCGGACGGGCGACCTCTGCCGTCACCTGCCGGGGGGCGAGATCGAGTACCTCGGCCGCTCTGATTACCAGCTGAAGATCCGCGGCTTCCGGGTGGAGCCGGGAGAGATCGAAGCCGTCCTGCGCGAGCATCGCGACGTGGCTGATGCGGTCGTCGTCGGTCGCGATGACGGAGCCGGCGGGAAACGCCTGGTCGCCTACGTGGTCGGCGAACATTCGGCGCGGAGCGTGGACGAGTTGCGCGGGCACCTTCGCCGCAGTGTGCCCGACTACATGGTCCCGTCCGCCTTCGAGTTCCTCGACGCCTTCCCGTTGAACCCAAATGGGAAGGTCGATCGGACACGCCTGGCATTCGCACCTCTGGCCGGAGTCGAGCGCGTACGCGAGCGCATCCTCCCGAGGACAGACACTGAGCGCAGGCTCGCTGCGATCTGGCGCCGGCTCCTGGACATCGAGGAGGTCGGCGTCGATGAGAGCTTCTTCGAGCTCGGCGGACACTCCCTGATGGCGGTGCGCCTGTTCGCTGAGATCGAGCGCAGGCTGGACGTGAGACTGCCGCTCTCGGCGCTGTTCGAGACTGCAACCATCGCCGGACTTGGGGAACTGGTCGAACGTGAGTGCGGCGGCGAGACAGTCGATTGGTCCGCGCTCATCGAGATGTCCCCCGGCAACGGGCAAAGGCCGCTATTCCTCATCGGCTGGGCGGGCGGCGAGGTTCTGCCCTACCGCGAGCTGGTCGAGAACCTCGACTCCGGATTGCCGGTCCTCGGCCTTCGCGCCCCCGGCGTCGACAGGCGCACGGCACCGCTCGCGAGCGTCGAGGATCTGGCCGCTCACTACGTTCAACAGATACGGGTGGCGCAGCCGCACGGCCCTTACCGGCTGGGGGGTTTCTGCTTCTCGGGCCTGGTCGCCTACGAGATAGCGCGGCTCCTGCGTGAGGACGGCGAGGAGTTGGAGCTGCTCGCGCTGATCGACGCTTACCCGTACCGACCACCGCGACCGCGCGGAGTGATCGAGCACGAGCGGGCCAAGCTAAAGGCCTTCCGTGATGCCGACCTCCGTGGCAAGGCCGCCTGGCTGCCCAGCCGCCTCGCTGGGCTCGGCCGTCGCGCTCGCTTGAGCACCTACCTGAAGGCCGGTCCGCGCCTCTACGAGCTGGCGGTATCCCGCCGGCTGCAGCACCTGGTCCCCAGACGGCCTCTGAACCTCGTGCTGATCGCTAGCAACCTTGCCCGGCAACGGTACGTTCCCCGTCCGCTGGACGTGCACGTCGAGTTCTTTCGCGCGCAACGAGTTCCAGGCGCGCGTGGGACTCCATGGGAGGGACTCGCGGGTCGGGGTGTTGAGCTTCGACAGATCGTCGCTCCTGACATTGATCACGACGGCATGATGCACGAGCCCCACGTTCGACTGCTAGCGACAGAGCTTACCCGTGCGCTCCAGGAGGCCGCGAGTTGACGTAGGGTCCGAGATCCTCGAGTCAGTCGCTGCCGATCGTCCAGCTTGACTCGACATGTAGTGGCGAGAGACGGACGATGGCGCGCGGCGCGGCGTCGAGATCTGGTCCATAAACATCGAACTCAGTCAGAGGCTGCCATGCCACGAGCTCATCTCCCTGCGTCCAGTTCTTGTATACGCCGCCCCAGATGTAGTAGCGGCCGCGCGGTAGAGGCAGCGCCGGGATCGTGCACTGCACGCGTGTTTCGCCCGGCTCGAGAATCGTCTCCCTCCCCGGATTCAGAAGGAAGATGGGTGTCGCCGCGCCGGAGGTGACGCCCAGATAGATCCACACGCGATAGCTCTCCTCGCTGCGGAGGACGAACTCAACGTCGATCTGCTCGCCCGTCTTGGCGAGGCCGCCGCTGGGGCCTGCTGCTTTCATTTCACTGACGCTGATGAGTCCCTGGATATCGGCGCGGGACTTGGCGTCGCCCTCGACCGCGCCGCGGTATGCGGCCAGGACCTCGCGGATCGCCCCGGACGTCTGGACCTTGCCGTTGTGCAGCCAGATCCCGTTCTCGCAGGTCGCCTCCACGGCCGCCAGGTCATGCGAGACGAACAGCAGAGTCGTCCCTTCATGCAGAACCGTCCTGATCTGGTCCAGGCAGCGCTGCTGAAAGGTCGCGTCGCCGACGGCGAGCACCTCATCGACGAGCAGTATCTCTGGCTGCAGGTGCGCCGCGACCGAGAATCCGAGTCGCATCTGCATACCGGAGGAGTAGTACTTGACCTGGCGATCGACGGCCTTCTCTAGTTCCGCAAAGGCCACGATCTCATCGAAGCGTCGGGTGACGTCGCGGCGGCGCAGGCCCATGATCGACCCCGTCAGGTAGATATTCTCCCGGCCGGTTAGTAGCGGTGTGAGGCCGGCCTTTACTTCGATCAGTGCGCCCACCCGGCCAGCCAACTCGAGCCGGCCTGCGGTCTGGTACATGACGCGGCAGATGATCTTCAGAAGCGTCGACTTGCCGGCGCCGTTGGCGCCCACGATCGCCCACGATTCGCCCGGATCGGCGCGAAGGCTGACGTCGCTCACCGCCCAGCGCCAGCTCTCTCCCTCGCGACGGCGTAGGCGATCGCCCATGGTGGCAATCCTGTCCTGAAGGTACGTGGGTCTCTCGTCCAGACGGAAGCGCTTCCATATCTCCTCGCCAACGATCGTTCCCTTAGGCAATGTCGGCAAAGCCCGTCTCCAAGCGCTTGAAGAGCGTGAACCCGCCGAGCAGGTAGATCAGTGCGCTCGCTGCGCCGATCCCCAACGAGGTCCAGTTCGGTGGAACCCCGTTTAGCACCGTCGCGCGCATGCCGTTGATCACTGGCACGAGCGGGTTGATCCCCGAGAACACCAGTAGGAACACTTTCGAGGTCGAGATGGAGCTCGTGCCATAGACCACCGGCGTGACGAACAGTCCAACCTGAATCGCAAGCGGTAGCACGAGGCGCAGGTCTCGGGCATATACCACGACTGCGGAGACCGCCAACGTTACGCCGAGGGTGAACATTGCCAGGACGATCAGAAACAGCGGGAGGTAGTAGACCTCTATCCTGGGTGAGAAGCCCGTGATCGGGAACAGGATCGCAAGTACGCACGTGGCGATCAGCGCGTCCACCGCGGCGTCTGCAATCCCGGCGATCGGGAATACCTCGCGCGGGCAGTAGAGCTTGTTGAGCAGTTCGTTGTTGCTGACAAGGTTCATGCCGCCGGTTGAAACCGAACTGGAGAAGAACGTCCAAGGCAGGAGGCCCATGTAGGAGAAGAGTGCGTACGGCACCCCGCCGGTGTTGATTTTCGCAAAGCGATTGAAGAGCACGGTGAACGCGATCATCATCACCACCGGCGCGATCACGGCCCACAAGATCCCAAGCGCCGCCTGCTTGTAGCGCACACGCAGGTCTCGCTCGGCGATGGTGAGCGTAAGCTCGCGGAACGCCCACAGCTCCTTGAGGGCCGAAATGAGGTTGATGCGCCGGTGAAACCAGATCTCCCGGCGCGGTTCACGGGGGCGCGCGACCGCATCCGTCGCGCGCGGCAGCGATCCATCGCTCGGCAGTCCCGCGACCGACAAGTCGGGGCTAGTTCCCTCTAGCACGGTCGTAATGGTAATGGACCGTCCGCGTTTTGGCACAAAAGCACACAAATTTGCGAGCGCCGGGAAGTTTCGACTACCATCCCGCAACGGTGGACACGCGGGCAACTGCAGTGCGTACGTCGGCTATGGATGGGCCGCAGGGGGACGAGGATCTACTCGCGCTCGCCGATCTGACGTTGGCGGCATATCTCCGATACCTTGCGCGCTTCGGTGGCGCTTTCGTCGAAGAAGACGGGCTGCTGCTGTTCGCCGGCGCGCACCGCCAACCCAACCCCTACCGTAATGGCGCACTGCGCCTCACCGACGCACTCGGTTCCGAGGACGTTCTACGTCTGGCCGATCGCTTCTTCGGCCAGCGGAAGAGCGGGTACGCGCTGTGGGCACGCGAGCACGGCGACAGCGACCTGGAGCGCACTGCAGTGGAGCGCGGATTGCGCGAACTGGAGCGTCTCCCGGAGTTGGTGCTCCGCGAGTTGCCCGAGTACATCCCGCCTCCGGACGGGGTTGAGATCAGGCGCGCCAGCGACGCGCATACGCGCGAGGACTATCTCGACCTCGTCGCAGATGCCTGGGGCATGGCTTCGATGCCCCGCGATGTTGCGGCAAAGGTGTTCTTCGAGCCCGACAGCCTCGATCTGCCCAACGTCGCCGCGTTCGTCGCCTACTACGACGACAAGCCGCTCTCCGCCGCAATGACGCTGGTCGCGCACGAGGTGGCGCTTGCCTGTCAGGCGGCCACGATCCGCCGGCCGAAGCCAGGTCAGCGACTCCCAGGCTCGGGTGCGCCGGGAGAGCATCGCGGACTTGCTCAGAGCTGTCTCTGGGCGGCGCTGGAGCTCAGCTACGGCGAGCTCGGCGCGCGGCTGTCGCTGGCTCAGACCTCGGGTCCCGGAGCCCCCGTATGGCTCGGACTCGGCTACCGCCCGTTTACGACCTACGCTCGCTATCTGATGCCGGCGAGGCAGTCCGGCGGTCCGCGATGAGCCGGTCCGTTCGACAAGCCCCGACCGCGCTGCTGCCAGACCCGCTGGACGAGGAGCAGCGCGCGCTGCGGGAGTCGATCATCGCCTTCGCTCAGCGCGAGCTGGGCCAAGACCTCGACCGCTTCGAGCGCGAGGGAAAATTCCCCAAGGACGATTGGCTGAAGTGCGCGCAGCTCGGGCTGCCGGCCATGCCGGTCCCTGTCGAGTACGGCGGCCTGGGTCTGTCTGCGACCACGATTGCGGCGGCGCTCGAAGGGCTCGGCTACGGATGCCGCGACAACGGGCTGATCTTCTCGCTCAACGCCCACATGTGGGCGTGCGAGCACCCGATCGTCCATTTCGGCACCGAGGCGCAAAAGCTTCGCTGGCTGCCGGGGCTGTGCGACGGCTCGTTGATCGCCGCCCACGCCATGACCGAGCCTGAGTCGGGCTCTGATGCATTCGCGCTGCGCACGACTGCTACACGGATCGATGACGGCTGGCTGCTCAACGGCTCCAAGACGTTCGCCACCAACGCTCCGGACAGCGACCTGTTCATCGTGTTCGCCACGACCGACGCGAGCCTCGGCTTCATGGGGCTGTGCGCGTTCCTCGTCGAGCGTGAGACGCCCGGCCTGGAGGTGGGGTCTCCGTTCTCGAAGATGGGGCTGCGCACGTCACACCTGAGCGAGCTGTTCCTGAGCGACTGTCGCGTGCCGGCAGACTCGCTGCTCGGAGAGCCGGGCGGCGGCATGGCGATCTTCAACAGCTCGATGCGCTGGGAGCGGAGCTTGATCCTCTCGGCCGCGGTCGGCACGATGCGCCGGCAGCTCGAGCGCTGTGTCGCTTACGCACGCGAGCGCGTTCAGTTCCGGGAGCCGATCGGCTCCTTCCAAGCGGTGTCGCATCCGCTGGCCGAGATGCGGCTACGACTCCAGACCTCCCATCTGATGCTGTATCGAATCGCGGCGCTGCTGGACGCGGGCACGGCCACAGATGCGGACGCAGCGATGACGAAGCTCCACCTGAGCGAGGCATTCGTGCAGTCGAGTCTCGCTGCGCTTCAGATCCACGGCGGGTATGGATATGTGACTGAGAGCGGGCTTGAGCGAGATGTACGCGACGCTCTCGGCAGCCGGATCTATTCGGGAACGTCGGAGATGCAGCGCAACGTGATTGCCCGGCACCTCGGGCTTTGATCGTCGCGATTCACGACCCCAACATGTGGCGCTTGAGGCGATCGTCGGCGCTGCTGGTGTACAGGAAGGGAGACCGTCCCGGGCCATATGATTCCCGATGAGTTCGTGCTCCGGCCGGAGCCGCCGAAGCCAGTGAAGTTCGTTACTAGGTGACGGTCACGACGCCGCCGGCCCTATCGATTTCTATTGGCACTCGCCAATAATCACGGATAGGGACCCGTGTGGCGAAGTCGTAGCTCAACGTCGCGACACACGCGACAATGTCTCGCTATTATCGGCGCGCAAATACGGGGGTCTGGTTCAGGGAGTCGGGGGGCGGCACCGTGAAGGATGCCGGGCCATGAGATGTCGAGGCGCGTCGGCGATGGAACACGATGCGCCAAGGAGGTCATAGCGTTGACCAGGCAATTCGGTTCTCTGCAGATGTCGATCGCGCGGTGTGTAGGCGTCGCGATCGTGATGATCGTGGCTCTGTCGATGTGGGCGCCCTCCGCGGCGCACGCAAGCGGGTGTACCGACACCTTCACAAACACGGCTGGCGGTAGCTGGAATGAATCCGCCAACTGGAGCAAGAAAGCTCCGCCGACCTCCGAAGAAGAAGCCTGCATCACCGACAGCGGGACCTACACGGTCACGCTGAGCGCGACCAGCGTGAGCGTCGAGTCGCTGAAGATCGGCGGGACGTCCGGCACCCAGACGCTCGCGGTCGAAAGCAGCTGCTCCGGGAGCGCCTCGCTCGGCAGCGTCGATGGAATCGCCGTGGGCGCAAAGGGCGCCATCGCGCTCACCAACGGCGGGCTCTGCGCCAACGGCGTCACGCTCGGTGGACCCGTCACCAACGCCGGCACGATCACGGCCGTGCCCGGCACGAGCGGTGGCGCGCGCAACCTCCAGGGAAACCTCACGAACAACGGCACGC
>DATBZG010000093.1:0-65997 GCA_036513335.1 Solirubrobacteraceae bacterium | reverse complement strand
CTCAAGGACCCCGCGGGCGGTGGTGTGCCGGTACTCTGCGGCCACGACATCCCGCGCCCTCTCTTCGGAGATCACCCCTTGGGAGCGGCGGCGTATCGTCGGGAGGTTCTCGGTGAGGTGCGCGATCGTCTCGCCGACGGCGGCGGCGTGCGCGGCTTCGATCTCGCGGCGCTGGGTCTCATCTCCCAACGCCCAGACGGCGGATACGGACTTTGGTGCGCTGAAGGTGAGGTCGATCCCGCCGCCGCGAGCACCGTTCGACCCGGCATCGCGCAGCCAGCGTCCTGTCCGGGGGTGTTTGCCTTCCATCAGCGAGATGAAGTCGGCGCCTTCGACGGTGGACCCCTCGACCCCGAGGCATGCGAGCGTGTCGGGTGAGGCGAGCCATCGGCCTGGTGCTTGGGTGGGCTCGCCTGTGGGAGAGAGGTAGTAGTCGCCGCGGTCGTGCTCGATGGTCTTTGACTCGAGGTAGCGGGCGTAGCCGCCTCCTTTGGCGGCGCCGATGCTGGCGGCGGTCATCACAACGGGTACTGACCCCAACTGGCCCAGACCGGCCAACGAATTTGGCACAGTCCGGGCACAGCGCTCGCACAGCGGTGCATCTAGTCTGTCCGGGCTTGGCGGTGTGCGCCGGCCGCGGGAGCTTGCGAGCGGCGAGCGAGCAGCCCGTCAGGGCTGCCAGCCGGCTTGCACGACGCCGGGGTTGGTGGAGAGCCGACCGCAGGGCTCGGTTACAGCCGGCGAAGCCGGCGTGCGCTATCTGGTCGTTGCCGGTCGCCGTGTGCGGAGCGGCGGTCAGGCGCGGCGATCAAACCGGCTGAGCGACCTTACGATTTTCAGGCTGCGGCGAGGATGGGTTCGAGTGCGTCGGCTCCGAGGTGCTCCGGCGGCAGCGTGAGCGTTAGCCGCCCGTCGCGTTCGAGGATGTGACGGACGTTCAGCAGCGTCAACCCGATAACCGCGCCGCTCTCGTCATAGTGGATCGCGTGCCCATCGGGCGTCTCCAGGCCGCGTGCTGCAGGACGGGGCTCACCGACGTTGAGGTAGAGCACGTCGCCGCGCTCGTCGTAATGGTGATGGTCGAACGGGATGCCGGCGATCGTGATGGTCATGATTTCCAGCCGCGCGGCGGGTTTTCTTGGACCAGTGCGGTCACTACCCACGCAGGCTCGTCATTGAAGTCTACGACCACCCGCAGCCACCTTCGGGGATCGACGTGTCGCCGATAGAAGTGCTCGCGGCCCGGGATAGCATCGTCAACGCGGTAATCGGGATGCGCGACGGTGCCGAGAATCAGTTCGTGCTCGTCTACGAGCTCCGGCCGACCGAGGGACAGGTGCAGACGGGTGCCGGCGTCGAAGACGACAAGGCGTCCGTCGGGATCAGTCGTGCTTGGATCGTTCTCGGCCACCCAGACAAGCTACGAGCAGCGCCAGACACAGTCGTCCCGAAGTCGCGAGCGCTCAGGGGAGCTTCGCCTTGTCGAGCATCTGGATGAGGGCGGGGCGGCGGCGGTGCTGCTCGCGCAGGTCGAGGAGCTGGTCTGAGAACCAGTGGTCCTGTTCAGAGGCGCTCGCGGCTCGGCGTGCGTGCTTCAGTATCGTGATCGCGCGCGCGTATGCGCGGCGGCCTGTCTGGAGCAGCTCTTCCCCGGCGACGAGCATGTACAGGGAGAGCGCCTCCTCTGGGTGTGTGGCCTCGCGTGCTTGGGCGAGGCGGGCGCGGCGATCGCCGCCTGGGTCCCAGGTCGGGTCCTCGGTCGCGATCGCCCAAGCGGTCTCAACGTCGCCCTCCTGAAGGAGCGCGTCGACGTAGCTGCCGCGGTCGCGCTCGCGCAGCGCCCGCCGGGCAGCGTCGCGCTCCAGCCCCCAGGCATCGAGCGTCTCGGCGGCGCGGTGCAGCGTCGAGTAGGTGCTTGCCGACGGTGCGCGCTCGTGCTGCTGGCGACGCAGCGCTAGCGCTTCGATCGGCGCGCCGCCGCGCTCGTGCACGCCGCAAGCGACGTCGTAGAGCTTGTCGACCTGCCAGCCGCTCGTCTCGGCGATGCCGCGCAGCGCAAACGCGAGCACATCGTTCTCGCGCTCAAGCTCGGCCATCGCTTCGCACACGGCGATGAACTGGTGCGGAGCGCTGAGGTCTCCGCCGAGCAGCGCGACGACGGCCTCGGTGTCGCCGTCGAGTACGGCGAGCCGCTCGCGTGCCCTCCGCACCGCGAACAGCTTGCTGCCGTCGGCGTGGCGCTGTTCGATCGCTTGCCTGTAGGCGGCGAGGCCGTTCTCGCCGAGCGCCGCGCGGTAGCGGACGGGATCGATCTCGAAGAAGTCCTGGTCGTCGCAGCTGAAGCGCACCATCCACTCGGCGAGCGTCAGCGGGTCGGCGACCCGCGCGGCGCATACCTGTGCGTGCAGGTCGAGCAGCTCGCGGGCGAGATCGCCGATTGTGCCGTTCGAGTCATCCGCGTGCATGATCACCTTCACGACGTGCCCGACTGACCGCTCTATCAGGGCGAGCAGCTCAGCCGAGGGCGACGTCTGTGCGGCGAGATGCAGCTCCTCGAGGACCGGCTGCGCCGCGCGTGCCCACGCTGAGCTCTCGTGGTAGTCGAGGAACCGGCGGGTGCGCAGCCCACGGTCGACCTCGCGGCGCAGCTCGCCGAAATCCCCCTCGCTACGGGCTGCCGCGAGCAGGACGTGGCGTTCCACATCCGGATGGCGATCAACGGCGGAGCGCACAATCTCGCGCAGCTCCTCAGCCGGTAGATCGCACACGACCTCCTTGACGTCCTTGGACTCACGGCGAGCTCTTGTGGGCACCGCGCAATCGTGCCATCTGGTCCGGCGTGGCGCGGCGTCGTGGTGAAGCTACGATCGCGCGGTGAGCGCGTCGCCCGAGAGGTCCGAGATCGTGGTCGTCTCACCACTGAAGGAGTGGACATGCTCTGCGTGCGGGGACACCGATGCCGGCTGGCTGACGATGGATGACGGTGGTCCGCTATGCCTTTCCTGCGCTGACCTCGCGCACCTGACGTTCCTTGGCGCCGGGGACGCGGCGTTGACGCGCAGGGGCCGCAAGCACAGCCGGCTCTCCGCCGTCGTCGTGCGTTTCAGCCGTGTGCGCAGGCGCTACGAACGCCACGGCGTGCTCGTCGAGGAGCCGGCACTCGAACAGGCCGAAGCGGAATGCCTCTCCGACGAGGACGCCCGCTTGCGGCGTCGTCAGCGAGAACGCGAGCGGCGTGCCGTCGAGGACGCGGAGTTCGAGCGCGAGCTCGCGAACGAAATCGGCCGGCTGTTCCCGGGCTGCCCCCCTGAGTGCGTGAAGGAGATCGCCTCACACACCGGCAGGCGCGGCAGTGGTCGCGTTGGCCGGACCGCCTCCGCGCGGGCGCTCGACCCAACCGCGATCACGCTCGCAGTGGCCGCCGCCGCGCGTCATCGCGAAAGCTACTATGACGATCTGCTGATGGCCGGCGTCGACCGATCGGAGGCGCGCGAACGTGTGCGCGCAGCGGTGGGCGGCGTGCTCGAAGCATGGCGCCCACCGCCGGGCTGACGCGCTCTGACGACGTATGTTTTGCGCAATTCCGTGGCCGGTTCGAGGAGGTTGGGGTCTATATCCGCGATGGCTCCAATATCGCCACATGCGGCAGCTGCTGCTGCCGCCAAAAAACGGGGCGCGCCGATCCTCGCGCTGAGCGTCGAGCAGGCGTGCGAAGCGCTGGGCGTGTCCTGGGACACCTGGCGCACGCATATCGAGCCCGACATGCGGCTTGTGCGGCTCGGGCGTCGCAAGCTGATCCCCGTCAGCGAGTTGCAGGCGTGGCTGGACCGGCACGCGGAAGGCGTCGGAGTGGGGAAGTGGGATGCGGACGTCTTACAAGGTGCCCCCGCACCGTTGGCGCGGCCGGGGGCATGGCAGAGGAGGTTGAGTTCCCATGCAATCGGCACCGTACACCGCCGCATCATCTGGAGGTGATGTCTGATGGCCGCCGGAGTGCGTCAACGCCACGGCCTCAACTGCAACCGCAAGGGGCGCTGTCACTGCCCGTGGGAGGCGTCGGTCTACAGCAAGCGCGATGCGAAGAAGATCCGCAAGACGTTCCCGACGAAAGCGGCGGCGGTCACGTGGCGTGATGACAGCCGCTCGGCGGTGCGCAAGGGCTCCATGTCTGCTCCGACGGCGATCACGATCAGCGAGGCGGCAGATGCGTGGCTTGCACGAGCCCGTGCCGGCACCAGCCTGACGCGCTCAGGGGATCCGTACAAGCCGAGCGCGCTGCGGGCCTACGCGGACGCGCTGCGGCTGCGCGTGAACCCCGCGATCGGCTCGATGCGGCTGTCGGAGGTCCGCGCGATCGACTTGAAGCGGCTGCTCGTCAACCCCCTGATCGCGGAAGGTCGCAGCGCGTCGAACGTGGGCGTCACGCTGTTGCCGCTCAGGGCGATCTACCGGGAGGCGATCGAGGAAGGGGTCGTGGTCGTCAACCCCACGTCCGGCCTCAAGCTGCCGCGGGTGCGCAGCCGTCGTGACCGGATCGCCACGCCGGCCGAGTGCGCCAAGCTGCTCGCGGAGCTGTCGGCGGCTGACCGGCGCGTGTGGGCGACCGCGATGTACGCGGGTTTGCGGCGCGGCGAGTTGATGGCGTTGCACGTCGAGGATGTGGACCTGCCCGGCGGCGTGATCCGGGTGTGTCGTGGGTGGGACGCTGAGGCGGGGGAGATCGCCACGAAGTCGGGGAAGGACCGCAAGGTGCCGATCGCCGGCGCTCTGCGCTCCCACTTGGCCGAACACGTGCTCGCGCTTGGCTGGCGTGAGGGTCTGCTGTTCGGGGCTGCGCCGGCCGTCCCGTTCTGTGACCGGACGCTGACCGAACGCGCAGATCGGGCGTGGGAGGGCGCCGGGCTGAACAGGATCACGTTGCACGAGTGTCGGCACACCTACGCCTCGCTGATGATCGCCGCCGGCGTCAACGCGAAGGCGCTCAGCGAGTACATGGGGCACTCGAAAATCGCGGTCACGATGGATCTGTACGGCCACCTGATGCCCGGCAACGAGAGCGAGGCGGCGGGTCTGCTCGACGCGTACTTGGCGGCGCAGCAGGACCAGACGGCGATGGGCTGAACGCGCTGCGAAGCGCGCGTCTTTCGCGCTCCTAGGGCCTATAGGACGAGTCTCAGCTCGCGCCAGTTTCGCGCCAGTTCAGCCCTGATTCGACCGGATTCCAGCGGACTCAGCCGGAGCGTGTTTGGCTCAACCATGCGGACAACGGCTCAACCATGCGGGTCGTACGTGATCTACGACATCTTCGAGGGCACCGCGGAGATCCAGCAGCTCGTGATTGCGCGGGCGATCTCCGGCATGCACATCAAGTAGCGCTGCAGTCGCCCAAGCCCGAAAGGGTTGACATCGGACGCACACTTCGGGTAGCGTCGGTCATTGGATGGGGTGCTACAGGAGGGGTGGTGCGCGGAAGTGGATCTTTTGCGCGAGCGGGCGAGGCACGTCTGCTCTATGCCGCCGTGAGCGGCCCGTCCTAAGACATTCCCCGGGGGGTCAGACGCTCGAGGGCCATTGGGTTCCGGCGCTTTACGACGAATGGAGACAGCAATGAATGGAAGGATTCCAGTGAGGGTCGCGACGACGGCTGTGGCGCTTCTCGCGGCAGGAGCGCTGATGGCGTTCGCGGCCGCAGCGGCGAGCGCGGAAGTGATCTACGACAACGTTCCCAGCCCGCTGCCGGGGAACTTCGCCTCGATTGGCTTCGACGCGACGTCCACGACGCAGTTCGGTGGCGAGATCGAAGTAGCGGGGACGGCTCGCAAGAACCCGACGGTCACGGTTGTGATGAGCAGTTGGGCATGTCAGAGCGGCACCTGGCAGGACGGTTGCTCCTCACCCACGAAAAAGACGTTCAAGGAGCCGGTCACGCTCAAGATCTATGAAGTGGGCGAATTGAACACCCCGATCGCCACGAAGACGAAAAGCTTCAAGATGCCCTACCGGCCGTCGCCCGAACCGGTGAACTGCAACGGCGCATACGCGGGCACCTGGTATGACGCGGAATCGGGAGAATGCTTCAACGGCAAGGCCTTCACGATCAAGTTCAAAGTGAAGCTCCAGAGGGTGCCCAAGAAAGCGATCGTCACCGTCTCCTACCCAACCACGAGCACCCCCGCACAGTCGCTCAATGTGGCTGTCAGCGAACCGTCTGAAAACACACTCTCGCTGGGCGCGGACCCGACGCAGGAACTGTTCCTCGACTCGAGCTGGAACGAAATGTATTGCGAAGGGGCCACCGACGTGGGAACGTTCGGCGGCAGCGAAGGAAACTGCTGGGGAGGCGACCAACCGGTTGTCGCGCTCAGCGCCAACTAGGGACTCGCGGCAGCAATAAGCGAAGCATCTCGAAGGCCCCGCCAAGCGCGGGGCCTTCGACGTTTTCAAGGCCTCGGCGCACCGTCGCGCGCGGTCCGTGGGCTCGCAATCACAGGAGAGGGAAGAGACGACCATGACCAGGACCACGATGCGAACCGCCAAGATCCTCGCCGCGACGCTTGCGGCGGCAGGCGCGCTTTCCGTCGGCGCCGGCACGGCCAGTGCGGGCGAAGTTATCTACGACAACATTCCGAGCCCGCTGCCCGGCAACTTCGCCTCCTACGGAAACGAGGCCTACTCGATGTCGCAGTTCGGCGGTGAGGTCGAATTTCGGGGTACGAGCAGGAACAACCTCACTGTGAGAGTCGTAATGAGCAGTTGGGCATGTCAGCGTGGCAATGTCTCAGAACAGACATGCGAATCGGGGTTGCGCAAGATGAAGAAGTACTTCAGCGTGCCCGTCAGCTTCGCGATCTACTCGGTCGGCCCCGAAAACAGTGTCGGCGTAAAGCTGTGGGAAAGAACGAAGTCCTTCAAAATGGAATATCGCCCGTCGGTCAGCTCCAGATGCAGTGAAGGCAGGTGGTATGACGAAGCGCAGGACGCCTGCTACCACGGCAAGGCGTTCGTGATCAAGCTGACCGGGATGACGGTGCGCAACCTGCCCTCCAAGGCGATCATCAGCGTGGCCTACAACACGACCGCCCACGGGCCAAACCCGATCGGCGAAACGCCGTGCGACAAAACCAGCGCCGGTTGTCCCTATGACTCGCTGAACGTCGCTGTCAGCGAACCGAGTGAACATACGCTCTCGATCGGCGCGGAGCCGACCGAAGACCCGTTTGTCGACTCGACGTACCCGGAAATGTTCTGCGACGGCGGCGTCCAGGGCACGTTTGGGCCTGCCAGTTGCCCCACATTCTGGGAAGGCGCGCAGCCGATCTTCGAAGTCACGGCCAAGTAACGCCTCGCGGACCGGGCGCAGGGGAGGCCTCGCATTCGCGCGGGGTCTCCCGAGGGCCTACCAGGCCTGATCTGCGCCGCAGTGGGGGCACATCACGCTGGTCGAGACGCTCGCGCTGAACAGATACCCGCAAGCGCATGTGTAAGAGGCCAGGTCGATTGGCCCGCCTGCATCGCGCACGCGCTTGACTGCAGGATCAGCCGCCGCAGTCGCCGGGCGCGCACGCACCGCGGGCGTCTCGCGCGAGCGCACAACGATCTCGCCGGCGGGCGCCGGGGCGCCCCGACGCTGGCGGCGCGAATGGCGCGGCGCGCGGAGTGGATGCAGGAGGCTGGCTCTCATCGCTTGTCAGCTCTAACAACGTCATTCACGCCGAAAGGTTTCGCTCTGCATGCGGTATTTCCTCGTGGGCGCCTTCAGATTCGACCGGGCCGCGCGGCTCCCGGCGCCGGTTCGAGCGATGCTGGGTTGTCGACGCGAGCCAATACGTCGTCTGCGATAATCCCCGGCGATGAACCCCGCGCGCAAGCGAACCGTGCGCCTAGTGATGGCGTTGGGTGCGGCTGTGGTGTTGGCGAGCGCCCTGATCTACACGAGCTTCAGCGCCGCCAGCCCGGCGCTGACGCCCAGCCAGCTCGTGCGCGAGGCCCAGCCCGGCCGCAGCTACGAGCTCACCGGCACTGTTGTCAAGGGATCCGTGCACCGCGAAGGCGCTGTTCTGCACTTCGCCGTGGCAGACCGCGCGGGGGGGACCGCCGTCCCGCTGGCCTACACGGGGATCGTCCCAGACCCCTTCCGCGAAGGACGCGAGGTGATCGTGAACGTCGAGAAGCAGGGCGGTAGCTATGTGGGCGAAAACAACTCGCTGATCACGAAGTGCCCGTCCAAGTACAAGACCGCTCCTCCGAGCGAGAACCAGAACGCCTGAGTGCCTTGCAGGGTGCACACGGCCGTCGCGGGCGGTAGGCGCTGATGGCCGGCTTCGGCTATGCATGCCTGCTGCTGGCGTTGGTGATCTGCGCATACGGGATCGGCGCCTCGCTCTACGGCGTGCGCACCGGGCGCGTCGAGTTCTCGGACTCCGGCCGGCGCTCGGTCTACGCGCTCGCGGGCGTCCTCACCGTGGCGATGGCCGTCCTGGAGATCGCCTTCCTGAACAACAACTTCACGTTCAACACGGTCGCGGACACCTCGAGTCGCACGACCCCGACCTTCTACCGGGCGGCGGCGATCTGGGCCTCTCAGGAAGGGTCGCTGCTGCTGTGGGCGTGGCTGATGTCGCTGTGGTCGAGCCTCGCGCTGTTTCTCACACGCAAGCGTCTGCGCGACGTGGCCGCCTATGCGACCGCGATCATGCTCGGTTTCGGAGCCTTCTTCGTCGGGCTGATGGTCTTCTACGCGAACCCGTTCGCGACAACCAACCCGGCGCCGCCGGAAGGGGTCGGCCTCGACCCGCTGCTGCGCTTCCCCACGATGATGATCCATCCCCCGATGCTGTACTCGGGCTACACGCTTTGCACGATCCCCTTCGCCTTCGGCGTAGGCGCACTGCTCTCGCGCCGGGTTGACGCCGACTGGATCAAAGCGATCCGCCGCTTCGCGTTCGCGGCGTGGCTGTTCCTCGGCTTCGGCATCCTGCTGGGCGCCCTCTGGTCCTACTCCGAGCTCGGCTGGGGCGGATACTGGGGCTGGGACGCCGTCGAGAACGCGTCTCTGATGCCCTGGCTGACCGGCACCGCGTTCCTGCACTCGCTGATGATCCAGGAGAAGCGGGGGATGCTCAAGGTGTGGAACGTCTCGCTCGTCCTGGCGACGGGGACGCTGGCGATCATGGGCACGTTCCTCGTGCGCAGCGGCATCCTCGACTCGATCCACGCCTTCGGCGGGCACACGCTCGGCGTGCCGTTCGTGATCCTGATCGGCGTGATGATCGCCGGCTCGATCTACCTGGTCGTCTCCCGCCGGGACATGCTGCGCTCCGAGCACCGCCTGGACTCGCTGCTCTCGCGCGAGTCGGCCTTCCTCGCGAACAACCTGGTGCTCGTAGCCCTGTGCTTCGTGATCTTCTGGGGCACCTACTTCCCGCTGATCTCCGAGGCCGTCACCGGTCAGGAATCCTCGGTCGGTCCGCCGTGGTTCGACCGCTACACCGTGCCGCTGGCGCTGATCCTCGTGCTGCTCAGCGGGATCGGGCCGGTGATCGCGTGGAGGCGCGCCACCTTCGCCAACGCCCGGCGCAACTTCCTGATCCCGGTCGTGAGCGGTCTGACGACGCTCGTCGTGCTGGAGATAGCCGGGGTCACGCAGAAGCCGTTCGCGCTCGCGATGTTCTGCTGTGCGGCGTTCGTCTTCGGCAGCATCGGCCAGGAGTTCTTCCGCGGCACCCGGGCACGACGGGCGATGGCCGGTGAGTCGCCGCCGCTGGCTCTGTTTGGACTGATCAAGCGCAACCGCCGCCGCTACGGCGGCTACATCGTGCATCTCGGCATCGCCGTGCTGTTCGTCGGGGTGGCCGCCTCCTCGTCCTTCCAGCACGCCTCGCAGGGCGGGCTGAAGCCGGGGCAGTCGACCCGCGTCGGCGACTACGAGGTCCGCTACGTGCGCCCGACCGCGTCGATCACGCCCAAGTACGACCAGGCTCATACCGGCTCCACGCTCAGCCTGGGGGCGGTCCTCGACGTCACCGAGAACGGCCACCACGTCGGCACGCTGAACCCCAGCGAGGGCTTCTACGAGTCCGACGAACCGAGTCAGGGCACCGTCAGCAGCCTGATCGGAGGTCAGGCGGTGAGCCACGTGGCGATGACGGGTGGTCTCCTACGCAACGTGTGGACGGCGATCGAACCGGACATCGAAGCGCCGAACCTCAAGCGGATCGTCACTGCCGGCAACAGCACACTGCCGCCCGACGAGGCGCTCGTCGCGATCGCGTATCTCGCGCGCGCCTATCTGAAGCACCCGCCGCCGACGCAGTTCAACCTCGTGGTCTCGCCGTTGGTGTTCTGGATCTGGATCGGTGGCGTAATCTCATTCGGCGGCGGGCTGATCGCCCTGTGGCCGGCGCCGAGCACCGTTCGCCGACGCGTAGCCGCTCGCTCGCGTGCGCGGGCCCTGCGCGGCCTGGCGCGAGCCTAACGCCGGCACGGCGGGCGAGCCTCACGCCATGGCCTTCTTGATCGCGCTCTCGACGCTGGTTGTTGTCGCTGTCGTGGTGCTCATAGTCGGGGCGCCGATACGCCGCGCGCACCGGCCCGCGCAGGATCGGCCGGGCGCGAGCCCCGCGACGGACTCGCCGGACGCCGCCGCTACCTCTGCGGGTGAGGTCCAAGACCTCGAGGCGGCCCGCGAGGCGAAGTACAGGGAGATTCGCGACGCCGAGATGGACTTTCGTACGGGCAAGCTCTCGCGCGAGGACTACGACGCGATCGACGCCGACCTTCGCGGGGAGGCGCTGCAGATCCTCAACCGACTCGAGCCCGCTGAGGAGGACTCCGACGAGACGGACGGGAGTGGCGGCGCCTCAGGACCAGGGCTGCTTGAGCAGCAGGAACGCGTTCAGGAAGAACAGCACGCCGAAGAAGATCGTCCAGCGGTTTAGGTTGCGCTCCACGAGCGAGCCGCCACCGAGCGGGCCAGTGCCGCTGCCGACCCCGAACGCGCCCGAGAGCCCGGAATCCTTGCCCGAATGCATCAGCACCAGGAAGATCAGGACCACCGCGATGATCACCTGCAGGACGGAGAAGATCGTTTCCACGCGCCGGAGAATATCGCGTTGGCGGCCCTTTGACACGCCTACCAGATCCCGCGCTGGGACGGGCACTGCTGCAACACGGCGTCCAGAACTGGCGCACGGTGGCCCAAGTGCGACACTTCCGCCTTCGGTTTCGTTACGGTCCGGCGGGGTATGGCCCCCGCTCACCATGCAATCTGAGCTTTGCAAGATTTGCCGGCGCGATTACGAATCCTTTACCGATTCGTGGTTCGCTGCCGATAAGAATCCCGGTGGGCGTACCCCGCGATCTGTGGGACAGCTGCGCCGACCACAATGATGGGACGCCCCCGAGATGAACGACAAGCACGCATGACGCCTTTGAACCGCGCCCGCCGCAGGGCTCTGCGTGCCGTCCTGTCCGCGCTCGCGGGCGGTGGACTGACGGCCGCGACGCTTGGTGCGCCCTTCGTCGGAGCCGCTGTCGGCGATACCTCCACGACCGCCGGCGAAGGCACTGCGCCGTCGGCCGAATCGACCAGCACCACGCCGGAAACCGAAACGGGCACGACGCCTACGACCACGACGACCACTGCCCCGACGACCACCTCGGAAGCACCGACGACCTCGACGGCGACGACTCCCACCACGAGCACGCCCACGGCCACGACGCCGAGCTCTGAAACGCCCAGCACGGGTGCTCAGCAGGCACCCGTCGCAGAAGCGCCGGCCGTCGTCCTGAAGCGCAAACAGAAGGCGAGCTCGAGCAGCCCGGCCAGCACGACGCAGACGACCAGCATCGAAGCGACGAACACGAGCGGCAAGCCGACCAAGAAGGCGGGCAAAGGCTCTGCCGGCAAGTCCTCCAACAAAGCCTCGGGACCGAACGGGGTGGCCGCCTCGCCGCAGTCGGTTGCCGCCGAGGCCGGTCAGCTCGTCGCGCTGCTCGCCTCCGCGGAAGCCTCAGACCAAGCGCTTGGTTTCTATCGCATACCGCTGTTCCTGCTGCCCATCTACAAGGCGGCTGCGGTTCAGTACGGGGTGCCGTGGCAGATCCTCGCCGCGGTCAACGAAATCGAGACCGATTACGGCACCGACCTGTCGGTCTCCACCGCCGGCGCGGTGGGGTGGATGCAGTTCATGCCGAGCACCTGGCTTCAGTACGGCGTGGACGCGCTCAACGCCGGCTACGCGGACCCCTACAACCCCGTCGATGCGATCTTCGCGGCAGCTCGCTACCTGCGTGCCGCGGGTGCCGCCACGAACCTGCGTGCTGCGATCCTCGCCTACAACCACTCTGAAGAATATGTCGAATCGGTGTTGCTCAGGGCGAAGCTGATCTCGACCTACCCCAAAGGCGTGATCGCGACGCTGACCGGCCTGATCGACGGCCGGCTGCCGCTGACGGGCAAGAAAGTAGCCTGGAACCCGCTTCCCGCCTCCGCCTCGAGCGCCACGGCCAATGCGACGGCCCTCCCCGGCAAGTCTGCGAGCACCTCCGGCGCGGGCACGCCGGGCTCGACCGCGCCGCTGTCGCCCGCCGCCGCTGCCGCGGCCGCAACCTCCGGCGCCGGCGCCAAGCAGCAGTCCCTGCAGCTGATCGAACTGCTGAGCTCGCCGAACGCCTCGGTCGTCGCGGTGCAGGACGGACGTATCGTGCGCATCGGAGACTCGCGCAAGCTAGGCAAGTACGTGGTCCTGCGCGACGTCTACGGCGACGTGTTCACCTACTCCGGCCTGGGCAGCATCGCTCCCACCTACGTGCTCCCCAAGTCGCCCGGCGCGCGCGTGGATTCACCGGTCGTCGAGGCTGCCAGCACTCACGGCCCCGCGCCATCGCAGCCGGCGAGCGCGGGTACGCAGACCCCCGTCACCTTGCAGGTCAAGAGCCCCTCGCCGCACGCCGCTGGCAAAGGCCAGGTCTCGGTGCAGAACACCGAACAGGAAGCGGCACCCGCAGGCATGGACAAGGTGCGTCTGTTCGCGCACCCGGGCAACCCCGATGCGCGTGCCGCGGCGCGCGCCAGCGCCGCCAGGAAGGCGCGGCGCGACACCGCAGGCAAGCCAATGGCGCTCGAGGCAGGCTCGGTTGTCGCGTCGGGCACGATCCTCGGCCGCGTACGCGTCCCGCCGAACGCCAAAGACGGGCACCTGCGCTTCGCGATCCGTCCCGCCGGCGACACCGAAACGATCGACCCCGCTCCCGTCCTCGCGAACTGGGCGCAACTACAGACCGCGCTTCATCCGCGGGGCGCCAAGGCTGCCAACGCGCTGCTAGGCGCGACCGCCAGCGACGCGTTCCTGCTCTCCAGGGCGCAGCTCGAGCGTGCCGTGCTATCTGATCCCGGGATCAAACTCGACGCCTGCGCACGCCACGAAGTCGCCGCGGGCGCTGTCGATAAACGCGTGCTCGCCGTGCTCGCGTTCCTCTCGCGTAGTGGCCTGGAGCCGACCGTCAGCGCGCTGCGCTGCTCCGAGCGCCAGCTCACCGGCCCCGGCGCTAGCCTCAGCGGGGACGAAGTCGACATCTCCGCGATCAACGGCACCAAGATCGCCGGGCACCAGGGCGCGGAAACGATCACCGACCTCACGATCCGTACGCTGATCTCGCTTCCCGCGGAATTCGCTCCGCACCAGATCGTCAGCCTGATGCGCTTCCCGAGCGCGCCCAGCACGCAATCGTCCCCTTCCGCTGCGAACCACATCCATCTCGAGTTCAGCCCCGCGAGACCCACTCCGGTGCTTTCAGCGGCGGCGACCGCGAGGGCTGCGCACTCGGCACGCTCGGGCAGGACGGCACCCTCGCCGCTGGTGACGACCGCTCCGCTCAGCGCGACTCAGTGGAACCAGCTGATGGATCGCGTGGCTGCGCTGCCGATCCCAACCGTCTCCACCAAGCCGAGCTCCGCCGCGATCCCCGACCCGAAGTCCAAGCGCTAGCACTGCGCCGCTCGGAGCGGGTGCCCCGAGCGGCGATGGTCGAGTCCCGCTGCTAGCCGGCCGCGGGCGGCGCGCCGCCCGGTCCGCCAGGGGCTCCGCCGCCGGCTGCGCCAGGTCGGGCATGGAACGCGCCACCGAGGTCTTTGGCGCACTTCGTCTCGGCCGTTTTGAACTTGGCGCTGCTCGTGTTCAGGTTCTTCGAACTGAAGATCGGCCCCTTGCCCGAGGTGTTGGCCTTGGGTATTGCGACGCCGTTTTCACGCATGCACGAGGAGAACTTGGCGAGCGCCTGCTTGACCTGCGGGCTGCTGAAGCGGCCGGCACCACCGGCGAACGTCCCGCGCCCGCCGCACTTCTTCACGGCCGCTTCGTACTGGGATTTGCTCACCCCTTTGGGGAGGAACGCGCCGTGCGTGGTGGCGGATGGGCGTTTCCCCGGAGTGAACTTGGGGAGCGTGATCCCGTTCTTTTTCAGGCATTCGCGCAGCGCGGCAAACCGGTTCGCGCCGCCCGCGGGAGCCTTGCCGGTTGGGGTCGTCGACGGGGCGGCGCTGGCACTCGTGCCGGTCGAGGAGGTCGAGCTCGTCGAGGAACCTCCGCACGCGGCCAGCAGGAGGCTGGCGAGCACGACGAGAAGGACAGCCGCCAAAGCGGGCTGGGGTCTGCGTTTGCTGGTGAACATGTGATGCATTGAGCTCCTTGTCGGATGATCTGGCTCGCGTGCGCGCTGCGCCTCGCGGCGCGCACGTCGAGCAGGGATGGTGGGCGGTCTGGCTAAGGCCTCGCTAAGCCTCCTCAGCCGCCGAACAGGGCAGGTGTTTCGCCGCCGGATCTGCTCGTGGATCCGGCCCGCGATTTGGAGCCACCGAACAGTGCCGCCAGACCACCGCCGCTCGAGCCCACGCTGATCGATTCCGCGCTCACGGCGCCGTTGGAGCCGGTGCTGCCGGTGATCGTCACCGTTTCGCCCGGGTGAATTCCTTTCACGCTCGAAGTCACGGTCTTGTTCACGCTCGTCGCCGGTGAGGTCTTGACCTTGATCGTGTTGCCTTCGGAGTTCGTCACATACAGCGTGCTCCCGTCGAGGTAGGCGACGGTCCCCGCGGTGGGCCGGCCGGCGCTGCCGGTGCCGGCGCCGAAGAAGCCGCCCGCGCTGCCCGTCGAGCTCGAGCGCGTTGCTCCGGTCGTGCCGGCGCCCCGCAGCGCGGCGAAGCGCGAGGCGAGACCCGCGGTGGCACCCGCAGTGGAGCTCGAGGAGGACGTTTCGCCCTTCTCCACGAGCACCCCGCCGATGAACCCGCAGGCGATCAGCAGCACGCCGAGCAGTGCCAGGGCGAGTGGGTTTCCACCCGACCCGAGCAGGCGCCGGCGCGGCCGGGGCGGGAGCTCGGCGGGATCCTCGAGCCACTCCTCGTCCTCGTCAAAGCCGCCGTAGGCATCGCCCGCCCGCGGCGGGTGCTCGGCGTGGTGTGCCTCGCCGCCCTGAAGGGCGGCGCTTTGGACGGTGGGTTGCTCGTGTGGCATACCGGACTCCTCGTGGGGGGAAGATGGGTTACTCAAAGCGAAGCGCCTCGATCGGTCGTAGGTGGGCGGCGCGCGCGGCCGGATAGGTGCCGAAGAACAGGCCCGACGCGAGAGCCGCGCCAAAGGCCAGGAAGATCGAGTAGCTCGCGATCTCAGGATGCACGCCCGCGATCTCGAACTGACTGCCGATCACCCCGACGGCCACTCCGGCGACGCCGCCGAACAGCGAAACGAGTACCGCCTCGGTCAGAAATTGGGTGAGGATGTCCGAGCGCCGGGCGCCGACGGCCTTGCGGATGCCGATCTCGCGCGTGCGCTCGGTGACGCTCACGAGCATGATGTTCATCACGCCGATCCCGCCGACGAGCAGCGAGATTGCCGCCACCTCGCCCAGCAGGGTCGTGAAGACGCTGCTGGTCGAGCTCGAGGTTTCCAGCAGCGAGCCCTGATTTAGGACGCTGAAGCCGGGTTCGGCAGTGTCCTTGATTTTGTGGCGTTCCTCGAGGATCGTCGTGACCTCTGCTTCGGCTGCATTGAGCGCCGATTCGGAGTTTGCCTGGACGGTGATCGAATCGATCGGACCGGTGCCGGTGAGCGAGTCCTGAACTGTGCTTATCGGCGCCATCACCACGTCGTCCTCGTTGGTGGTTCCGTTGGTGCCCTTTTTCGCGAGGACGCCCACGACTTCGTAGTTGCTGCCGTTGACCTTCATGTTCTGTCCGACTGCGCTCTCGCCGGAGAACAGTTCCTGGACGACTTCCTGGCCGATCACCGCCACACGGCGGTGCTTGGCGACGTCTTCAGTCGTGAACGAGCTGCCTTCGGCGAGCTTGTAGGTGTGGGCTGTCAGGTAGGACGGGGTGGTTCCCACGAACGAGGACGGTTCGAAGGTCGTGCCGGCGTAGGTGAGCGTCACGTCGCTGGCGTCGACGACCGGGGACGCGCTCTTGACGTCCGGCGCGAGGCTGGGATTCTGGAGCGCTTGCGCGTCGGCCTTCGTCAGCGAGATCGTACTTGCGGTGCTCGCCCCCAGCCCGCCGCGAAACCCGCCGCTGGACTGCACGACTAGCACGTTCGTGCCGAGGCTCTGGATCGTGGACTGAACCGCCTTGGAGGAGCCGTTGCCGACCGCGATCAGGACGATCACGGAGGCCACGCCGATCGTCATGCCGAGGATCGTCAGCCCCGAGCGCAGCTTGTTGGCCGTGATCCCGCTCCACGCGATGCGCAGCATCTCGGGGCCGATCACGGCTGCGCCTCGATGATCTCACTGCTCTCGCGGTGGGCAGACTTCTGCATGTGGAGCGCTGGCGGCGGGTCGCGCACGTCGAGGGTTCGCTGGTCCTCGACGACCTGTCCGTCGCTCAAGCGGATCACGCGCTTGCTCTGTTCTGCCACATCCGGCTCGTGGGTGATCAGCACCACCGTGCGGCCTTCTTCGTTCAGCCGCGCGAAGATCCTTAGGACATCCTCGGTCGAGTGCGAGTCGAGGTTTCCCGTGGGCTCGTCAGCGAGGATCAGGGAGGGGTTGGTGACGATCGCGCGCGCGACGGCCACCCGCTGCTGCTGGCCTCCGGAGAGCTCGGAAGGCTGGTGGTGCAGGCGGTGACTCATGCCGACGGAGCGCAGCGCGTGTTCGGCTCGCTTGCGCCGCTGCGCCCCGCGTAGACCGGCGTAGGCGAGCGGCAGCTCGACGTTCACGAGCGCACTCGTGCGCGCGACCAGGTTGAAGCTCTGAAAGACGAATCCGATCTTGCGGTTGCGCAGATCGGAAAGATCGTCCTCGTCCATCTGGCTGACGTCGACGCCGTCGATCAGGTAGCGCCCGCTGGTGGGGACGTCCAGGCAGCCGAGGATGTTCATCAGGGTGCTCTTGCCGCTCCCGGAGCTGCCCATGATCGCCACGAGATCGCCGGTCTCGATTCGCAGCGAGACGCTACGCAGGGCACGTACGCGGATCTGGCCGAGGTCGAAGACCTTGGTCACCTTGTTGACTTCGATCACGGGACGGGGGCGGGAACTAGAGTGCACGTCTGGCCGCTGGACTGCCTCGCGGCGCACGAGCGGCTTGCTGCGGGGCGTTCGCAGTGCGGGTCCGCGGGGACGTAGGGGCCGTCGCATCAGCCGCCTCCCCGAAAGAAGGCACCCCCGCCGGCGCCCGCGAATCCGCCGGCTCCGGCTCCGGCTCCGGCGCCCAGGCCACCGGCTGCCCCGCCGAGGCGGCTGCCGAGCCGCGAGCTGAGACTGCCGGTGCTCGAGCTCGTCGTGCTCGCTGCCGGCAGCACAACGGTTTCGCCGGCCTTCAAGCCGCTGAGCACGATCGTGGCGGTGTTGCCGGCGAGGCCTGTGACGACGCGCTGGCGCACTTGTTTGCCGCTGCGCTCGACCGTCACCTCATCAGCGGTGATCGCGCTGGTTGGGATATTGATCCCTTCGGCCTGCTTGATCACGACTTCCGCGGTGGCGCTCATCCCGAGCTTGATCCCCGCGGCGAGCTGGTCGAGCTGGAAGGTCACGTCGTAACTCACCGCTCCGCTGCTGCTGGTCGAGGTCAGTCCGACTTCGCTCACGTGCGCGGCGAGCTTGGTGGCGCTCAGAGCTTCTACCGTCACCGTCGCGATCTGGCCATCCCTGACGTTGCCGATTTCCGATTCGCTCAGCGGCACGACCAGCTGCAACGAGCTCAGGTCGCTGAGCACGGCAAACGCGCTCGATGAGCCCGTGGACCCCGTCGAGGACGAGCTCGAGCTCGACGTGCCGGTCGCCGACCGTGCGGATGTGGCCCCGGTGGCTCCGGTCGCATCCGCGCCTGAGGTGCTCGATGAGCTACTCGAGCTCGAGGCCTTCGTGGTGCCGCTCCCGGAGACGACTTCTCCGACCTGGCCGGAGAGCGTGACGATCGTGCCGGCCTCGGGCGCGTAGAGCTTGGTGTCCTGGACGGCCTGCTCGTCGCTCTGCACCGTCAGCGCGTCGCTCTTGACCGCGGCTTTCGCGGAGGCCAGGTTCGCTTCGCGCGTTGCCGTGCTGAGCGTCGCTTTCGCTTTCACGGAGCTCGAATCGGCTTCCTTGGATTCACCGGTGCGCTGGCCGTTCGTGGCTTTGCCCGATGTCGTCGTGGAGCTAGGCGCGCTGCTCGTCGGGGTCGTTGAGCTCGTCCTCTTGCCCGATGCGCCGGTCGTGGTCGGCGTCGTCGTGGCGCTGGACGTGGTCGTGCTGGTGGAGGTCGTCGTACCGGCTGGGGTCGTGCTTGCGGGGGAGCTCGCGCCCGGGGCGGTGGCGCTCGGAGTCGTCGTCGTGCCCGTCGGGGCGTTCGGGGAGCCGTCGCTCGGAGATTCCGCGGCTCGGGCGATTGGCGCGCGGGCGGTGTTCTGGACCGAGGCGGCTGAGGCCGCGCCGGCGCTCGAGCCACCGGAGGTCCCTGTGCTCGAGCCTTCGCCGTCGGTTTCTTCCTCCTGCGCCAGGTTCGCTTCGGCCGACTGCAGCGCCGCCTTGGCCTGTTCGAGGGTGACTTCAGCACTCTGCGGGTCGAGCGTGGCGAGCAACTGCCCCTGGGTTACGTGCTCACCCTGGGTGACGTAGATCGCGGTGACGGTGCCAGACGTCCTGAAGCCGAGGTTCAGCTGGCTGGCGGCCTGGAGGTTGCCGCTCCCCGAGACCGTCGATTGGACGACGCCGTCCGCGACCTTGGCGGTGCGCGCGACGCTCACCGCGCTGCTCGACGCCGGTCCGACGACCAGTACGGCGGCGGCGATCGCACCGGCGCAGAGAGCCCCCAGTGCGTAAAGGAGCCAGGATGCTCTGGGGCGCTCGGTCATCTCGCTGGATGAATCGTGGGGGGGAGCTGTAAGAGCGATTGAAGAAACGCCGCAAGCAGCGCTAAATTCGCCTAAAGCTCGCGGCTGCCCTGCTTCGGGTTGCCGGTGTTCGCGCCGTCGCTCGCCGAGACGCACCGTGGGTGTCTGCGATCATCAGCCGGGATGTCCACCTACGGCGGGATCGACCTTGGCGGCACCAAGATCCAGGCTGCGATCCTCGACGAGGAGTACAGCGTGCTCGGCTCTGCTCGTCGTCAGACTCCCACCAGCGGCGGCCCGAGTGACGTGGCGGCCGAGATGGCGACTGCGCTGAAGGACGCGGCCAAGGCGGCTGAGGTTGAGACCTCGACGCTCACGGGCGTGGGTGTCGGCTCGCCCGGCACGATCGAGGGCGGCAATGTGACCAGCGCTCGCAACCTGCCGGGGTGGGAGGGCAGCTTTCCGCTCGCGAGCACCCTGGAAGCCGCGTTCGGTTGCAAGGTCGCGGTCGGCAACGACGTTCAGGTTGCGACGGACGCGGAGTTCAAGCTCGGCGCCGGGCGCCTGTACACGTCGCTGCTGGGAGTGTTCTGGGGGACCGGGGTGGGCGGTGGGCTGATCCTCGACGGCAAGGCCTGGATCGGACGCGGCGGCGCCGGAGAGATCGGGCACGTAGTCGTAGAGATGGACGGCGAGCGTTGCACCTGCGGACGTCTTGGCTGCATGGAGGCCTACGCCGGCCGCGCGTCGATGGAAGGGTACGTGCGTCGCCTGCACGAGGACAAGGGCCGTAAGACCGAGCTGTTCAAGTTGATGAAAGAGCACGAGCGCACGCGACTGACGAGTGGGATCTGGGAGCGGGCGCTCGAACGCGGCGACAAGCTCACGATCCAGACGCTCGATCGTGCTGTCAGGGCGCTCGGCGCGGGAATCGCGTCGGTCGTGAACGTGCTCGACGTGGAGGGCGTGATCATCGGTGGCGGCCTCGGTGTGAGGTTCGGCCACCCGTTCGCGCAGCGGATCGCCGAGGAGATGAAGCCGCATCTGTTCGCGGACTCGCGCCCACCGCACGTGCACGTGGCGGCGCTCGGCGACCTCGGCGGCGCGATCGGCGCCTCGCTGCTGCTGACGGCGGACGCCGTCGCCACCTCTGCGGCGTAGTCCCCGCTCGCTCAGAGGCTCGTGACGGTGATCACGACGAGCGCGATCGAAAGCGTCGAGGAGACCGCCACGGTGACGGCTGCCGCGCCGTCGAGGAGGCCGCGGCTGTGACGCTCGCCCATGATCCGCGGCGAGCGCGCGAGCCGCCAGATGAAGAACAGGTTGATCGGCAGCAGCAGGCCGTTGACCACCTGCACTCCGACGAGCAGTGAGATCACCGGCACGCCGGGGATGATCGCCACGAAGGCGCCGATCATGATCATCGCGGTGATGATGTTCACGAACACGGGCGCCTCCTCGTGGCGGCGCCCGACGCCCTTCTCATAGCCCAGGGACTCCGAGACCACGTAGGAGGTGGCGATCGGCAGGATCGCGGCCGCGAGCAGGCTCGCGCCGAGCAGGCCCACCCCGAACAGCACCTCCGCGTAGCTGCCCGCGAACGGGCGCAGTGCGCGGGCGGCGTCCGCTGCGGAGGAGATGTGGTGCACGCCGTGCGCGAACAGCGTGGCGCCGGTGGCGATGATGATGAAAGCGGCCACGATGTTCGCGAACACGGCGCCCGCCACCGCCTCGCGTTCCTCGCGGGGCAGCTCGTCCTCGCGCACGCCGCGCTCGACGACAGCCGACTGGAGGTAGAGCTGCATGTACGGCGTGATCGTCGTGCCTGCCGTGGCGATCAGCAGGATCACGAAGGCCGAGTTCGTGTGGATCGTGGGGACGACGAGCGCTTTGCCCACTTTTCCCCAATGCGGATGCGCGAGTATCGCCGCGATCGGGTACGCAAAGAACGGGATCGTGAACCAGATGAAGATCCGCTCCGCCGATCGATAGGAGCCGCGGACGATGATCAGCCAGATCCCGACTGCCGCGATTGGCACCGAGACCTGTGTCGGAACCCCCGCGAGTCCGAGGGCGGCGCCGATCCCGACGAAGTCCGAGATGCAGATGCCGAGGTTGGCGATCACCACCGCTGATGTCGCCAGCACCGACCAGCGGATGCCGTACTCCTCGCGGATCAGCTCGGCCAGGCCCTTGCCGGTGACGACCCCCATGCGCGCGGCGAGCATTTGCACGAGACCGAGCGAGATCGTGATCAGGACGATCGTCCACAGCAGCTCGTATCCGTACTTGGCCCCGACGGACGAGTACGTTGCGATTCCACCCGCGTCGTTGCCGGCGTTTGCGGCGATCAGCCCGGGTCCCAGCAGCCCCAGGAAGGCGAAGATACGCGCGCGTCGCGGGCTAAGCCGGGCAGGCAGACGTGGTCGGCCACGGGTGGCCGACCGGATACGACGCATGACGGGCGGTACTCGGACCGCCATCGAACTGTCCGCTGGGGACCTTCACTGGCGGTGAGTCTATTCAGTCCTCCCCGAGGAGGCCAAAGCGCCGGCGCCAGCCTCGGGGAAGCATCGCCTCGAGCACGTCGTCAACCGTGACCACGCCGACCATCTGTCCCCCATCGTCGACCACTGGGATCGAGGTGAGGTTGTAATCGGCCATCAGTCGGGCGACCTCCTCGAAGGAGGCATCCGGGGACAGGCAGGGGACCTCGTGCTTGACAATGCTCGACAGGCTGCGAGTCGGGTCCGCGCGCACCAGGGCGGTGACCGCCACGCTGCCATCCAAGGAGCCCTCCTGGGAGCTGACGAACACCGCGGTGAGCAGCTCCGGAGCGATCCTGCTGCGCCGCACGGCGTTCAATGCGTCCCCGGCCGAGGACGAGCCGTGCAGCAGGATAAAGTCGGGGCTCATCAGGCCGCCCGCCTCGGCGGGGTCGTAGCCGAGCAGCGCTCTCACCTTCACGCGATGGCTGACCGGCAGCAGCGAGAGCACCTGCTCGCGCCGGTTCTCGTCCAGCTCGCCCACGATGTCCGCCGCGTCGTCGGGAGCCATCCTGGAGAGGATCGCCGCGACCTGGGCGTCGGGGCGATCCTCGAGGAACTCGCGCTGGTGCTGGTCGTCGAGCTCCTCGAACACATCCGCCTCGAGCTCGCGGTCGTCATCGCCGACGGCCTGGATGATCTCCTCGCCCTCGCGTCGCGACGCCGCCTCCACCAGATCGGCGATCTGCGCCGGGTGCAGCTTTGCGAGCTTGGGATGCGGGACCCGCAGGCGCACCGTCGGCACGTGGCCGACGAACGGCTCCACGCCCGCCCAGTCGAGGAACTCACCTGTCGCGATGTGCGCGCCCAGACCCTTCGGAAGTAGGCGTCGCAGCCCACCTCGAGGGCCGGTGTCGACGCCGACGACACGCCAGGACCCGGCCACGAGCGCGAGCTCGATCTCGTTGGCGCGCACCAGGCGCGCGCCCTGGACGTTGATCAGCTGTCGATCGAGTAGGTCGCGCTTGAGCAACACCTCCTCGGCGCGACGCTCGAACGGCCGGAGGTCGAGCTTGGCCTTGCGCATCACCACGCCGTCGGTTGCGATCTCAGAGACGCGGTCGGCACCCAGGAAGGACGTGCGTCCGGCGACGTTCACGAGGAAGCCTGTGATCGGCGGATAGCCGGTTCCGCCGAGGCGCACGATCAGATCCTCGACCTTGCCGAGCCGTTCGCCGTTGGCGTCCCGCAGCGCGCTGCCCACAACCGCGGAGAGGTGGAGGATCGGCGGCTGCTCGGCGGCGGGCGCGCTCACAGCGCTCATCGTACGCGGCAGCTCTGCGGAAAGCGACTGGACACACCGACAAGGCGCACGCCCGCCCGGGAATCTATGTTGGTGGCAGGGTGCTCCCGTTCTGGATATCGATCTCGCTGCTCTCGCTCGCGCAGGGTGCGATCGTGGCGCTTCCCGGTGCACTTTCGTGGGCTCCCGCGACACGTCTGCGAAGCCGGCGCTGGGCGGTGATCCCGCCGCTTTCGGTGATCGCGTTCGTGTTCGGCGCGCGCGCGGCGGAAAACGCGAGCGCCGAAGGCCTGACGTATCTGGCGCTCGTCGCAGTGCCGGTGCTGGCGGTGCTCGCGCTCGGCTGGCTCACGTGGGGGTGGGGTGGAGGCGCTCGGTATCGCGCGCTTCGCGTGCTGGCGGCTGTGCCGCTGTTCGCGCTCGCCTGGCTCAACCGCGGTGGCCTGGCCGGCGAGGCAGCGGCGCTGTGCCTGTCGGGACTCAGCTGTGTGGCACTCGGCGCGCTGCTCGCGAGCGTGACGCCCCCGCGCTGGCTCGCCGCGGGGATCGTCGCGATGGCGATCGTGGACACCACGCTGGTGGTCTCAGACCTGCTTCAGAAGCCCAACGATGCGCTCAACGCCGCGCGCCCCGTAGCCAACCTCCCGCAGTTGCAGAGCGCCGTGCTCGGCTCGGCCGTCATGGGCTACGGCGACCTGTTCATCGCCGGCGTCCTGGGCGGCTTGCTCGCTGCCAGCTTCGGGCGCCGGCTGCAGCTTCGCGCTGCGGCGCTCACGGCGATCCTCGCGCTCGCCTTCGACCTGCTGTTCTTCGCTGTGGACGAGCTGCCTGCGACTGTGCCGGTGGCACTCGCCCTGATCGCGGTGCTCCTCAGGCGCCGCTGGAAATTCGCTGACGCGCCGCTTGCTCGCGTGCCTCCTCGGGGCGTGGAGGCCGAGCGTCCTCGCCCCCGAGCTCCGGTCGCGCGGTTATCGCCCGAGCGGTGATCTCCGCCGCGTCCGGCGCCAGCACCTTGCGTTCGGAGGCGGCGCCGGCCTGCTCGATCTTGCGTACCTGCGGCATCACGCGGTGATCAAAGGAGCCGACCGCCTCGTTGTAGGCGGAGACGGCTGAGTCGAGCTGGCGGCCGACCTTGGAGAGCGGTTCGACGAAACGGCCGAGGCGGTTGTGCAGCTCGCGCGCGGACTCTGCGATCTCTCGCGCTGATTCCGCGATCAGCTCCTGGCGCCAGCCGTAGTGCACGGCCCACAGCAGCCCGATCAGCGTCGTCGGCGTCGCCATCAGCACCTGCTGCTGAACGCCGTATTCGATCAGTGCCGGGTCCTGCGCGAGCGCCGCCTGATAGATCCCATCGGAGGGCACGAACATGACGACGAACTCCGGGGTCGAGTCGAACTGGCGCTGATAGCCCTTGGATGCCAACTTGGTGATGTGCTCGCGGGTCTGGCGCGCGTGGCGTGCAGTGTGCATCTCGCGCTCGTCCTCAGCGCCCGCCTCCAGCGCGGACAGGTAGGCGTCGAGCGGAACCTTCGAGTCGACCACCACCAGCTTGCCGCCGGGCAGGCGCACGAGCATGTCTGGACGCAGCGTTCCCTCGCTGGTCTGGATCGTGCTCTGCTCGACGAAGTCGCAATGGGCGACCATGCCCGCCATCTCGACCACGTTGCGCAGCTGGATCTCTCCCCAGGACCCGCGGGTGGAGGGACGCTTGAGCGCGGAGACGAGGTTGCCGGTCTCCTGGCGCAGGCTGCCGACTCCCTCGCCGAGATTGCGGATCATCTGCGCGAGCTCTCCCTGCGCCTCGCGGCGCTCGCGCTCCAGGCGTCCGATCTCGTCCTGCATGCGCCCGAGCCTCTCCTGTACGGGCTTGACAACCCCCTTGATCTCCTCCGCGCGCCTTGACATCTCGCCCGCCGCGCGCTCCTCCTCGGCGCGGCGCGCGTCGGCCACGCGCTGCGCCAGGGACTCCCCGGTCTGGGCGAGGACGTCGACGGAGATCGCCTTCAGCTCCTCGTGCATACGCTCGCGATTGCGCCGCAGGGCCAGCGCCGCGCAGGCTGCGCCGGCCAGTGCTCCGATCACGAGAAACAGGACGCTCATCCCCTGAAGATGACAGCGGCCGCGGACATCAGGGCGCGCCGGCGGACTGCGTCAGGCTTGACATCTGTACTCCCCGTGGCTACCTTGAACCGAGATTGCTCCTCGGGGGAGGACCTTGTGGAGCGCTCCAAGTGAGGGAAATGTCAAGAGATGGGGCTGGGAGAGATGGGGCCTGCGCTGCAGGTTGTTGCGCCCTCGGGCGTGCTCTCTGCCGCCGGTCCCGCCGTTAACTAGGAGGATGAGAATGCAAGCCATGAATGGCTCAGGAGGGGTGCGTGTCCGACGCCTATGGCGTTTGGTCGGATGCGTGGCCGCTCTGGTGGCGCTCTCGGCGATGGCCGTGCCGTCGATTGCCGCCGCGAAGAAACCCGTGAAAGTCAAGGAAACGTACCTCGCGCTCGGCGACTCGCTGGCGTTCGGTTACTCCCAGCAGCTCTTCAACGAAAACGAAAAACTGGGCGAGAACCCGACCGGGTTCGAACACGGGTACGCGAACGACTACTTCAACATCGTCAACAAAAAGGGCAAGATCCAGCTCGTCAACTACGGGTGCCCCGGCGAGACGTCGGCGTCGTTGATCGGTAACGGACCGCTGCTGGCGGAGCTCCAGGCGAGCAACCCGTCGATCACCGGCGAAGCTCCCTGTGCCTACCACTACACCGACGGCCTGCCGCTGCACACCGAATACGGAGCAGGGGAATCGCAGCTGGAAGCTGCCGTCAAGACCGTTGTCACCGAGGCCGCCAAAGGCACCCCGGTGAAGGCGATCACGATGGACATCGGCGCCAACGACCAGCTTCACCTGGTCGAGAAAATCGAAGCTGAAGTGAAAACGCGCCAGACCAACAAGGTCATCGGCATCGCCACGGTAGAAGCAGAACAGGCGGTCGCCAAACACGTCGAAACGATCGCTCTGAAAGAGATCGAAGCATTTGTGATCGAAAAGGCGGAGGAACAGGCCTACGAGGAAACGGGCGGACCTGAAGTGGTCGGTCTGGAAGCGTTCGAAGCGAAGGTCGGCGAAGACGCCGCCGCATACGAGGCCGCTCACGCAAACGAACTCGCCGCGATGCTGATCCCCGACGAGGAGACCTACGCCGGCGAACACGGCGCCGAACTCGCCGCGGAAGGCAAAAAAGACGGCGAAATCTTCGCGTACGAGTACGAGACGAGCCACGCGAAAGAACTCGAAACCGAAGGAAACGAAGTAGCGAAGGCAGAGATCGAAGCCGAGGCTCCGGCTCTCTTCGCGCAGATCGTCACCAACTCAGGCGCGGTGATCGAGACGCTGAAGAGCGCTGGCTTCCACGGCAAGTTCATTTTCGTGGGCACGTACAACACCTACGGGAACGACTACGGGACGGGCGAACTCCTGCCCGGCTCCAACGAGCTGCTCGCGGCTCTGAGCTCCGCCGAGAAGAGCACCTTCAAGAAGGGTGCGCTGAAGGCCTGCTTCGTGGACGAGCAGACGCTGTTCAACACCGAGACCGAGCCTTCGGAAACAGAACACATGGAGGAGTGGACCAACATGGCCAACTTCACCACGTTCGAAGGCAAAAAAAATGGCCCGGACATCCACGCAACACCGCTGGGCTACGAAAAGATGGCCGAATACATCAAGTCGAATTGCCGCTTCTAGGCATCGACTCTGTCCTCGCTGAGGCGAGGACTTAGCAGCAGCTTCGGGGCGCCCGGTCTAATCGGCCGGGCGCCCCGAATGCGTCAGGGCCCTTGCCGCGTGTTCGAGGATGCCGAGCATCGCCGGCGCTGCCGGCACGAGGCGCGCGCCCTCGGGGGCGGCCGCGACCACCTGGCGAACCGGGGGAGCGGGGGAGAGCGCGCGGATCACGATGTCATCGCGCACGACCGACAGGGCGAGCTCGGGGATCAGCGCGACTCCTACGCCGGCGGCGACGAGCCCCTGGACGGTCTGGTAGTCGTCGCTCTCGAACGCGACGTTCGGCTCGAAGCCAGCCGCGTGGCAGCTACGCACGACGTGCTGCGCGCAGGGGCTCGAGCGCGAGGTCTGCACCCACGCTTCATCAGCGAGGTCCTGCAGACGCAGATCCTTCTTTTCCGCGAGGGCGTGCTCACGCGGCAGCGCCAAGGACATCGGGTCTTCGAGCAGCTCCGTTCGCGTGGTGCCTTCCTGAAGGGGCGTCTCGCCGTCGAACTCGAACAGCAACGCCAGGTCGAGCTCGCCGGCGCGCAGGCGCGGGAGGATCTGCTCGGGCTCGCCCTCCGCGAGCGTCAGCTCGACGTCGGGGTAGGAGGCGCGGAAGGTCGCGATCGCGACCGGCATCAGCGTGGCGCCCGCGGTCGGGAAGGAGGCCATGCGCAGGCGCCCGCCGCGCAGCCCCGCGATCTCCGAGAGCGAAGCCTCGGCTGCCTCCAGGCGCGCGAGGATTCCCTCTGCGTGGCCGACGAGCGTCTGTCCGGCGGCCGTCAGCGTGACGCCGCGCGGATGGCGCTCCAGCAGCGCCATCCCGGTCTCCGCCTCAAGCGCGGCGATCTGCTGGGAGACCGCCGACTGCGAGTAGGACAGGGCGTCTGCCGCGGCAGAGAGCGAACCGCGGTAGGCGACCTCGGTGAGGATCTTGAGCCTGGCCACGTTAAGCATTAGCTATACTTATATCAGGGTTCATAACAATCACTGGAGCTGATGGCAGGATAGTGCGATATTGAACAAGAAAGAACTCGAACAAACCACAGGCCAGGTAAGGCCTAGCGAAAGAAGGAGAAGGTCCAAATGTCAACCAAGATCATCGTTTCCTATGACGGCACCGCCAACGAGGAGGACGCCATCGCGCTGGGCCAGCTCCTCGGTCGCGCCGGTGGCGAGGTATCGCTGGCCTACGTACGCCACAACCCCGAGACCGACAGCGTGCGCGAGGAGATCGCGCGGGTCGAGGCCGAGAGCGTCCTTCAGCACGGAGTGGAGCTCCTCGGGATCCCGAGCGCGCCCCGCCACGTGATCATCGACCGCTCCACGCCTCAGGGCCTGGCCTCACTGGCTGAGCGCGAGGGCGCGGACGTGATCGTGTTCTGCTCGGACTCACACACCGCAAAGGGCCACGTGGCCGTCGGCAACTCCGCGCAGCGCCTGCTCGAGGGCGGTCGTACCGCGGTGGCTGTAGCGACGGTCGGTCTGGCCGAGCAGCTCGAGCACAAGCGCGTGGAGCAGATCGTGGCAGTCGGCGACGCCGACGGCGGCGCGCGCGAGAGTGCCGAGGCGCTCGCGACTGCGCTCGGGGCGAGCATTGCCCCGGTCGTCAACAACGATGTCGACCTGATCGTGGTCGATTCGCGCCCCGACGCCCCGCAGGGTCAGGTCTCGCTGAGCTCCTCCGCTGGACATCTGATCGAGACGGCGACGGCGCCGGTGCTCGTCGTCCCCCGCGGCGTGAAGCTCGCGTTCGACGGCGTGAGCGCCGTTACCGCGGCGTAAGAGGGATTCACCCGCGGCGCGCTGTGCGCGCGGCCCGAGCGCTATCGAATGCGCCGGCCGCGCGCCCGCGCGATGCGGTAGCGGGCGAGCGCTACCAGCAGGTCCAGTGACCCGCCCACCAGGTGACCGGCAGGGCCGGTCCACAGCCACGCCTCGGCGCGGCGGTGCAGCGGCGCGCTTCGCGGAGCGGGAGGGCGGACCGTCATCGGATGGCACGGTATCGTGGCGGGGGTGCCGGTCGCCCTGAAGACCACCCTTACCGAGCTCGGAGACTCGCGCGTGCGCCTGCAGGTGGAGGTCCCGCCGGGCGAGATCCAGGGTCGGCTGGAGCGCAAGGCGCAGCAGCTCGGACGTGAGCTGAAGCTCCCGGGGTTCCGCCGCGGAAAGGTGCCCGCGCCGCTCGTGATCCAACGGATCGGGCGCGAGGTGGTACTCGAGGAAGCCGTTCGTGACACGCTCTCCAGCTGGTATTCCGACGCGATCGAGAGCTCCGGGATCGTGCCCGTCGGCGACCCGCAGCTCGACCTCGGTGACCTCCCCGAGCAGGGACAGCCGCTCGAGTTCTCAATCGAGATCGGCGTGCTGCCGACCGCGAAGCTCGGCGAGTACCTGGGCCTGGAGGTGGCGCGCCGCGAGCCCACCGTCGCCGAGGAGCAGATCGGGCAGGAGATCGAGGGCATGCGCGAGCGTCTCGCGCGGTTGGAGACCGCCGAGCGCCCGGCGGCCGCGGGCGACTTCGTCGTCGTCGACTACGTGGGCTCGCTCGCCGGCGATTCCGAGGCGGACGGCGAGCTGGTGTGGGAGCCGTTCGACGGAGGCGAAGGTCGCGATCAGCTCGTAGAGCTCGGTTCCGGCAACCTGATTCCGGGCTTCGAGGAGGGACTGCTGGGAGCCAGCGCCGGAGAGACCCGCACGGTGGCGCTCACGTTTCCCGCGGAATACGGCAACCAGGAGCTAGCCGGCCGCGAGGCGTCCTTCGAGATAACCGTCAAGGAGGTCAAGCTCAAGGAGCTCCCCGACGTCGACGACGACTTTGCGGTCGACGCGGGCTTCGATGACCTCGAGGAGCTGCGCGAGGACATCCGCACGCGCCTGGCTGAGCAGGACGAGCAGCAGATCGAGGGGGAGTTTCGCCAGGCCGCCCTGGACGCGGCCGTGGCGAATGCGACGCTGGCGCTCACCCCCGAGCTCATCACCGCCCGCGCGCGCGAGATGTGGGAGCGGATGCTGCACTCGCTCTCACATCGCGGGATCTCACGCGAGGCATACCTTCAGATCGTCGGGCGCGACGAGGCCGAGATCCTCGCCGAGATGCAGCCGGAAGCCGAGCAGGCGCTCCGCCGCGAGGCGGTGATCACAGCGGTCGTCGCTGCCGAGGGGATCGAGCCCTCCGAGGATGAGCTGCTGGCAGCGCTCGCCCCGACCGCCGAGCGCGAAGGCGTCGAGGCGCAGAAGCTGCTCGCCGAACTTGGCAAAGCGGGCCGGCTGGAGGAGGCGCGCGAGGACCTGGCTGCGCGTCAGGCGATCGATGCGATCGCCGCCGCGGCCAAGCCGATCGCCCCCGAGCAGGCGCAGGCGCGCGAGAAGCTCTGGACGCCGGAGAAGGCGCAGCAGGCCTCGGCGGCGCTCGCCGAGGCAGATCCAGCAGAGGCACCTACACAGTTGTGGACACCAGATCGCTAGCCTTCTAGAGGAATCCGGTCGGCGAGGCGAAACAAAGGCGATGACTATGAGCCAGAGACGAGGACTATGAGCCCACTTGTCCCAATGGTCGTCGAGCAGACCTCGCGCGGCGAGCGAGCCTTCGACATCTACAGCAGGCTGCTCAACGAGCGGATCATCTTCTTGGGAACCCCGGTCGACGATCAGATCGCAAACCTGATCGTCGCGCAGCTCCTGCACCTGGAGTCAGAGGATCCCGAAAAGGACGTCTCCCTGTACATCAACTCTCCCGGTGGCTCCGTATACGCCGGGCTCGCGATCTACGACACGATGCAGTTCATCAAGCCCGACGTGCAGACGATCTGCGTCGGCATCGCGATGTCGATGGGCGCGCTGCTGCTCGCAGGCGGCGCCGCCGGCAAGCGCATGGCGCTGCCGAACGCCAAGATCCTGATCCACCAGGTCTCCTCGAGCTTCCAGGGCCAGGCCACCGACATCGAGATCCACGCCAAGGAGATCATCGACGTGCGCAGGCGCCTGGACGAGATCATCGCCAAGCACACAGGCAAAGACCTCGACCAGGTCGGCAAAGACACCGAGCGCGACTACTTCATGAGCTCGGAGGAGGCCAAGGAGTACGGCATCATTGACCGGGTCATCTCTGAGCACTAGCTCGGGGGACACGGGGAGCACCAAGGGATATGGCCAGACCAACAGATTCCAACGAGCAGCTCCTGTGCAGCTTCTGCGGCAAGTCCCAGCGGCAGGTGAAGAAGCTGATCGCCGGGCCGGGCGTCTACATCTGCGACGAGTGCATCGATCTCTGCAACGAGATCATCGATGAGGAGCTCTCCGCCCCGCCCGCGTTCGACGTAGAGAACCTGCCCAAGCCGCGCGAGATCTACGAGGTGCTCGACGAGTACGTCGTCGGCCAGGACCAGTCCAAGCGCACGCTGTCGGTGGCTGTCTACAACCACTACAAGCGCGTGCAGATGATGATGTCCGGCGACTCGGACATCGAGCTGCAGAAGTCCAACATCCTGCTGCTCGGCCCCACCGGCTGCGGCAAGACGCTGCTTGCGCAGACGCTCGCGCGCATCCTCAACGTCCCGTTCGCGATCGCCGACGCGACCGCGCTGACTGAGGCGGGCTACGTCGGGGAGGACGTCGAGAACATCCTGCTGAAGCTGATCCAGGCCGCCGACTACGACGTCAAGAAGGCCGAAACCGGGATCATCTACATCGACGAGGTCGACAAGATCGCGCGCAAGGCCGACAACCCGTCGATCACGCGCGACGTCTCCGGCGAGGGCGTCCAGCAGGCGCTGCTGAAGATCCTCGAGGGTACTCAGGCATCGGTGCCACCGCAGGGCGGCCGCAAGCACCCCCATCAGGAGTTCCTCACGATCGACACGACCAACGTCCTGTTCGTCTGTGGCGGTGCGTTCGCGAACCTCGACAAGGTGATCGAGCGGCGTGTCGGGCACAAAGGTGTCGGCTTCGCTGCCGCGATCGAGGCGAAGGCCGAGCGGGACACGGGCGAAGTGTTTGAGCAGTGCCTCCCCGAGGATCTGATCGAGTACGGGCTGATCCCCGAGTTCATCGGACGCCTGCCCGTCGTCTCCGCCGTGCACCAGCTCACGCGCGAGGACCTCGTCTCGATCCTCGTCGAGCCACGCAACGCGCTCGTCAAGCAGTTCCAGCGCTTCTTCGCCTTCGACGGGATCGAGCTGGTCTTCTCCGACGATTCGCTGATCGCCGTCGCCGAGAAGGGTCTCGAGCGCGAAACCGGCGCGCGCGGCCTGCGCTCGATCATCGAGGAAATCCTGCTGGAGGTGCAGTTCGAGCTTCCCTCACGGCGCGACGTCAAGAAGTGCGTTGTCACCAAGGAGACGGTCGAGAAGGGGCTGACGCCGACGCTCGTCACCGAAGCCGCCCCTGAGGACGCGGAGGACTCCGCCCTGCGTGAGGAGTCGGCGTAGCTCCGGCTCTCCGCGAGCGCCGCGCGCCCGCTACCATCGCGATTGTGTTTCGGTCCAGCAAGCTGTCGAAGAAGTCAAAGCGCCAACGCGTTAGAGCGCTGCCGTGGGCCGCGCTGGCGCAGGCGGTGTTCGCGATCCGACGGCACTGGCAGTCGCTTTCGGAGAAGGACCGCGCACGTGTGTCCGGTCTCGTCCGCGAGTCCGGCGGACGCTGGGGCAACCTCAGCTCCAAGGAGCGAGCAGAGCTGCGTAAGCTGGCCGGCAAGCTCGACCTCAAGGGCCTCAGGCGCGAGTTGAGCAGCCTGCGTCGTGGCACCAGCGCTGGGCGCCGGTGCCGCCGGCACCGCACTGCAGCGTGAGCGTGGGCGGGAAGGCGCCCGAGGGCGGCATGGCTGACCAGCTCGATGAGCTCTCCACGACGGAGCTGCACGATCGCGCGATCTCACGCGCGGAGAGGCATCTCGACGTCAAGTTCTTCTGGAACCTCCTGAAGCTGATCCCCGCCGCGGAGGCGCTCAGCGGCGACGAGGGCGAGGCCGAGTTCGACGTCCAGTTCTCCAAAGGGATCATCTCCGACGCTCTGCACAGCGGTGAGGGGGAGCTGGGCGAGGCGTTGCGTCCCGTGTTCATCGACTACCTGCGAAAGCACTCCGACGCGTAGGAGCTCCCGGCTCGAGCCTGGAGCCAGAGAAGAAAGCATGCCTCCCCTGAAGGAAACGATCTGGACCGAGGCCCAGGCCGAGCGTAAGCTGCGCTCCCTGGAGCTGTTCGGGATGCGCTTCGGCCTCGACCGGATGCGACGGATGATGACCGTGCTCGACTCGCCCGAGCGGCGGTTCCCCGCCGTCCACGTGCTCGGAACGAACGGCAAGTCCTCGACCACGCGGATGACGGCCGCGATCCTCCAGCATCACGGTCTGCGCACCGGCGCCTACCTCTCGCCGCACCTCGTCTCCTACCGCGAACGCGTCCTGATCGACGGACGCGAGCTCGACACCCAGACGTTCGCGGCAGCCGTCGGGCGGGCCTCGTGGGCGGCGGAACGCGTGAACCGCACGCTCGCCGAGGACGATCACGTCACTCAGTTCGAACTGCTGACCGCTGCCGCCCTTTGGGAGATGGCGCGAGAGGAGGTTGACGTCGCCGTGATCGAGGCCGGGCTGGGGGGCCGCTACGACGCCACAAGCGTCGTGCAGGCACCCGTCATGGTGCTCACCAATGTCGGCCTCGAGCACACGCGCTGGCTGGGTCCGACGGTCACCGACATCGCCGAGGAGAAGCTCGCGGCGGTTCAGGCCGGTGCGGTGCTCGTACTCGGCGCCGACCTCGCGCCTGCCGCGCTCGAGGTCGCCGAGCGAGTTGCCCGGGAGCGCCAGGCGCTGATCGTGCGGCCGGGGCCCGCACCCGCGGCGAACGAGCTGCTGGCACGCGGCGCCTTTCAGCAGCGCAACTTCGCCGCTGCGCGGGCGGCTGCAGAGGCGTATCTGCAGATCGCCGGCATCGCGCCCAGCGAGCAGGCCATCGCTCAGGCCGCCGCCACGACGGCCGTCCCGGGACGCCTGCAGCTGATCGACGAGGACCCGCCGACGGTTCTAGACGGCGCCCACAACCCGGACGCGGTCCGCGCGCTCGTGCAGTCGCTCCCCGACGCGGTGGCGAAGGCGCCGCTGGCGCTCGTGCTGGGCGTGCTCGACGACAAGGACGCCGCCGCAATGCTCGCCTCGCTGTTGCCCGTCACCGAGCGGGCGTGGTTCACCGTGCCACCGAGCAGCCGCGCTCTCTCGCCGGCGGCGTTGCAGTCGCTGGCGCGCCAGTTGGGCTTCGACGACAGCGTCTGTGAGCCTCGGCCGGCTCGCGCGCTCGAACAGGCACGCCGCTGGGCGGCGGAGCACGGCGGGGTGGTGCTGGCCACGGGCTCGGTCTACCTGGTGGGGGACCTGCTCGGAGCGCTCGCCGGCTCCGATACGCTCGCGGTCTCGCGCGCAAGCCCCGAGAGCCCCGGCAGATGAACGATCAAGGACCATCCGTGCTCACCATGATCGGCGCGGTAGCGTTGATCGTGGCGCTGGTCATCCTCGTGTTCTTCGCCGCTGGTTACGGTTTCGGCCGTCTATTTCTCTAAACTCAGCCGGCCGATGCTCACCTTCGCCTATTTCGGAATCGAAAGCAGCGGCTTGAATCTGGCGGTCGACCTGCTGATTCTGTTCGTGATCGTCCTGTACCTGTCTCTGATCTACTGGACGTATGCCGACGCGCGCCGGCGCGTGGCCGACCCGATGCTCGTCGGATGCGCGACTGTCGCGTCCCTGTTCCCGTTTGTGGGCACGATCGTCTACATGGTCCTGCGTCCGCCCGAGTATCTGGAGGACGTGCGTGAGCGCGAACTCGAGACGCAGGCGGCAGAGGCCAGGCTGCGTCAGCTCGACCATGCGCTGTGCCCGTACTGCGACTACCGGATCGAGCACGACTTCATTCGCTGCCCCAGCTGCCTGCGCAAGCTCAAGGAGCGCTGCGTGAGCTGCTCGCGCCCGCTCGACCAGGCGTGGACGATCTGCCCGTACTGCGAGGCTGACGTTCCGGGTCTGGCCTCGCCGCGCTCACGCCGGCGGCGAGCGGCGGCCGCGCTGGACACCGAGCTGACGGACCTCGACGCACCACTCGCCGCGGAGGACCCTGAGTCCGAGCCGCCGGAGGCGGCGCTGGCCACAGAGCCCACGGCCGCGCCGAGCAAACGGAGATCGTCCGGCGCCCCCCGCGCTGGCCGTCGCGGTGAGCGCCCGCGCCCGACCTCCTGAAGACTTCTCAATCCACACAAAGGAACCCATGGACCGAACACTGATCCTCGTAAAGCCTGACGCCTTCGCTCGGGGTCTGACGGGCGAGATCATCGCCCGCTTCGAGCGCAAGGGCCTCGGCATCCTCGCCTTGCGCCACATGACCGTCTCGCGCGAGCTCGCCGAACGCCACTACGCCGAGCACGCCGAGCGGCCCTTCTTCGGAGAGCTCGTCGACTTCATCACCTCCGGTCCGATCGTCGCGATGGTGCTGCAGGGCACCGACGCGGTGAAGGCCGCGCGCCAGCTAATTGGCGCCACCAACCCGCTGGAGGCGGCAACCGGCTCCATCCGTGGCGACTTCGCGATCGAGATGGGCGCGAACATGGTCCATGGCTCGGACTCGCCAGAGTCCGCCGCCCGCGAGGCGGCGCTGTTCTTCGAGGACCTGCAGTAGCTGCCCGCGCACCCCTGCCGTTGGTGCTCGCCTCGGGCTCGCCCCAGCGGCGCGTGCTGCTCGAGCGGCTCGACGTACCCTTCACGGTCAGGGTCTCCGACGTGGAGGAGCTCGAGCAGGGCGAGGATCCGGCGCTGGTGGCCGTCGAGAACGCCCTGCGCAAGGCGCGTGCGGTGAGCCGTGCCGATGTCGCCGAGGCGGTCCTGGGTTGCGACACGATCGTCGTGCTCGACGGGGTGATCTACGGAAAGCCGCCAGATGCGGCCGGCGCCCGCGAGACCCTGAGCGCGCTCGGCGGGCGCACGCACGAGGTGATCAGCGGCGTGGCGCTGCTGCTGGGCGACGGGCGCTCGGAGGTCCTCGAGCGCACGGCGGTGGCCCGCACGCGCGTCACGTTCCGTGCGATCGAGGATGATCTGCTCGATTGGTACGTGGCGACGGAGGAGTGGCGCGGACGCTCCGGGGGCTACGCGATCCAAGGCGCGGGCGCGACGCTCGCGCTGGAGCTCGACGGCGAAGTGGAGAACGTCGTCGGGCTGCCGCTCGCGACGCTGCTGGAGATCTATCCCGAGCTGCAGCAGTAGAAGGCCTCTCCCGCCGCGTCGACTCTGCAAATCCAGTGGCAGGTGTGGAGTGAGGCGAGGGTAGTCCGCTAGACTCACCCGTGGGTACGCCCCGATGAATGCTGGCCTCCGAGCGCGCCGCGACGTGGTGCGTCGGACCGGATCTGAACGTGCCCCCCTCTCTCTTTATATGGGCATCTTCAGCTATCTGACAGGGTTCGGCGGTCGCGACATGGCGGTCGACCTGGGAACGGCCAACACGCTCGTGTATGTCCGTGGACGCGGAATCGTGCTCTCAGAGCCGAGCGTCGTGGCGATCGACTCGCGTACTGGCGAAGTGCACGCCGTGGGGATCGAGGCCAAGCGGATGCTCGGACGCACCCCCGGAACGATTCAGGCGATCCGCCCGCTGAAGGACGGCGTGATCGCGGACTTCGATGTGACCGAGCAGATGCTCCGCCACTTCATCCAGAAGGTTCACCAGAACCGCTGGGCACATCCGCGCGTCGTCGTGTGCGTCCCCTCGGGCGTGACCGGCGTGGAGAAGCGAGCGGTCGAGGAGGCCTGCCTTTCCGCGGGAGCGCGCACCGCATATCTGATCGAGGAGCCGATGGCGGCCGCGATCGGTGCGGGGCTGCCCGTGGGCGAGCCGACGGGCTCGATGGTCGTGGACATCGGCGGCGGCACCTCCGAGGTCGCGGTGATCTCGCTCGGCGGGATCGTCGTCTCGCAGTCGATCCGTGTCGGCGGCGACGAGATGGATGAGGCGATCATCAACTACGCCAAGAAGGAGTACAAGCTGTTGATCGGCCAGCAGACCGCGGAGGAGCTGAAGCTCGAGATCGGATCGGCCTGTCCAATGGCAGAGGAGCTGCAGGCGGAGATTCGCGGGCGCGACATGGTCGCGGGGCTGCCCAAGACTGTCGTGCTCACGAGCGAGGAGATCCGCCAGGCGCTCGCAGAGCCGCTCACGCAGATCATCGACGCGGTCAAGGAGACGCTCGACCGCACCCCGCCCGAGCTGGCCTCCGACATCATGGATCGCGGCATCATGCTCGCTGGTGGGGGCTCACTGCTGCAGGGGCTCGACGAGCGTCTGCGCGACGAGACGCAGATGCCCGCGCACCTGGCCGAGTCTCCGCTTACGTGTGTCGCCGTCGGCTCCGGACGCTCGCTCGAGGAGTTCGAGGCGATCCATCGCTCCAACCGCACCTCGCGCAACCGCCGCCGCCGCTGAGGGACTGTGACAGGCCGCCCCGCGCCTGGGTACTCTGTCCATCGAACGCTTCGGAAGGTAATCATCGGTGCATGACAAGACGGTCCGGCGTCGGCGAGCTGTGCTCGTGCTGCTCGTCGTGCTCTCACTTCTGCTTCTGACCGCATACTTCGGCGAGGCGCCCAGCGGGCGCCTGCACGGTGTGCAGCGGGACTTCCTCACGGTCGTCTCGCCGATCCAGGACGGCGCGAACAAGGCGCTAAAGCCGGTGCGGGACATGTTCAGCTGGTTCGGCGAAACGCTGGACGCGAAAAGCCAGCGCAACGAACTGCGCAAGCAGGTGGACAAACTGCGCCGAGAACTCGTCGCCAACCAGGCGGAAAAACGCTCCTCCAGGGAGCTGCTCTCCCTCTACCACCTCGACCAGCTCGGGGTGAACGACTATCGCCCCGTGACGGCGACGGTCGTGGATAAATCGCCGAGTCTCTGGTACTTGACGGTCAACATCGACAAGGGAGAATCCTCCGGCATCCAGGTCAACGACCCGGTGATCAACGGCGAAGGGCTCGTCGGCAAGGTCGGCGCCGTCGTCTCCGACGGCGCCGAGATCGACCTCCTCACAGACAGCTCGATGGGCGTCTCCGCACGGATCGGCACGAGCACCGCGACGGGTCTCGTGCAACCGAAGGTGGGCGAACCGAACAACCTGCTGCTCCAGTACCTGCCAACCACCTCCAATCCGAACGTGGGCGAATACGTCGTCACGTCGGGCACCGTCGCGAACGCCGAATCGCTCTACCCACCGGGGCTGCTGATCGGGCAGGTGACGTCGGTCAACGAAGAAAGCGCCTACAAGTCGGTCAACCTGCATCCGATCGCGAACCTGCACGACCTCGATACCGTGCAGGTCCTGACCGCCGCCGCGGGCACGCGGGCCTCGAACCTCAGCAGCCTCGCGAGCAGTCTGCCGGTATCCGGCGCCACGAGCTCGACATCTGGCGAACAGCTGGCATCGACACAGGTGGGCGGCGGATGAACGCGAACACGGGTGCGCTGCAGCTGCGTCTCCTCGCGCTCGGGGTGCTCGTCGTGTTCTTCCAGATCGGCGTCGTCTCAGAGGTGCCCGTGTTCGGCGTTAACGCCGATCTCTCGCCGCTGCTGGTGGCGTTCATCGGGCTCCTGTGCGGATCGACGGTCGGAGCCGCCTGCGGCTTCGCGATCGGGCTGCTGGTCGATCTCGCGCTCTTGCAGACGCTTGGGCTGAGCTCGCTGATCTTCACGCTGATCGGCTACTGGTGCGGTCGCCTGCGTGAGCTGCGCGACCCTCAGGCGACGCTCACGCCGCTGCTCGTCGGAGCCGGCGCTTCGGCGGTTTCGCTCGTCGGCTACTCGCTGATGGAGTTCATGCTCGGCGTGGATGCACCCGTCAGCTTCGAGTTGCTGCGCGAGATCGTGCTCGGCGTCGTCGTCAACGCGATCCTCGCGTTGCCCATGTGGGCGCTCGTGCGCCGCGTGCTCGCAGGTGCGCTGCCCGAGGATCCCCGCCGGCGCAGGCGCAGGCGCACCTATACCACCGGTGGTTTGAGTCCTCTTTCAAAAGCATGAGCGCAATCGAGCCCGCTCGCAAACGGGATCCGCGCGTCCCCGTCCCGCCGCAGCTGGCGCTGCGCGTGGCGATCATCAGCGGCGTCGTGATGGTGATGTTCGGCGTGATCTTCTTCCGCCTGTGGTACCTGCAGGTGCTCTCCAGCGAACAGTACGTCGCGCAGGCGAACGCGAACCAGGTTCGCAAGATCCCGATCGCTGCGCCGCGCGGAGAAATCCTCGACCGTGAAGGCCAGACGCTCGTGGGCAGCACCGTCACCAATGCCGTGCAAATCGCTCCGGAGAACCTGCCCGCGGGCATCACATCGCAGGTGGTCTCCTACCAGGAAGCCCTGGACACAGCCGAAGTGGCGCGGCGAGCCGCCGTCAAGCGCCTCTCGGGCTATGAGGCGGCGCTCGGAGGCGTGCGGCGTCTGCGCCGCTCCCAGCGCGCCGAGCTCGATCGCCTCGAGCAGGCGACCGGGCCCCCGCACGTGCAGGTGCCGCTGCTGCCGCAGAACGCCACGGCCCTGCGCAGCCTGTTCAAGCGACTCGGAGCGGTGATCGGCGAGAGCTCGCGCAAAATCGATGAACGCGTCGTCGAGGGGATGACGGCAACGCCCTACGCATACGTGACGATCAAGACCGCTGCGGGCCGCCGTGCGCTGACGATCCTCGGCGAGCGCGCCCAGGAATTCCCCGGCGTCGTTCAGGAACCCGTCTCGATCCGCGAATACCCGCTCGGGGAAATGGCCGCACAGGTGCTCGGCTACGTCGGTTCTGTCAACGAAACCGAGCTCAAGGCGTCGGCGTTCCGCGGCGTGCAGCCCGGCACGATCGTCGGCCAGGCGGGCCTGGAGTACTACTACGACCAGTACCTGCGGGGCAAACCGGGGGAGCAGCGCATCGCCGTCAACGCCCAGGGTCAGGCCGTGCCGAGCAAGCTCGCGCCCACGCCGCCCAAGGCCGGGCACGCGCTGCAGACGACGCTTGACATCGGTCTTCAGCGCGCGAGCGAAAAGGCGCTGCTGGAGGGCATGGAACACGCGCGCGCGGGGGGCAAACCAGCGATCGCCGGGGCGTTCGTCGCGCTGGACCCGCTCAACGGCGAAGTGCTCGCGATGGGCTCGAAGCCCAGCTTCGACCCGAACAAGTTCGCCAAACCGCTCACCTACGCCGAATACAACGAACTGGCCGGGCGCCACGGTGAAGAACCGGGGCGGCTCACGAACCTGGCCGACGAAGGCGAATACCCCACCGGCTCCACGTTCAAGCCGATCACCGCCATGGCCGCGCTGGAAGCCGGCGTGATCACTCCCAGCGAGGGCCTTGGCGCGGGGCAGTGCATCTCCGTCTCCAGCGAGCAGTTCTGCAACTCAGGACATACCGAATACGGCGCAGCGACGCTTGTGGAAGCGCTGAAGGAGTCCTCGGACACCTACTTCTTCACCGTCGGCAAGCTCGCCAACGAACACGGCGGCGAAATCATCCAGAAGAAGGCGCACGAGCTGGGGGTGGGGGAGCCCACCGGGATCGACCTGCCCAGCGAGTTCCCCGGTGTGATCCCGAGCCCCAAGTGGCTGGACGAACAGAACGAGCTGGAAGCGAAGTGCATGAAGGCGCACCACGGGCACCCCTGCTACATCGTCGCCGAACCGGGCGCCCCCTGGACCGTGGGCTACAACATGGACCTCGCCGTCGGCCAGGGTGAGCTGCTGACCGACCCCCTGCAGATGGCCGTCGCCTACTCGACGCTGGCAAACGCCTACCGCAACGGCGGCGAAGGCACCGTCGTCACCCCACATCTGGGCAAGCAGATCGACGAAGCCAACCACAGCCTTGTGCAGACGCTGAAGTTCCCCAGCCGGCACGTCCACCTCGACTACGAAGATCTCGGGCTCGTGATGGAAGGCCTGCACGAGGCGGCCACAGCCCCTGGGGGCACCTCGACGGAAGTTTGGGCGGGCTGGGACCAGTCGGAAGACCCCGTCTTCGGCAAGACGGGCACGGCGGAACGCCAGGGGCATGTGGAACAGTCCTGGTACATGTGCTATCTCGGCAACGCACAGCACCCGATCGTGATCGCCGTGACCGTCGAGGAAGGCGGCTTCGGCGCTGAAACCGCCGCCCCGATCGCGCGTCTGATCGCCTCGCAGTGGTATGGCAAGCCGAAGAAGTTCGTCTCGGGAAGCTCGAAAACGTTTTGAGCCCACTCAGCCCGATCAAGCCGTCCGTCGAGACTCCTGCGACGACGGGCCGGACGCTGCGACTGCCGCTGGACCCCGTGCTGGCGCTCGCCGTGATCGGCCTCGGCGTCTGCTCGCTGCTCACTCTGAAAGTCGCCACGCTTCACCTGGCGGGCGGGCCCCACTACTACGTGGAGCGCCAGGGCATCTACCTGGGTGTGGGTTTCCTGTTGATGCTCGCCGTCTCCCGACTGGACTACGCGCGCCTGCCGCGCTACAAAAACTGGATCTACGGGGTGCTGCTCTTCAGCATCCTCGCGGTCCTCGGCCTCGGAAGCTCCGCCAACGGGGCGCAGCGCGCGATCAGCTTCCCGCTGTTCTCCTTCCAGGCGTCAGAGCTCGGAAAGGTGCTGCTGATCGTCGCGCTGTCGTCATTCATCGTCGAGCGTTCGCGGCGCATGCGCGAGCGCCACACGATCGTGCGCGTGCTGATCGCGGCGCTCGTGCCGACGATCTTCGTGATCGCCCAGCCGGATCTCGGCTCGGGCCTCGTCTACATGACGATCGCGTGCATGATGCTGTTCATCGCCGGCGCCTCCTGGCGCCACCTCGCGGCGCTTGCGGCGCTGGTATGCGTCTCGATCGCGTTCGTGCTCGTGGCGGCGCCCGCCGTCGGCATCCACGTGCTGAAGCCCTACCAGGTGCAACGGCTCACGGCGTTCATCCACCCGACCGCAGAAGCGCAGACGAACGAAGGCGCGGAAGGCTCGGAATCCACTGATCCCTCCTACCAGCAGGAAGAGTCGAAGATCGCGATCGGCGCCGGCGGCAAGACCGGCCGCGGCCCCAGCACCAGCCAGGTAACCAACGGCTACGTGCCCGAGAGCGACACGGACTTCGTGTTCGCAGCGGTCGGCGAACGCTACGGCTTCGTCGGCGCCGGGCTCGTCGTGCTGCTGTATGCGCTGTTGATCTCGCGCACGCTGAGGGTGCTGGTGATGGCCAAGGACCTGCTCGGCTCCCTGATCGCCGCCGGTGTAGCGGCTATGCTCATGTTTCAGGTCTTCGTCAACATAGGGATGACAGTTGGGATCATGCCCATCACCGGCGTCACGCTTCCGCTCATGAGCTATGGCGGCTCGTCGGTCATCGCAACTTTGCTGGCGGTAGGCCTGCTGCAATCGATCTACGTCCAGGCGCGCGCCTCAGCTGCTCTGAAGGACCGCGTACTGCGCTACTAGACCTGAATGTCCGCCGAGCGTCCCTCACCAGACCGTCAGCCCCGCTGGGTTCTACGCCCGGCCGCGCAGGGTACGCCGCATCGGGCGCCCCGTCCGCACGCGGGCTCACACACTCGGTGCCAATCCGCCAGACGCGCGGCCCGTTTCCATACCGAAAGACTGGATCAAATTGAAAAAGCAAGTACTTGTCAGCGTCGACCGCGCGGAGACGCGCGTGGCGCTTCTGGAGGCGAGCGGAACCCCCGCCGCCTCGCGCTCATCATCCAGCCGTGGCCGCAAGCGCGGCAGCAAGGGCCCGGAGGCCGGCTACCGCGTCGCTGAGCTCTACCTCGAGCGACGTGGCGGTCGCTCGATCGTCGGCAACATCTACAAGGGCAAGGTCGACAACGTCCTGCCCGGCCTGGAGGCCGCGTTCGTCGACATCGGACTGGAGAAGAACGGCTTCCTGCATGTCGATGAGATCGTGCTGCCGGGTGTCGAGACCCCCCGTCGCGGTCGCGGCGGAGGCGGTGGGCGCAAGATCTCCGACCTGCTGAAACCGGGGCAGGAGATCGTCGTGCAGGTCGTCAAGGACCCGCTGAAGACCAAGGGCGCGCGCCTTTCCATGGAGCTCACGATCGCCGGGCGCTATATGGTCTACGCGCCCACCGGCGAGGGCATCGGCGTCTCCAGGCGCCTGGAGGACAAAGAGCGCGACCGGCTGCGCCGCCAGACCGCCAACCTGGCCCTCGACGGCGGCGGCGTGATCGTGCGCACCGCCGCCCATGGCGCCAAGCGCGAGGATTTCGAGCGCGAGCTGAAGTACCTGCACAAGCTGCACGAGGTGCTCGTCAAACGCGTCGAGGAGACCGCCGCGCCGGACCTCGTATTCCAGGAGGCCGACCTCTCCGTGCGCGTCGTGCGCGACATCTTCTCCGCCCACTTCGAGCGCGCGATCGTCGATGACGAGCAGCAGTACCACCGGCTGGTGTCGTTCTTCACGCGCACCGCCCCCGAGCTCGTCGAGCGCGTGGAGCTCTGGCAGCAGGAGGAGCCGCTGTTCGAGTCATACGGCGTTGACAAGGCGATCGACGGCGTCCTCTCCCGGCGCGTGGATCTGCCCAGCGGCGGCTATCTGATCATCGACTACGCCGAGGCGCTGACCGTGATCGACGTCAACTCAGGGAGCTTCATCGGCCGGGGCAAGGGCGCTGCGCTCGAGGACACGATCACCAAGACCAACCTCGAGGCCGCCGAGGAGGTCGTCAACCAGCTGCGCCTGCGCGACATCGGCGGGATCATCGTGATCGACTTCATCGACATGGCCCGCGCGCGCAACCGCGACGCTGTCATGAAGACGCTGCGAAAGACGCTCGACGAGGACCGCACGAAGACGTTCACCGCCGAGATCTCCAAGCTCGGTCTCGTGGAGATGACCCGTCAGAACGTCACTGAGGGGGTGCGCGAGATCATGACGCGCTCGTGTCCCACCTGCGAGGGCGAGGGCGTGATCCGCTCGGAGGAAACGATCGCGATCGCGTTCGAGCGCAAGCTCCGCGACGTCGCCGTCGAGCACCCCGACGCGGAGGCGTTCCTCGTACAGATCAACCCGCGCGTGAGCACCCAGTTCACCGGGCACAACTCGCGCGTGCTGCACGCGATGGAGGCGCAGACCGGTAAGTCGTTTTTGTTCGAGGGCTCCGAAGGACTCGCGCTCGACCACTTCGCGATCACCTTCATGGGCACGCGTGCTGAGGTCGAGGAGCGTGCCCTGCCCTTCCGTCAGGGCGATGAGGTCCTCGTGGAGATCGTCGAGCCGCACATGTACGACGTGGATGACGCGGTCGCCAAAATCGACGGCTACATCATCTCCATCGCCGGTGCCTCGCCGTTCGTCGGGGAGAAGCGGATGGTGCGCATCGATCAGGTGGGGCGCACAGCCGCCACTGCGCTGCTGCTCGATGAGAACGGCGAGGTGATCGCTGCGCCGGCCCGGCCTTCCGCCGGGGCGCGCTCGAACGGCCGCAGCCGTCGCCGCCCGGCCGCCGCGACCCCGCCGCCTTCCACCCGCCAGCCGGCGGGCGAGAAGGCCGCCGAGGAGGACGCCGACGCCTCCGACGCGCCCGAGCCGCGTTCGCGGCGCAGGCGCGCCCCGGTGGAAAGCGAGGACGTGGAGGCGCGCCGCGAAGCAGGACTGAGCGACTCGCCCACGTCGGTCGACTCCGAGCCGGAGGACCAGCCGGCTGCGCCCGCGCTCACAGAGGGAGAGGACGAGCACGGCGATGGCGCCGAGGATGGCCTACAATCCAAGCCTCGGCGTCGTGGCCGCAGGGGCGGACGGCGCCGTTCCGCTGCCAAGGCCAAGGCAAGCCCCGAGTAGCCGACAGCTCCTCCGGCACAAGCCGGTCGGCGCGGCCCGACAAGCCCAGAGAATCGAGACACACACAGACATGTACGCGATCGTGAAGACCGGCGGCAAGCAGTACCGCGTCGAGCGCGGCCAGAGGCTGCTCGTCGAGCGCCTCGCCGCTGCCGAGGGCTCGGACGTTCAGCTGGAGCCGCTGATGTACCGCTCTGAGGAGGCCGTGTTCGACAAGGCCGGCCTCAAAGACGTGAAGGTCACCGCCAAGGTCGTCGCGCACGTGCGCGGCGAGAAGCTGAGGGTGTTCAAGTTCAAGCCCAAGCGCGGCTACAAACGCCGCAACGGCCATCGCCAGGACCTGACACAGATCGAGGTCACCGAGATCACGGCCTCAAAAGCGAAAGCGGCGGCCAAACCGAGTAAAGCCAAAGCGCCCGACACGTCCGTAGAGGCCCCGACGGCGAGCAAGGAGAACGGTTCAGATGGCTCATAAGAAGGGGCTCGGCTCGAGCCGCAACGGCCGCGACTCAAACGCCCAGCGCCTGGGCGTCAAGACCTTCGCCGGTGAGTCTGTCACCGGCGGCGAGATCATCGTGCGCCAGCGCGGAACACGCTTCAAGCCCGGCGCCGGCGTTGGCATTGGCAAAGACGACACCTTGTACGCTCGCGCTGCCGGCACCGTGAAGTTCACCAGCGGCTGGCGTGGCCGCGTGGTGAGCGTGCTCCCGGCCGGCGAGCAAAGCTGAGGGTGCGCGGCATCTCCCCGCGGCGGGGCGCATTTCTACTTGCCGCGGGGCGGGCCGCCTTGGGGACGGTCGTCCTGGCCGCGCCCGAGCAGGTCACCTCCAGGTGGCTGGGGGAGGAGAACTCAAAGCTCCCCGTGGTTGCCGATCTCGCGCGCTCGCTCGGCGTGCGCGACCTCGCGCTGGGGATCGCAACGCTGAAGACGCTCGATGACCCCGCCATAGGGCCGCTCGTACAGGCAGCCTGTGCGGTCGCAGACGCGGTCGACGCGATCGCGACCGTGCTCGCGCGCGACGCCCTGCCGCGCAAAGGCGTCTACGGGACCGTCGCCGTGGCCGGTGCAGCCGCCGTCGCCGGCTTCTACTTCTCGCACCGCCTAGCGCACGCCTGAGCGCCCGCCGGCGCCTCGGCACATCTCACGTTCAACCCGCCTGCGCGGTGGGGCGCACGAGGATCTCGTTCATGCTTCGTGCACGAGTACATCGAGCCTGGCAGCGGACGGCGCCCCGCGACGCTCGATGTCAGCAGCAGATGTCCACGCGACTCGCTCAGCGCAGGGATCGTCGCGCGCAACGTCAGCGCTCGTGTGCACGACGCGCTGTGGCGGCGCCGATGCCGGAGGAGGCGCCGGTGATCAGGAATACGCGCTCGGACGCGGGAGTGCTGTCGTTGCTCATGCTGTGGTGCTCCTTTGCAGACGGGCGGGGAGGAGTGTCGCCCTCTACCCATAGCTGATCCGCGCGCGAGGACCGTGTCGCGGCTGTCACGATGAGTCGGCGATGCTTCACGATCGAGCGCGAATTCACATCCAGGCGGGAGCGGGAGGCGACGGCTGCCTGAGCTTCCGCCGCGAAGCGCATGTCCCGCGTGGGGGCCCCGACGGCGGGGACGGCGGGCGCGGGGGAGACGTGGTCGTCCTCTGCGACGACTCGCTGCGCGACCTGCAGAGCTTTCGCCGCAAAGCCCACTACAGAGCCGGGCGCGGCGGGCACGGCGAGGGCAACCTGCGCCACGGCGCCGACGGGCAGACGCTCACGATCCGGGTGCCGCCGGGAACGCAGATCGTCGGGGGCGACGAGGAGGAGGAGGGCGACCTGGGCGGGCGTCGCTGGGAGCTCTTGGCGGCGGGGCAGAGCGCGACGGTCGCCAAAGGCGGTAGCGGCGGCAAGGGCAACAAGCGCTTTGCAACGCCCACACGTCAGGCGCCGCGATTCGCAGAGCGCGGCCTCGTGGGTGAGGAAGGCTGGCTCGAGCTGCAGCTGAAGCTGCTCGCCGACGTCGGGCTCGTGGGTCTTCCCAACGCCGGCAAGTCCTCGCTGATCTCGCGGCTCACGCGCGCCGCGCCCAAGATCGCCAACTACCCCTTCACGACGCTTTCGCCTGTGCTTGGCGTGCTCGAAGGCGAGGAACGCCAACTGATCGTCGCGGACATCCCCGGGCTGATCGAGGGAGCAAGCGACGGCGCCGGCCTCGGGCACGACTTCCTCGCGCACGTAGAGCGCACGCGGCTGCTCGTGCACGTGCTCGACATCGCCCCCGAGATCTCCAGCGGCGCTGACGCCGACCCGCTCGCCAACCACACGACGATCGAGCACGAGCTGGCCGCTCACGACGAGCGCCTCGCGCGCCTGCCGCGTGTTCTGGCGCTGTCCAAGGCGGACCTCGTACCCGAGGAGCGCGTCCGCGCGAGCGTCGCCGAATGGCAGGAGCGGCTCGGGCCGGACGTGCCCGTGTTGGCCACCTCCAGCGCCACGGGCTATGGGATGCGCGAGCTCGGTGAGCTGCTGTTGAGGCTCGTGCCCGATGCGTCGTCCGAAGCCGGCGCGACGGCCACGCCAGGCACTGCAGCGGCGGTGCGAGCCGGGGAGGACGAGTTGGTCGAGCACATGGTCTTTCGCCCTGCCGCCGGCGCCGGCTTTCACGTGGAGCAGGTTGGAGACGGCTCCTTCGCCGTCCGGGGCAGGGGCATCGAGCGGTTGGTGGCGCGGTTCGATATCGAGAACGACGACGCGATGGCCTACCTCGAGGGGCGGCTGCGTCGGATCGGCGTGCTCGGAGCGCTGGAGGCGCAGGGCTTTCAGCCGGGCGATGAGATCGAGATAGCCGGCACCACGTTCGAGCTGGACCCGCAGGAGTAGGCGAACTTATAACTCATAAGTTATAATCCTAGCCATGTCGGCTTCTGCTTCGCTATTGAAGGGCGCCCGAAAGCGAGCGGGGTTGACGCAAGCGGAGCTTGGTCGACGGCTGGGGATCAGCCAGGCGGCGGTTGCGAGGCTCGAGCGTCCCGGTGCAAACCCGACGGTGGCAACACTCGAGGATGCGCTCTGGGCGACCGGGCACCAGCTGACGCTGGACGCTCCCATCCGAGGCGCTGGCGTCGATGAGAGCCTCATCCGCCAGCAGCTCGAGCTGACGCCCGCCGCACGTGTGCGTGAGATCGAAACGATGTACGCCCAGGGTCGGATGCTGGCGCTCGCCGGAGCCAGGAGTCGCGGTGAACTCGTCTGACGAGGGGTTCGAGCAGCCTGCGTTTCGGCTGCGGGAGTTGCTCAGACGGCTAACGGAGAGTGGGGTGGACTTCGTCGTCATCGGCGGGGTGGCGGTGATCCTGCAGGCAAGTCCGCGCTTCACGAGGGATCTCGACATCTGTTATGCCTCGCAGCAAGAGAACCTGGATCGGCTGGGGGAGGTCCTGGTCGAGCTCGGGGCGAGATTGCGCGATATCGACGCGGAGTTGCCGTTCGTGCCGGATGCGCGCACTCTGCGCCACACGCAGATGCTCACCCTCACGACAATGGACGGAGGGCTCGACCTGCTGGTGGATCCCGATGGCTCGCCCGGGTATGCGGCGTTGCGACGAAGGGCCGACGAGATGGATATCGATGGGATCGTCGTACGCGTGGCCTCCGTCGAGGACCTGATCGCGATGAAGCGTGCCGCCGGGCGCCCACAGGATCTCGTCGACCTCGAATCGCTCGAGATCGCCCGCAGGCGTCGGCGCACTGACTCGGTGCCCCCGCACTGACCGTCTACGCTGCGTGAGCCCATGAGACGCGTGGTCATCAAGCTCGGCTCGAGCGTGGTCGCAGACAGCGAAGGCGCGCCGCGCATGGACGTGCTCGCAGGCGTCTGTGACCAGCTCGCCACGCTGCATGGAGAGGGCGCGGAGGTGATCGTGGTCACCAGCGGCGCGATCGCTCGCGGGATGCGCGTGATGGATCTGCCCCAGCGTCCCACCACGATCGGCGCGCTGCAGGCTGCGAGCGCTGTGGGTCAGGGCAAGCTCTACAGGATCTACGACGAGCTGCTGCGCGAGCGCGACGTGACGAGCGCGCAGGTGCTGCTGACGTTCTTCGACATGAGCGCCCGCACGCACTACCTGAACGCGCGCCTGACGCTCAGCACGCTGCTGGAGTGGCGCGTGCTGCCGGTGATCAACGAGAACGACACCACCGCCACCGACGAGATCTCCTTCGGCGACAACGATTTCCTCGCCGCCCAGGTGGCGGTGTTGATCGCCGCCGACGAGCTGATCCTGTTGACGGACATCGACGGGCTGTTCACCGCCGACCCGCGACTGCATCCGGAGGCGCACATCGTCGCCGAGGTCAGTGACTTCGACGCGCTCGGCGACCTGGAGATCGGTCACACGACCTCGCCGCTGGGCTCCGGCGGGATGCGCTCGAAGGTGGTCGCCGCGGAGATGGCCACCGCCGCAGGGATTCCCACTGTTATCTGCAACGGCACGCGCCCGGAGGCACTTGCCGCGGTGCTGGCGGGCGAGCGCGAGGGCACGCGCTTTGCCGCCCGCGAGGCCCGCTACTCGAGCTTCAAGCTGTGGCTGAAGTACGCCAAGCCCTCGCGTGGCACGCTCGTGATCGACGCTGGGGCGGTACGCGCCGTGCGCGATGGCAGCGCCAGCCTGCTGCCCGTCGGCATCGTCGGCGTGATCGGTGACTTCGACGCCGGCGACGCCGTGGAGATCACCGAGCAGGCCGAGCAGGACGCGCAGCGCGGGCGCACGCTCGCCAAGGGCATCTGCAGCTACTCCGCCGAGGAGCTAAGGCGGGTGGTCGGGCTGAAGTCCGATGACATCCGTCAGATCCTGCCGCGCGCCAGCGACGAGGCCGTGCACCGCGATTACCTCGTCGTCGACTGAGGAGTTTTTCGGGAGACAATCCCGCCCGGTCCCCGTGAGCACGGCCCGGGTGGCCGGTCTCATCGCCGGATCGGACGAGCCTCGAGCCACTTTCCTGTCGTACCCTGTGTTGCATGGCAATCGCCGTTTCATCCGTGGCTGACACGTGCCGCGCGGCAAAGCGCGCTGCGCGTGCGCTCGCGCGCACCGACACCGCCGTGAGGGACGCCGCGCTCGAGGCGATCGCCAGGGCGCTGGAGGGGCGCCTGGATGAGATCCTCGAGGCGAACACGCTCGATATGGAGCTCGCCCGCGATGCCGAGATCGGCGACGCGCTGCTCGACAGGTTGCGGCTCGACGCGGCCCGCGTGGAGGCGATCGCGCGCGCCGTGCGCCAGATCGCCGCGCTCGCCGACCCCGTGGGCGAGGTGATCGACGGGCACCGTCTGCCCAACGGCCTGGACGTGCGCAAGGTGCGCGTGCCGCTGGGCGTCGTCGCGGTCGTCTACGAGGCCCGCCCCAACGTCACGATCGATGCCGCCGCGCTGTGCCTGAAGTCCGGCAACGCGATCGTGCTGCGTGGCTCGTCCTCGGCGATGCACTCCAATGCCGCGCTCGCCCAGGTCGCCTCCGACGCGGCCGTCGCCGCCGGTTTGCCCGACGGCTGCGTGAGCCTCGTCGCCGGCGGTGGGCGCGACGAGCTCGCCGAGCTGGCCACGCAAAAGGACAGCGTCGATCTGATCATCCCCCGTGGCGGGGAGGGGCTCAAGGACGCGCTGCAGGCGGTGGCCACCGTGCCCGTGATCTACGCCGCCTCCGGCAACTGCCACGTCTATGTCGACGCCTCTGCCGACCTCGAGCAGGCGCAGGCGATCGTGCTCAACGCCAAGACGCAGCGCCCCGGCGTGTGCAACGCCGCCGAGACGCTCCTCGTGCACGAGCACGTTGCAGATGCCTTCCTGCCGCGGGCGCTCAGCGCGCTCGCCGCCGCCGGTGTCCGCATCCGCGCCGACGTACGAGCCCGAGCCGCGCTTGCTGGCCACGACGCGATCCCAGATCTCATCATCGAGGACGCCACTGAGGAGGATTGGGCCACCGAGTACCTCGCGCCGGTTCTTGCGGTGGGGGTCGTCGAGGACGTCGAGCAGGCGATCGAGCACGTGGGCCGCTACGGCAGCGGGCACTCCGAGGCGATTCTCACACGCGACACGGCCGCCGCGCGCGCCTTCCAGCTCGGCGTGGATGCCGCGTGCGTGTACGTCAATGCCTCCACGCGCTTCACCGACGGTGGAGAGTTTGGGATGGGAGCGGAGATCGGCAACTCCACACAGAAGCTGCACGCGCGTGGCCCTATAGGCCTGCGCGAGCTGTGCACGTTCAAGTACCTGATCGAAGGCGACGGACACGTCCGCGCGTGAGCGCCCGGCGCAGATGCCGTCCCGCCGGTCCCGCGGCGAGGAGCGATCGCTCGGCATCCTCGGCGGCACGTTCAACCCGCCCCACGTGGGGCATCTCGCCGTGGCCCGGCACGCACGCGAGGAGCTGGCGCTCGATCTCGTGCTGCTCGTGCCCGCGCACACCTCCCCCTACAAGGCGGACGGGCACGGAAACGGCGGGGAGCGAGGCGGGTGGGATCCCGGTCCTGTGCATCGCCTGGCCATGTGTCGCTTGGCCGTCGCCGGCGAGGACGGGCTCGACGTGAGCGCCGTGGAGGTGGAGCGTGGCGGCCTGTCCTATACGGTGGATACCTTGAGAGCCGTCCACGCAAGCCACCCCAACGCTGAGCTGACGTTCATCGTTGGAGCCGACACCGCAGGCACGCTCGGCTCCTGGCGCGAACCGGCCGAGATGCTGGCGCTGGCGCACCTCGCCGTCGCAGGCCGCGCCGGCACCGACCGTCAGCGGGTCCTCGGTGCTGTCGGCGAGATCGGCGGGGACCAGGAGGACGTGCGTTTCCTGGAGATGCCCACCATCGATGTGTCCTCCTCGATCGCGCGCGAGCGCATCGCGCGCGGCGAACCGATCGAGGGGCTCGTCGGAGGAGCGGTTGCGGAGTACATCGCCAAGCACGGCCTTTACCGGGCCGGCGCCCAGCTGACTGCGCAGGTGAGCCCGTGATGGACGGCGAGACGCTCCTCGCCACGATCGCCGCGTACGCCGCCGACAAGAAGGCGATTGACGTGGTCGAGCTGGACCTGCGCGGCGTGCTCGGCTACACCGACTACTTCCTCATCTGCTCCGGCAACACCGCCCGTCAGGCGAAAGCGATCCACGACGGGATCATCGAGGGGCTCAAGCACGATCACGACACCTTCCCCCGCCGCGTCGAGGGGACGGCCGACGCCGGTTGGATCCTGATGGACTACCTCGACGTGGTCGTGCACATATTCACGCCAGAGACGCGCGAGTTCTATCGCCTGGAGCAGCTGTGGGGCGAGGTGCCCGCGCGCGCGGCCGAGGAGTCCGAGCCACCCGCGCGCGCGGCCGGCGAAGGCGCCTCCTAGCCCCAGCGTCCTGTGCAGTCGGAGACGGGCGCGGCCGAGGATCCGGCGCTGGCCTTCGAATTGTCGAATTGCGGTTGACCAACGACACGAGCACGCGTTAGGGTCGCGAGGACAGCGCCGCTGAGGGGCGGTGCGTGGGAGAAGAGGGGAATTCATGGATCACCCGTTCGCATCTCGCAGGATGCCTCACCTCGTGCTGCTCGCAGCGATGCTCGCTGTCGCACTCGCCTATTCACTGAGCGCGCTCGCGCCCGTCGCGCACGCTGAAGGGCCCGGGTCGGGCACGCCCACGGTCGTCAGCCTCGGCGACTCGTTCATCTCTGGCGAGGCCGGGCGCTGGGCGGGCAACACCGACGAAAGCTCGTCCAAGACCGACGCGCTCGGCTCGACCGCCTACTACGACAACTCCACCGACACAGCCGAACTGATCAAAGGCTGCCATCGCTCGAAGTCGGCCGAGGTGTACATCGGCGGGGGCGTCAACGGCGAGAACCTCGCCTGCTCCGGCGCGAAGACGACCAGCTTCACGACCGAAGGCCTGTTCAAGCCCGGCATCGACTTCTACAACTCCGGCGGCAACGAAGGCCAGGCGCTGATGCTCCAGCACTTCGCCGCAAGCCACAACGTGAAGCTCGTCGCGCTGTCGATCGGCGGCAACAACTTCAACTTCGCGAGCATCGTCACGACGTGCGTGGAGGACTTCCTGGAGTCGACGATCTTCTACGACTTCTACTGCAGCAAAGAAAGCTCGGTCACGAACAACTTCACCTCCAGCAACGTCAACAAAGTCAAGGGTGAAATCGAAACCGCGATCAAAAACGTGGCCACGGCGATGACGAACGCGGGCTACTCCAGCTCGCAGTACACGATCCTCGTGCAGAACTACCCGTCGCCGATCCCCAACGGGTCGGAATTCCGCTACACCCAGAGCGGCTACAGCCGGCAGTTCACCGGCGGCTGCGGCTTCTGGAACACGGATGCGAACTACGCGAACGCAACTATGCTGCCCACGATCGACAGCACCGTGTTCAATGCTGCCTCGGGCGTGGGCCTGTCGAACGTGAAGACGATGGAACTGTCATCGGCGTTCAACAGCCACCGGCTGTGCGACAAAGGCGTGGGCCTGCTCGAGGAAGAGGGTCTCGCGAACTGGAAAGCCACCGAAGCGGTCAACAAGAGCGAGTGGTTCAACCAGATCCGCACGATCGAAACGCTGATCGGGCCCTACGAACTGCAGGAAGACATCCACCCCAACTACTGGGCGCAGCTCGGGTTGCGCAACTGCCTGACCCAGGCGTATGACGCGGGCACGCCCAAGGGCGGTACCTGCACGACCTCGGGTACTGGACTCAACTCGGCCGGCGAGCCGAACATGTCCCTGCACTGACAGTGCGGTGACAGGAGCGCCTCGCGCGGGCCGGCTGTGCCCGCGCGCGGGGCTGCTCTGGGAGGAAGGGAAGAGGGATGGCGCCGGCCGGCTCTGCCGCCGGCGCCAGACCCTCACCCACCCAGGCGAGTTGCGAAGATGGCCGCGTGAGCGCACCAGCCTCCAGCCGCGCGCATCGGCTCACAGCCGTGATGCGCGACGGTGAGCGCGTCACATCGCTCGAGCTGTTCTTCGACCTCGTGTTCGTGCTCGCGCTGACGCAGTGCACCGCGCTGATGTCCGCCAATCCCTCCTGGGAAGGCATGCTGAAGGGGCTACTCGTGCTTGGGATGCTGTGGTGGTCGTGGACCGGCTACGCGTGGCTCACAAGCGTGGTCGACCCCGAGGAGGGCACGGTGCGGCTCGCGATGTTCGCCGCCTCCGCGGCCTTCCTCGTGGCGGCGCTGTGCGTCCCACGGGCGTTCCGCAGCGAGGCGCTGCTGTTCGCCGGCGCCTACGCAGCCGTGCGCATCGCCCACATCGCCCTGTTCCTGCTGGCCAGCCGCGAGGACGCGGATCTGCGGCGCTCGGTCGTGGGGCTTGCCGGCAGCACCGCGGTTGCGGTCGGCCTGCTGGTCGGCGCAGCGCTTGCCGGCGGCGCCCTGCGCCTGGGGCTGTGGGGACTTGCGCTCGTGCTGGACGCCGGTGGGCCCTATCTGTTCGGCGCCGACGGTTGGAAGCTCGTGCCAGGACACTTCGCCGAGCGCCATGGAGGGATCATCATCATCGCGCTGGGCGAGTCGATCGTCGCGATCGGCGCCGGCTCCACCGCCCACATCGGCGCCGGGGTGGTCGTAGCGGCCGTGCTGGGCGTGATCGTCGCCGGCGCCCTGTGGTGGCTTTACTTCGACGTTGTTGCACTCGTGGCCGAGCGTCGGTTGGAGAAAGCCACGGAGGGCCGCGAACGCAACGAGGTCGCGCGCGACTCCTACTCGTATCTGCATTTCCCCATGGTCGCCGGCATCGCACTGATCGCCGTCGGGCTGAAAAAGACGCTCGAGCACGTGGACGTGGCGCTCGGGCTCGTCCCGGCCGCGGCGATGCTGGGCGGGGCCGCGATCTACCTGCTCGCGCATGTGGCGTTCCGCTGGCGCAACATCCACAGGTTGAGCTGGCAGCGGCTGGCGTGCGCCGCTGCGCTAGGCGTGCTGCTGGCGCTGGAGGCATTGGCCAAGCCGGCCGCCTTGGTCACGCTCGGCGCGCTCGCGGCGCTGCTGTGCGCGCTCGTCGTCTACGAAGTCAGACGCTTTGCCGAGCTGCGCGAGCGGCTGCGCCATCAGCTGGTGAGCTAGGCAGCGTGGCCTGCGTCGCCGGGAGCGCAACGTGTTCCTCGCGCTGGAGCGCCATCACCGCCCCCTGCGCGAGCAGCGCCAGGGATGTGGACGCCAGGAAGGACTCGGCGGTGCTCAGATGGCGCAGCAACAGCGCCAGCGAGAAGCAGAACAGCGCGAACGCGCCGAAGCCGCTCAGCAGACCCCGGAGCATGCGCAGCAGCTGCTCGGTGCCGCGCTGCGCGTGCGTGAACGTCGCCATCACCGTGGCGATGATCGGAAACGGCGCGAGCAGCCCGCTCACCCGCGGGCCCAGCCAGCCGGCGATCGCCGTGAGCGTGAGCACGAGCGCCACCGCGCACGCCGCCCGCAGCGGCAAATCCCAGGACGGAGGCCTTGTGGGTATGCGCTGCTCGGTGCGCGGGCGCGGCAGCGCGGCAAGTCCCGCCGCGAGCGCCGTCGCGGCGAGGACAAGTGAGACGCCCAGCGGCAGCGAGACCGCGCTGAACACTGCCGTCGCGCACGCGAAAGCGAGCCAGCCGGCGAGCATGCTCCACGCCCAGAAGACGTGTTGGCCAAGGCGTCCGTAGACAACCACGAACGCGATCAGCGACACGAGGCCGGTGAGCGTGCCCGCGGCGGCCGTGGCAGCGAAGTGACGCCCGTGCTCGAGCGCGTACGCGAGCAGGATCGGGCCGGCGACCACGGGCAGCGCCGCCGTGAGGCCGCCGATCCGCGGCCCAAAGCGCCTGGCCACGAGCGACGCGCCCATCACGAAGCATGGCGCCAGCAGCAGCTTGACAGCGAGCAGGATCACCTGTGGATGATTGCGCATAGCATCGTCGCGGTGGCCGCACAGCTGCGAGCAGATGCGACGGAGGCGATCCTCACGCGGGTCCGCGCGATCCCGCCAGGCTTCGTGCGCACCTACGGCGACGTCTCGCCCGGCGCGCCTCGCCTGGCCGGCCGCGTGCTCAGCCAGGCGGGCGCGCGAGATGTGCCCTGGCACCGGGTCGTGCGCGCCGACGGCTCGCTGGCCAAGGGCGAGCGCCAGCGCCGGCTGTTGGAAGCTGAGGGCGTCCCGTTCCGTGGTGAGCGCGTGCTGCTCGCTCGCGTGCGACTGGACGATCTCGACGCGATCTGAGCGCTGCGCTCAGACGTTCAGGCGCACAGGCGGTCCTCGAAGAACGCGATGATCTCATCGCGCGCGGCGACGGTCGGCTGGCCGGCTTCGTCGATCAGATGCGCGGTGACGACGCTGTGCGGGCTGGCCACGACTTGCTCGAAGAACGGCGGAGGAGTGGGGTTGGCGGCGTCGTCGGGCAGCACGCGTGCGAGGAAGCGATCGCCGAGCGCCTCGGAGTAGGCGGCGAAGCGCTGCGCGCGACAGTGGCGATCGCCCTCGAAGCGATAGGCGAGCACAGTGAGATCGTCGCGCTCCAGGCGCGCGCGCACCTCCTCGAGCTCATCAGGCGGGCTCTCCACGCCGGCGGGATCATCCAGCGGCAGCGAAGGCTGGGAGAGCACCGGCGCGAGCATCGCGGGCTCGAGCATCATCGTCAGCGCGAAGTTGCCGGTGAAGCACATGCCGATCGCACCCACGCCCGAGCCGCCGCACTCCTCGTGAGCGAGTCGCGCAAGCGCGCGCAGCCATTGCGTGACCGGGCTCGAGCCCTTGCCCGCGAACGCGCGGAACTCAGCGCTCACGCATGCGCGCTGCAGGACAGCCGTGCCGTCCTCGACCGTGGGCAGCGCACCGTCGCGGCCGAACAGCGAGGGCATGTACACGGTGAAGCCCGCGTCGCGAACCCAGCGGCTGAAGCGGGCCACGTGCGGGCTGATGCCCGGCATCTCGGCCATCACGATCACCGCCGGTCCCTCACCGGCCACGTGCACGACCTTCGTGGCGCCTTCCAGGGTCACCTCGCGACGATCGAAGTCATCCAGCGGGTCGTCGCCGTCCGCCTGTTGCCCGGGCATCTCGCGCCTCCTCGTTCGTGGGCGGGCGATCATATGCCCGCCGTCGAGGAACCGTCCACATCCACCGCGGCGATTTGAATCGCATGTTCGCGCCCGTTCTGAGATATGGGACGATCTATGTCAGAGATCAGGCGCCGCCAGAACGTCCGTACGGCTCACGCAGCCACGCTCTGCTGCCGATGCGCGTTTGGAGGCGGCGACGCCAACAGCCCGCTCGTGCGGGCGAAAAGCCAGGTCAACAGGAGCAGTTGTGGCATACGACGAGGTCACAGGCCCGCTCCGCGAAGCGGGCATACAGTTCAAGATCAAGCCCCACGCCGAGGTTGCGCACACCTCTGCCCTCGCCGCCGAGCACAGGGGCATCCGCATCTCGCAGATCGTCAAGTGCATGGTCGCGCGCTCCGAGCAGGGCGATTTGTGTGTGGCGCTGCTCCCGGGCGACAGGAAGCTGAAGCTCAGGAAGGTGCGCAAGGTCATCGGCAGCCCGCTCGCGCTGGTCGACCCCGAGGAGCTCACGAATGACATGGGTCTGACGGTTGGCGCGATCTCGCCGCTGCAGCTCGTCGGCCGGGCGCGGATCTTCATGGACCCGACGGTGCTCGAGGAGGACCTGGTGGACATCAGCTCCGGCGATCTCCGTGCCGGCATCGAGCTCTCCTCCAGCGAGCTTCGGGCGGTGCTCGATGCTGAGATCTTCGACCTGGTCTCGAGTCGCAGCCAGGCGTAGGCCGCTTCGACGTACGCGGCTAGAGCACCTTCGACAGGAACGTCCTGGTGCGCTCGTGGCGCGGGTTGGCGAGGACGTCCTGGGGTGGACCGGCCTCCACGACGACGCCGCCGTCCATGAACACGACGTTGTCGGCCACTTCCCGCGCGAAGCCCATCTCGTGTGTGACTACGATCATCGTCATCCCTTCACCGGCGAGCTGTTTCATCGCCTCGAGCACCTCGCCCACGAGCTCCGGGTCGAGCGCGGAGGTGGGCTCGTCGAACAGCATCAGCTTCGGCTGCATCGCCAGCGCGCGGGCGATCGCCACGCGCTGCTTCTGGCCGCCCGAGAGCTGTGCCGGGTATGCGTCGTGCTTGTCGCCCAGCCCGACGCGGTCGAGCAGTTCCCGTGCGAGTGTGCGCGCCTGCTCCCGCGGCACGTGCTTGACGTGGATTGGCGCGCAGGTGACGTTCTCCAGGGCGGTCATGTGACCGAACAGGTTGAAGTGCTGAAAGACCATGCCGATCTCCGCGCGCTTGCGCGCGACCTCTGATTCCCGCAGTTCGTGCAGCTTCTCGCCCGCCGCTCGGTAGCCGACGAGCTCGCCGTCGACCGACAGCCGACCTGAGTTGATCTTCTCCAGGTGGTTGATGCAGCGCAGGAAGGTCGACTTGCCCGAGCCCGACGGTCCGAGCAGGCACATGACCTCGCCGGTGGCGACCTCCAGATCGATCCCCTTCAGGACCTCGTTGCGGCCGAAGCGCTTGTGCACCGCTTCGGCGCGGACCATCACGGCTGCGCTCATCGCGCCTGGTTTCCGCCGAACGACATGACGCCCTGGCGGATCCGCTGCAGGGGCGTCGGTTCCTGTTCGCGTTCGCTGCCGCGACCGTAGTAGCGCTCGAGGTAGAACTGGCCGACGTAGAGCACGCTCGTGCAGACGAGGTACCAGATGCTCGCAACGATCAGCAGCGGGATCGTTTTGAAGTTCACCGAGTAGATCTCCTGCGCTGCGTAGAGCAGATCCCCGACCGCGATCACGCTCACCAGCGAGGTGGTCTTAAGCATCGAGATCGTCTCGTTGCCCGTCGGCGGGATGATTACCCGCATCGCCTGCGGGAGCACGATCCTGCGCATCGTCTGCAGCCGGGTCATACCGAGCGAGCGGGCTGCGTCAGACTGACCCTCATCGACGGAGATGATCCCCGCGCGCACGATCTCCGCCATGTAGGCACCCTCGTTCAGCCCGAGCGCCAGCACCGCGGCGGTGAACGCAACGATCAGCGTGTTCGCGTCGGCGTGGATCACCGCGGGACCGAAGGGCACGCCGATGTCGATCTGGGGGTATAGCGCGGCGATGTAGTACCAGAACAGGAGCTGAACGAGCACTGGCGTGCCGCGGAAGAACCAGATGTAGAGCCAGCTCGCGCCGGACACGAGCTTGTTGGGAGAGAGGCGCATGACCGCCAGCAGCACCCCCAACGCCACCCCGATCGCCATCGCGATCACCGTCAGCTCGAGCGTTATCCGCAGGCCGCCGATGATGCGGTGATCGAACAGGTAGTGGCCGACGACGCTCCATTCGAAGCGCGAGTTCGTGGCCGCCGAGTTGACCAGCGCGACCGCGATCACCAGCACGATCACGCTGGCGACCCAGCGTCCTACATGACGGACGGGGACGGCCCGGATCTCCTCGGGCCGTCCCGTCGCTCCGGTGACCTCTGGTGAGGACACCGGTCTGCTCTCAGCCGGTCGCGCCGTTGATCGTCGGCGTGCTGATGGCGCCCGACTGGATTCCCCACTTCGTGAGGATCTGCAGGTACTTGCCGTTTGCGATCAACACCTTTAGCGCCGCCAGGATCGGCGTCGTCATACCGCTGGTCTTGGGGATCGCCAGGCCGTACGGGGCGAACTCGTAGCTTTTGCCGATCAGCTTGAACCCGCCTTCGGACTGCTTGATCTGGTACGCCACGACCGGCGAGTCGGCCATGCCGAGTTCTGCTCGCCCGCTGGAAACAGCCAGGTTGACCGCGTTCTGGCCGGGGAAGCTGAGCACCTTCACTGCCGATTTGCCTTCTTTGGTGCACTTCTTGCTCTGCGCTTCAGCTTCTTCCTGCTCGACGGTGCCTTTCTCGACTGCCGCTGTCTTGCCGCAGAGGTCCGCCAGTTCGTTGACGCCCGGGTTGGATGAGCTCTTGGCGTAGAAGGAGATGCCCGCGCTGAAGTAGTCGACGAAGTCAACGACCTTCTCACGTTCCTTCGTGTCGGTGAACGACGAGGCGCCGATGTCGTAGCGGCCGGCCTGGATGCCCGGGATGATCGCTTCGAAGTTGGCATTGACCATCGTCACCTTCAGGCCCATCACTTCGCCCAGCGCTTTCACCATGTCCGGGTCCATCCCGATGATCGTGTGCCCGTCGGAAGCGATGAACTCGTTTGGCGCGTACTGCGCTTCGGTGGCTACGTTGAGCGTGCCTTTCGATTTGATCGCCGCGGGCACCAGCTTGGCGACCGATGCAACGGCCCCGCTCGACGTCGGCGCGCTCGTCGACGTGGTGGTGGCGGTCGAAGCTGTGTTGCTGCTCGTGCTGCTGCTCCCGCAGCCGGCGAGTGCCAGGACGGTGAGCGCGAGCATCCCTGTACGGGCGACCATCTTGCTCATCGGACCTCCTCAATCGAGTTGACGTGTGACCCCCCACAGGCCAGGGCGGCGAAGTATAAGACCCCGCTTCTGGCGCGGTCTGCGGACCACGCGGCTGGCATGACCGGAGGGAACGCCCCGATTCGTACTGCGGAGGTTCGCCGGCGGTTCAGGCTCGGTCGGTCGGCCGGCTGAGCGTGCAACCCGTCTCGCCGCAGTCCCTGCGCAGGCGTCCGGCGGAGATCGTCTGGATGAGCCCGACGGCCCAGCACGTCGGACAGCCGCGGAGCGAGACCAGGCCGACCGGCGCGAGCAACAGCGCGATCGGGCCGTGGCCGGCACTCAGCACGAGTGCGGCGGCGATCAGCCCGAAGCCGATTGCGCCGCGCAGCAGGTGAACGGCGAGCGAGCTGCTCGCAAAGGCCGGCTCGACAGGGTCAGGCATTGCCGGTGCCTTCGGCACTCGTTCCCGACGCTGTATCGAGCTTCGAGCGAACCGCCTCGCGCCCACGGTGCAGACGGGACTTCATGGCGGCGCGGCTGAGTCCGAGTGCCTGGGCGGTCGCTGCCCCGGACAGGCCCTGGATGTCGCGCAGCACGAGCACAGCGCGCTGGTCGGAGGGGAGGGCGGCGACGCAGCCGACGATCCGCTGCATCTCCAGGCGCGCGAGCGCTGCGTCTTCGGCCGACGGCTCGGCAGTGGCAGCGAGGACCGGCCTCTGCAACGCAAGCCGTGAGCGACGGATGCACTCGTGCCGGACGATCTGGAACATCCACGAGGCGAGCGCCGCCGCCGCGCGTAGCGTCCCGATCTTCCGGTAGAGGAGGATCAGAGCCTCCTGTGCCGCGTCCTCGGCGTCCTCAGGCGTGGAGCAGAGCGTGCGCGCGAAGCGGCGGACGTGCATGTGCGAGGCGTCCACGAGCAGCGCGATCGCGCGCGGATCACCCTGCTGGGCGGCGCTCACGACCTGCTCGCTCGGCCAATCGCGGGAGGTTCGGCTAGTCATGGCGTGGGGTCGCGTGGGGGGTGTCGTCATCGTGGATAAGAGGGGCGATGGGGCGAAAAGGATTCTCAGTTGGAACCGGTGGATGCTCTGTGGCCATCCTGCGCAGGCTACGCTCCGGCGAATGGCCAAGCACGTGGGAGCGGGGTTGTGAGCACGCCGGGCCTCCGTGCCTCGCCGGACGCCAACGCGGCCGCCTGGATCGTCTCCGGGGTGCGCGGCTTCGACGATACGGTCGGCTCGATCGTGCCGCCTGTGTTCGAGGCCTACGCGCGGGTGTTCCACCCCGCTGCGCGGGGGAGCGGCACGGATGAGGCAGCCGTAAGCTGGGCTGAGGTCGCCAGTGCCAACGGTCGTGTGATGCACCCGGCGGCGGAGTGGGGCTCGCTCACAGGCTCGTGGCGGAAGGAGCGCTCGAGACAGCCGGGACTGTGGGACACCGAGCCCGCGACCGGTCGGATTCCCTGCGATGTCGCGGAGCGCCTGGCGGCGATTCTCTCCGGGCACAGCGCCATGCCGAGTCTCGGCTTCTTTGCTGTGTGGGACGGATGGGGCATCCCTATGCCGATGTTCCTCTTCACGGACGACACCCCCGAGGAGGATCGCAAGCGGGCTCGCGACGCCTCAGACGCTGAGCTCGGCGCGTTGCGCGGGCTGATCCACAGCGCTGCGACGTTCCAGGTACCGCACCGGCGGATGCATCTGTTGACCGGTCCGGTCGCCGCGATCGAAGACTTCGACCTGCCAGGCGCTCGGCGCAGGCTCTGCGGCGTCGACCCGCCACTTCTCTGGTGGCCTGCGGACGAGGTGTGGTGTGTCGGCACCGATATCGACCTGATGACGACGTATGTCGGCGGTAGCGGTGCCGCCATCGAGGCACTGCTGGCGGACGGTCCGCTGGAGGCACTCCAGGTGCAGGACACCCAGAGCGTGACCTGGGAAGCCGACACGATAAATCCGCTGCCTGGACATCCCTAGCCTCAGCGATCCGGGCGCGGGCCGCTCCGTCCGACGCGGGCGGCCTGCTAGAACGGCGACGAGATGACAAGCAGGTCCTCGCCTGACATCTTCGGTAGTCGCTGATGCGACAGGGTGCCCTCGCCGGTAGGTATCCCGCGGTCGCGGCGATGGTGATGTTCGCCCTGATTCCCTACTTGGCGTTGTCCGCCGCACTGCAGCCGCTGACGCCGATCATCGCCAAGCAGTTGCACACGAGCGTGCAGACGATGAGTCTGAGCTCAGGCCTCGCCAATGCCGCCTATGCGGCGGGCACGATGCTCGCGGTCATGTTCGCGCAGCACCTGCCGCAGCGAAGGATGCTGATCGTGTACGCCACGCTGCTCGTGATCGGCTCGGTGCTGGCGGCGGCGGCGCAGGATCCGGGAATGTACATCGCGGGTCATGTGCTTCAGGGCCTTTGTACGAGCCTTCTGCTCATCTCGGCCGTGCCGCCGCTGGTGACAGGCTTTCCGTCAAGCAAGCTGCACACCACGGCGATGATCATGAACCTCTGCATCTTCGGCGCGGTGGCTCTTGGCCCGGCGATCGGCGGGCTGCAGGCGCAGTCGCACGCATGGCGACCACTGTTCTGGATCATCGCCGGGGTCGCAGCCAGCGCGCTGGTCCTGTCCGTGCTGACGTTCGACGATGCGCCGCCGGCCAACCCTGACGCGCCCCGCGACCTACCGGCGATCGGGCTGGCAGCCGTCGGCTGCGTGGCTGCGTTCTTCGGCGCCTCGGAGCTTCTGACCCATCCGTTTCTCGACGGCGAGACGATCGCGCCCCTGCTCGGCGGTCTGGCAACGATCGTCGTCCTGATCGTCTATCAGTACCGCGCGAAGCGGCCGCTGTTGACGATCCGCGCGATGCTGTCCAGCACGATGCCTGTGGCGGGCATCGTTGTGGCGCTGTGCGCGGCGGCCGCTTCGGTGTCGGCGACCGCGCTGACCGCAGGTGTGCTCGCAGGACGCTACGGACCGCTTCACGTGGGCCTGCTCTATCTGCCGGAGGTAGCGGGTGCGGTGATCACCGCGTACCTGCTTGGCGTGGTCGTCGTCAGGCGTGCGATCCACTACCTCCCGTTGGCCGGCATGGTTTTCCTCGCGGCTGGGATCGCAGTCTTCCGCATCGATGTGCCCTCGAGTCAGGCAGCAACTCTCATCGGCTCGGGGCTAACCGGGATCGGTCTTGGCGCGACGGTCGCGCCCGCTCTGTTCGTGGCCGGCTTCTCGTTGCCCTCGGCGAGCCTCCAGCGCGTGTTCGCGATCGTCGAGCTGATGCGGGCCGTGGCCGCGTTTATGATCGCGCCCATCTTCGCCCACCTCGCCGCGACCGTCGGTGGCAACCTCGATGCCGGCACGGGCATCGCCCTGTGGATCGGCCTCGGGATCGCTCTCGCCGGTGCCGCCGGCGGCGTCGCGATCTACGCGCTCGGCGGCGCACGCCCGCAGACTCCCGACATCGACCGCTTCGTGGCGGGCGAGTGCCCCGCGTGGTACTCGCCGCCGTTGCTGGCGAGAGTCCGTCGGGGCCACGGCGGCGCGCAACCAGTGACCGAGGGCGTCAACTGACATGGCATCGAGCGAGTCGAGCGCCGGAAGCGCTGCCGACCCAGCCGGGCCGGTGATCCTCGCCTACGACGGCTCCGAGTTGGCAAGGCTGGCGATCGAGGACGCCGCCCGTCAGGTCACGCGCGGACGCGATGCTCTGGTCGTCTGCGTGTGGCAGACGGACGATGTCGGGTTCGTGCCGACCGGTGTGCAGCACTTCGACGCTGCTGAGGCCACGGAGGTACGGAGCGCCGCGGAGCAGACCGCTGCGCATGGAGCGTCGCTGGCTGAGAAGGCGGGGTTTCGCCCGCAGAGCATCGCGATCCAGGCGGCGCCCACCTGGAAGGGGATCGTGGGCGTTGCCGAAGAGCACAGCGCGAGCCTCATTGTGCTCGGCTCTCATCGTCGCAGTGGCATCGCGGGACATCTGCTGGGGAGCGTCGCCTCCGCTGTGGTCGCGCACTCGAAGTCCTCTGTGTTGATTACGCGCACCGGTTAGGCGGCGAGCGCCGTGGCGGCGCGAGCTGATGATGCCGATGCGTGAACTACTCTGCCAGCGTGAACGATTGCTGCCTGCGGGCAAAGCGATGTGCGCGTGGCTGGCGGGGCAAGGCGATCCGCGCTTGAGCTGGCGCCCGGCAGAGCGATGAGCGCGTGACGGCAATCGTTCGCGCAGAGTCGCTGTCGAAGCGCTTTGGCAGGCTGACAGCAGTCGAGGACCTGTCGTTCGAGCTCGCCGCCGGCACGATCACGGGCTTTCTGGGCCCCAACGGCGCGGGCAAGACGACGACGCTGCGGATGCTGCTCGGCTTGGCGGTGCCGACGAGTGGCCGCGCGCTCGTGTTCGATCAGCTCTATGCGCAGCTGCAACAGCCGGCGCTGCGGATTGGCGCGGTGCTCGAGGCCACTGACTTCCACCCTGGCCGCTCGGGTCGCGACCATCTGCGCACACTCGGTCTCGCTGCCGGCCTGCCCGACTCGCGCACCGACGAGGTGCTGGCGCTCGTGGAACTGAAGGACGCTGCCAGACGCCGCGTGAAGGGCTACTCGCTGGGCATGCGCCAGCGGCTGGGGCTTGCAGCGGCGCTGCTTGGCGATCCCGAGCTGCTGGTACTGGACGAGCCTGCCAACGGCCTTGACCCCGAGGGCGTGCGCTGGTTGCGTGACTTCCTGCACGCGTTTGCCTCCGGAGGGCGTACCGTGCTGATCTCGAGCCATGTGCTGGCAGAGGTCGCACAGACAGTCGACCAGGTGTTGATCATCAACCGCGGGCGGCTCGTTGTGGAGTCCTCGCTGGAGCAGCTGACAGCGCAGGTCGGCGGTGCGGTGCGCGTGCGCACGCCGGGCGTCGAGCAGCTGCGCCAAGCGCTCGAGCGCGAGCAGCTGCAGACAACGGCAAGCAACGAGCATGTGCTGCTCGTGCATGGCACCACCAGCGAGCACGTCGGCGACGTCGCGCTCGCTGCAGGGGTGCCGGTGCATGAGCTCGTCACGGAAGGCTCCTCGCTGGAGCAGATATTCCTCGAGCTGACCGGTGGAGACGGCAGCGCTGTCAGCGGTGGGACCCCGAGCGCCGCCGTCCCCCCCGAGGCGAAGCCGTGATCGCACAGGTCAAAGCAGAGCTCTTGAAGGTGCGCTCGACGCGCACCACGCTTGGCTTGGTGCTGGGGATGATCGCGCTGATCCTGCTGTTTGCGCTGCTGACGGGGCTGCTAAGCAAAATCAGCGGCCTGTCCACGACCGAAGACCAGCGCACGACGCTCAGCTTGGGCAGCCTTGCGGGGATCTTCTCGGCGCTTGCAGGGGTGCTGTTGGTGACCAGCGAGTTTCGCTTCGGCACGATCCGCCCGACGTTCCTGTTCACGCCCGTGCGCTCGCGTGTGCTCGCCGCGAAGCTGATCGCGGGCCTGCTTGCGGGCCTCGTGTTCGGCGTTGTCGGCGAGGGCGTAGGCTTCGCGATCGGCTATCTGATCATCGATGCGCGGGGCATCACGTTTGTGTTGAGCGGCGGCGAAGTCGCGCTGCTGCTGCTGGGGACGCTCGCTGCAACCGCCCTGTGGGCGGCGCTTGGCGTGGGCTTCGGCGCGATCGTGCGCAACCAGGTCGGCGCGGTAATCGGCCTGCTCGCTTGGGGCTTCATCGTTGACAACCTCCTGTTCGGCCTGGTCCCGTCGGTCGGTCGCTTCACGCCGACGCGCGCACAGGACGCGCTGATCGGGCTGAAGACCGAACACCTGCTTTCGCCTGCCGCCGGCGGCCTTGTGCTGGTTGCATGGGTGGTCGTGCTTGCGGCGATAGGCCTGTCGCTGGTCGCGCGCCGGGACGTCAGCTGAACCAGCTCGTTCGCGATGTGCGGTACAGCTTGCCGCGACAGCAAAA
>DATBZG010000092.1:0-4321 GCA_036513335.1 Solirubrobacteraceae bacterium | reverse complement strand
CTCCCCCGCGCAACACGCCGCCGGCCTGCACACGGGTGTGATCTCCGGTTCGGGCGGCGGCAACATGGAAGGCAAGGAGCAGCGCTTCGGCATCGCCGGATCGGCGCTGTTCGACGTGATCACGACCGTCACCTCGTGCGGCGCGGTCAACAGCGCGATCGAGTCCTTCACGGGAATCGGTGGAGCTGTGCCCTTCGCCAACCTCTCGGCGAGCGAGGTGATTTTCGGCGGCGTCGGCACCGGTCTCTACTCGATCCTGCTGTACGTGCTGATCGCCGTGTTCCTCGGCGGGCTGATGGTCGGGCGCACGCCTGAGTGGCTCGGCAAGAAGCTGGAGGCGAGGGAGATAAAGCTCGCCGGCCTAGGCATCCTGATCACGCCGCTGGCGGCGCTCTTCTGCACGGCGCTGGCGACCGCCAGCAAGGCGGGCCGCGCGTCGATCTCCGAAGTGGCGACCTCCGCGAAGCTCGGCGTGCACACGCCGCAGGCGTTCTCGGAGACCTTCTACGCCTACCTCTCACAGGCGAACAACAACGGCTCCGCCTTCGCCGGCTACACCGGCTTCATCCAGCCCAACGCCGGTAACCTCGGCGCTCACGGGATCGCCTTCGCCGACGTGCTCGGCGGCTTCGACATGCTGCTCGCGCGCTACGCACCGATCCTGTTCGCGCTCGCGGTCGCGGGCGCACTCGCCGGCAAGCGCGTCACCCCCGCCGGCCTCGGCACGATGCGCACCGACAACGGCACGTTCGTGGTGCTGCTGATCGGCGTGATCATCCTCGTGGGCGCGCTCACGTTCTTCCCCGCCCTCTTGCTCGGACCGATCGTCCAGGGCCTGACCGGACACCTCTACTGATGCGCAACTGGCAGAGAGACATAGTCACATCGGTCCTGGCCGTCGTCGTCTTCGCGATCCTGCTCGGTCTCGTCTACCCGCTGGCGATCACCGGTGTCAGCCAGGTCGCCTTCCCGGGCGACGCCAACGGCCAGCAGATTCACCTCGACGGCAAGCTCGTCGGCTCGAAGATCATCGGCCAGAGCTTCGCCTCTCCGGTGATTGCCAAGAACGGCAAGCCCGAGGAAAAGGAAGGCGAACTCGTCACAGAGCCCGACCCACGCTACTTCCAGTCGCGACCTTCGGCCACCGAAGGCGGCGCCGACAACGCGGCGGCGAGCACGTTTTCAAACCGCGGGCCTAACAGCGTCAAGACCGAGGAAGCAGACGCGGAAAACATCAAGGCCTACCTGGAACTGAACAAGAACCCCGCCACCAAGGCCGAGTACGACCCCGGCTTGACGGTGGCGAAGATCCCGGTCGACGCGGTCAACACCTCCGCGTCAGGCCTCGACCCCGAAATCTCGAAGGCGAACGCCTGGATCCAGGCCTACCGCGTGGCCGCCGTACGCGGCCTCTCGCGGGCGACGGTTGACGGTCTGATCGCCAAGTACACCTCGGGTCGCGGTCTCGGCTTCTCAGGAGAAGAAGGCGTGAACGTGCTCGAGCTCAACCTCGCACTCGACCGAGTCACAGGAGCGAAACGCTGATGTCCGCGCAGATGGCAGCCACCCACGAGCGACAGGCGATCTCGCTGTTCCAGCGCGAGATCGTCGTGCACGCGCTGATCGACAGCTTCAAGAAGCTCGACCCGCGCGTGCAGGTCCGCAACCCCGTGATGTTCGTCGTGGAGATCGGCGCGCTGATCACGACGATCACCTGGTTCATCCAGCTCGGCGGTGGCAAGTCGCTCGGCGGCAGCGAGCCCGCCTGGTACACGTTCACGATCGCGATCTGGCTGTGGCTGACGGTCGTGTTCGCGAACATGGCGGAGGCGTTCGCAGAGGGTCGCGGGCGCGCGCAGGCCGACACGCTGCGCTCGATGCGCAAGGAGACGGTCGCGAAAATGCGCGACGGCTCCACCAAGGCGGCCGCCGAGCTCACGCGCGGCGACGTCGTGGTCGTGCCCGCCGGCGAGCTGATCCCAGGCGACGGCACCGTGATCGAGGGCATCGCCACGGTGGACGAGTCGGCGATCACCGGCGAGTCGGCGCCCGTGATCAGGGAGTCCGGCGGCGATCGCAGCGCGGTCACCGGCGGCACGCGCGTGACCTCGGATGAGATCCTCGTGGAAATCACCCAAGAGCCTGGCCAGTCCTTCCTCGACCGCATGATCTCGCTCGTCGAGGGCGCCTCTCGCCGCAAGACGCCCAACGAGATCGCGCTCAACATCCTGCTCGCGGCGCTCACGTTGATCTTCGTGATCGTCGTCGCGACGCTGCGCCCGTTCGGCCTGTTCGCCGGCACTGCGATCTCCGAGACGACGTTGATCGCGCTGCTCGTGGCGCTGATCCCGACGACGATCGGCGCGCTGCTCTCGGCGATCGGGATCGCGGGTATGGATCGCCTCGTGCGACGCAACGTCCTCGCGCTCTCCGGACGCGCGGTCGAGGCCTCCGGAGATGTGGACGTGCTGCTGCTCGACAAGACGGGGACGATCACGATCGGCAACCGGCTGGCCTCGGAATTCGTGCCGATGCCCGGGGTGGCTGAGTCAGAGCTCGCGGAGGTGGCGCAGCTCGCCTCGCTCGCCGACGAGACGCCCGAGGGCCGCTCGATCGTTGTGCTCGCCAAGACCTATGGCATCCGCGAGCACGACATGGCCACCCTGCAGGCCGAGTTCGTCCCGTTCACCGCACAGACGCGCATGAGCGGCATCGACATGGACGGACAGCGGTTGCGAAAGGGGGCGGGTGACGCGATCATCGCCTTCGTCGGAGAGGAAGGAGGCTCTCCGCCGCCCGAGCTGCAGGAGGCGCTCGACCGGATCGCGCGCGAGGGGGGCACTCCCCTGGCGGTCGCACGCGACAGCCAGGTGCTCGGCGTGATCTACCTGAAGGACACTGTCAAGGAGGGCATGAAGGTCCGCTTCGACCAACTGCGCGCGATGGGCATCAGGACGGTGATGGTGACCGGCGACAACCGCCTGACGGCCGCCAAGATCGCTGAGGAGTCGGGCGTGGACGACTTCCTCGCCGAAGCCACCCCCGAGCGAAAGCTCGCGCTGATCCGCGAGGAGCAGGCCGAGGGGCGGCTCGTGGCGATGACCGGTGACGGCACCAACGACGCGCCCGCGCTGGCGCAGGCCGATGTCGGCGTGGCCATGAACACGGGCACGCAGGCGGCGCGTGAGGCGGGCAACATGGTCGACCTCGACTCCAACCCGACGAAGCTGATCGAGATCGTCGAGGTGGGCAAGCAACTGCTGATCACGCGCGGGGCACTTACCACCTTCTCGATCGCCAACGACATCGCCAAGTACTTCGCGATCCTGCCCGCGGTGTTCATCTCGACTTATGCCACAGGCGCGGGCGGGAAGGGCCCCCTGCACGTGCTCAACATCATGGACCTCGGCACCCCCCAGTCGGCGATCGTCTCGGCGATCATCTTCAACGCGGTCGTGATCCCGCTGTTGATCCCGCTGTCGCTGCGCGGCGTGCGCTACCGGCCGATCGGCGCGAGCGCGCTGCTGCGCCGCAACCTCCTGATCTACGGCCTCGGCGGGATCATTGCGCCCTTCATCGGCATCAAGCTGATCGACCTGATCGTCCACAACCTCCTCGGAGGATGAGCGGCGCGCGCCTCGCTGGCGACGCGCACGCGAGCGACGGCGATGGCTGTGCCCGACGAACACAGGCGTGGTCGCCTGAAGGTCTTCATCGGGATGGCCGCCGGCGTCGGCAAGACCTACCGCATGCTGCTCGAGGGTCACGCTGAGCAGGAGGCGGGCCACGACGTCGTGATCGGCCTGCTCGAGTCCCACGGGCGCGCTGAGACGGCCGGCCTCGCCGACGGCCTCGCGGTGATTCCCCGCAGGCGGATGCGCTATCGCGACACCGTCATCGAAGAGATGGATCTGGATGGGATCGTCGCGAGGAGGCCGGAGCTGTGCCTGATCGACGAGCTTGCGCACGCCAACGCCCCGGGGAGCGAGCACGCCAAGCGCTACGAGGACGTGGAGGCCGTGCTGGAGAGCGGCATCGACGTGCTCTCCACGCTCAACGTCCAGCACCTCGAGTCCCTCAACGACCACATCACCGAGCTCAGCGGCGTGCGTGTACGCGAGACGATTCCCGACGCGATCCTCGGGCGCGCCGACGAAGTCGTGCTGATCGACCTCACGCCCGAGGCGCTGCTCGACCGGCTGCGGGCCGGCAAGGTCTATCCCGCCGAGCGCATCGACGCCGCTCTGAACAACTTCTTCAAGATCGAGAACCTCTCGGCCCTGCGCGAGGTCGCGCTGCGTCAGGTCGCCGAGGAGGTGGG
>DATBZG010000091.1:0-6328 GCA_036513335.1 Solirubrobacteraceae bacterium | reverse complement strand
CGGTACTCGCCCGCGTAGCGGCCGAGCTCCTCGGCGCTCAGCTCACCGGCGCTCCAGCGCACGTAGAACGGGTGCTCGAGCACGTTCACCGCGCCGCGTGCCTGATCGAGTCTGTCGAGAACGTCCATTGCACGATTCCCTTCTGTCGCCGTTTCCACTGATTATCGTGAAGGAACTGAGGTCTGCCACGCAGAAACCTACGGTGTTAGCGGGGTGTTCGCACGTTGGGGCCTGGACGCCCGTCCGAAAGGTGTGCGAGTGTCCTCGCGGGGATCAATGTAGGGAGCAGAAGGGGGTGGTTTGAGTGGCCATCATCATCGCTTCAGCGCTTGGCGCGTTGGGGTTCAGTGCCGCGCTCGCGATCGCGCTCGGCCGCGTTGCCGCGAGCGCCGACGAAAGCTCTGAGCGGATGCTCGCCGAAAGCCTTGCGGCCGCCGAGTCGGCCGCCTTCCGCCGCGGCTACGCGGGGTGGGCGCGCACCCAATCGATTCTCGCGCGCGATCCCTCGAGCGCCGTGCGCTCCTCGAGGAGCAGGATGGGAGCGCAGCGGTTGCCTGTCCGCTCCTGTGCCTCCCGGCGGCCCGCGATGCGCTCGAGCAGGCCGGGCAGGGGAGCCAGGCCCTAGCCGAGCCCGCGCGGGGTTATGCTCCTCACGCGATGACTGAGGTCGTGCGTACACCCGAGGAGGCGCTGGAGGGGCTCCCAGACTTTCCCTTCGACTCGCATTACCGCGAGGTCGACGGGCTGCGCCTGGCGCACCTCGACGAGGGCGAGGGCAGCCCCGTGATCTTCTTCCACGGCGAGCCCACCTGGTCGTTTCTGTGGCGCAAGGTGATCCCGCCCGTGCGCGATGCCGGCTTTCGCTGCCTGGCGCCAGACCTCGCCGGCTTCGGGCGCTCGGACAAGCCCACCGACATCGGCTTCTACAGCTATGACCGCCACGTCGAGCTCGCGGCCACGCTGCTGGAGGATCTCGACGTGCGTGGCGCCACCGCCGTCGTGCACGACTGGGGCGGCCCGATCGGGCTGCGCCTGGCGGTCGAGCACCCCGAGCGCATCGAGCGCCTGGTGATCCTCGACACCGGCCTGTTCACCGGCCACCAGCGCATGAGCGACGCGTGGACGGCCTTCCGCGACTTCGTCGAGCGCACGGAGGATCTGCCCATAGGCTTCCTCGTGCGTGGCGCCTGCAAGACCGACCCGGGCGACGAGGTGATCGCGGCGTACGACGCGCCCTACCCCGACGCCGCGTCCAAGGCCGGCGCGCGCGCCTTCCCGCTGCTGATCCCACGCGCACCCGACGCACCCGGCGCGGAGGCAGGCCAGCGCGTGCAGGCAGCTCTGCGCGAGGACCGCCGTCCGACGCTGATCCTGTGGGCCGACGCCGACCCGGTGCTGCCGCTGTCCACCGGCGAGCGCTTCGCCGAGGCGATCGGACGTCCCGCCCCGCGCACGATCGAGAACGCCAGCCACTTCCTGCAGGAGGACCAGGGCCCTCTGATCGGCGAGCTGATCGCCGACTGGCTCACCGCGGGCTGAGGGCACGCCGCCGCGACACGAGGCGCGCCGGCCGGTGCAGGCGCCGCGGGTCAGTCTCCTGTCGTCTGCGCCAGCTGCGCCTGCTCCGGAGCGGCGTCGAGCGCCGGCTCTGAGTGGGCAGCGCGCAGCTCGTAGCCGGCGCGCGCGGCGGTGTCCACCTGCGAGAGCACCGCGTCCGCGCGCGAGACGCGCGAGAGACCCTCCTGCACGGACAGCGGCAGCAGCGCGGAGACGCGCTCGCTGATCGCCAGCTGCTTGGGTACGTGCACGTCGAACTTGGGTACCTCCAGCGTCTCCACGATCGCGTCCGCCACCTGCTGGGGCTCGATCTTGCGGAACTGGCGCTGGCGCGGCTCGGATAGGCCGAGGCCGAGTTCCGTGTTCACCGCCACCGGGCTCACGGTCGAGAGCTCCACGCCCGTCCCGCGCAGTTCCTTGTGCACCGCCCTGCTCAGGTTGATCACCGCCGCCTTGCTCGCGCAGTAGGTGGCGCCGCCGGGGAAGCCGTACTTGCCGGCCTGCGAGGCGACGTTGATCACGTGCCCGGAGCCGCGCGCGATCATCCGCGGCAGGACCAGCTTCATGCCCAGGATCACGCCGTGGAGGTTGATGTCGATGATCCGCCGTGCGGTCGCGTCGTCCTCGTCGATGAACGGCCCGATCGGCATGATGCCCGCGTTGTTGATCAGGATGTCCACCGGCCCGAGCTGCTCTTCCGCGCCATCCACACATGCCGTGAAGGACGCGCGGTCGGTGACGTCCAGCGCCAGCGCGACCGTGCTCGGGCCGAGCTCGTCCGCCGCCGCGGAGGCTGCCTGGAAGTCGAGGTCGCCAATCGCCACGCGCACGCCGCGGCGCACGAGTGTCTCCGCGGTGACACGGCCGATGCCGCGCGCGGCGCCGGTGATGAGCGCCGTCTGTCCGGCGAGGATGCGGGGCTGCTTGGCCATGTGAGTACTCCTCCAGTTCAGCGGATCGGGTCCAGCGCAAAAGCTAGCGCGTTTGGCCAGCCAGCCAGTCCACGGCGGGGGAGTAGTAGGGTTGACAGATGCCGTCGTTCGATTTCGATGGACAGCGCCTCGCATACACCGAGTTCGGTGGCGGGCCCGCTGCGCTCACCGCCACGGGTGCACGCGGTCGCACCGCGCGCAGCGCGCCGGGAGCGGGGCGCCCGCTGATCCTGCTGCACGGCCTGCTGCTCTCCCAGGAAATGGACCGGCCGCTGGCGGAAGACCTGGCCGCGCGTGGCAACCGCGCGATCACGATGGACCTGCTCGGGCACGGGCAGTCAGACCGGCCGCGCGACATGTGGCGCTACTCGATGGCCAAATCCGCCGAGCAGGTGGTGGCGCTGATGGACCACCTGCAGATCCCAGAAGCGGTCGTGATGGGCACTTCGCTGGGCGCGAACGTGGCGCTGGAGATCGCGGCGCACAACCCGCAACGGCTGCGCGGCATGGTGATCGAGATGCCGGTGCTCGACAACGGCCTGCTGTGGAGCGCGCTGACGTTCACGCCGCTGCTCGTCGCGCTCACGTTCGGTGAGCCCGCGATGAAGCTCCTGTCGAGCGTCACGCGCGCGATCCCGCGGCGCCTGCTGCCTCACTACGGAAACGTGATGCTCGATCTCGTGCGCCAGGAGCCGGGACCGGGAGGCGCGTTGCTGCAGGGACTGTTCTTCGGACGCATCGCGCCGCCGCGCGAGGAGCGGCGCACCTTCACCGTGCCCGCGCTCGTGCTCGGGCACCCGCGCGACCCCGTGCACCCGTTCTCCGACGCGGGCATGCTCGCCAAGGAGATGCCCAACGCGCGGCTGCTGCAGGCGAACTCGCTGACCGAGCTGCGCATGCACCCCGAGCGGCTGACCGGCGAGATCGCCGCGTTCCTCGACGAGGTGTGGGGGGAGCCGCTGCGACGCGCGAAGCCCAAAGCCGCGGCGAGCACACGCAAAGTCACAGCCGCCAAGGCGCCGGCTGCGAAACGCGCGCCCGCGAAGCGCTCACGCGCTCAGCGCACTTAGACGCTCAGCTCTTCGGCGGGAACAGTTCGACTTCGTTGACGTCCACGTGCCCCGGTGCGGTGGCCGTCCCGACCGACGACGCGGGCGCCTTGCTGATCCAGAGCGTGACGTAGGTGAACTCCTTCTTCGCGTCGCGCAGCTTGAAGCGCGTGTGCTTCTTCTTCACCAGCCGTTGCGAGCTCAGCGGCACCCACGCGGGATCGGTGATCGATTCGGGCACGGTTTGGCCGTTGGCGCCGTAGATCTGCACGGTCATGCCGGGCGTGGAGGTGATCAGCTCGAGCACCGCGACCTTCTGCTTGGCCTTCAGATCGATCAGCAGACCCTCCGCCAGCTTGGGCGCCGCTTCCGGGTTGATCTGCGCCGTCCACGCGGTGGAGTGGTCGCCGTCGATCGTCAGGCTCGGGTCGCCGAACCAGGCGGCGGGGTAGTTGTAGGGGTCGTAGGTGCTCGCCGCGTTCGTGTCCAGGACGATCGCGCTCTGCTGTTCTTCGCTCGCGCCTTCGCCGCTCGAGCCCGTCGTAGTCGTCGCGGGCGTGGTCGTCGTCGGCGTCGTTTTGGTTTCCGTCGTGGCGGTCGATTTTTCAGAGGCTTTGGGAGTGACCGCCGTGAGCGGAATCTTCGGCGGTTTGCCGGCGCCCAGCGGCAGCGAAGCTTTCGCCACGGGCGTCGTCGCCGTGCCGCCTGGAGCGATCGGCGTGGTCGTGGCCGGCGTGGTGGTTGTGACCGGCGGCGCGACCTGCGCGACGGTGGTGGTCACCGTGCGCGGCTTGGGTGAGCCTTTGCTGAGCGCCGCGTAGCCGGCGCCGGCGGCCGCCAACACGAGGATCGCCACGGCGGCGAGGATTGCGGCGCTCGAGCGCCAGCCGGGCGTGTCCAGACTGTCTGGAGCGCCAGCGCCGCACGACAGGCACCAGTCCTGGCCGGGCACCATCGGCGCACCGCACTTGGCGCAGTTGCGCTCGGCCGTCGGCTGCGGCGGCTGCGAGCCCGCGGCGGGTCCAGGCTCGGGCGGGGAACCGGCGGAGCCGTTGGGCGGCGCCTGGCCGTTCTCGAGGGCCGGCGGAGAATCGACGAGCGTCGTGGCCACTGGCGCGAATTCTAGCCCTACACGATGTCGCGACCCGTCGGTTGCAGGGCCTCGTCCAGCTCGAGCTGCCAGTAGTAACGCGTGAACGTGATCCCGTCGCGGAACTGGCCCACGTGCGGCTGCACCTGCTCACCGGCCGCCATGCGCACGATCAGCTCCGGATAGGAGCGCCCCGGCAGCGCGCCGTACACAGGCGCCGGGAACGCGCCGCCGAAGCGCGTGTTCACGTCCGTGATCGCCACGCCGATGTCCGGGTCGCGGAACACCTGGATCGTCGCCGGGCCGCGCACGGCCAGCGCCTCCATCACCCGCCGCCCCAGATCGACCAGCTCCTCGTCGTGGATCACCTGGCCCTTGATCGACTCGCCGCCGCGCGACTCGAGCATCGTGCGCGGGATCGCGTTCAGGCAGCGCCCGTCGCGATCGCCCAGGCAGTCGATCGACAGCTCCTCACCGCCCATCGCGCGCTGCACCATCACCGGCTCCGGCTCCGGCTGATTCCTGGGGCGCGTGCCGCCGGGCGCCCGCTCGACGTAGTCGATGATGAAGCGCGCCTGCGCGGGACTGTGCGCCAGGTGGATCGAGCGCGCGCCCGAACCCTGGCGCGGCTTCACCATCACCGGGTATTCGAGCACGCTCAGGTCGTCATCCGGCAGCAGCGTCGGCGGCGAGGGCAGCCCCAGCCGACCCAGCAGCAGGTGGGTCTCGTACTTGTCGTACGTGGCGCGGGCCACCTCCGCAGAGGGTACGAGGGCGGGAAGGCGTCCAACCTCTGACGCGCGAGCCAGAATCTCTATATCCAGATCCGTCAGCGGCAGGACCGCACCGACCCCGTGCTCCTCGCACAGCCCCTGCAGCGCAGGCACGTATTCGGGGTCGTCCATGCGCGGCACCGCGGCGCGTACGTGCGCCGCGTACTGCGCGGGGGCCAGGGGCGAGGGGTCCGCCGCGATCGTCAACGTCAGCGCCGCGAAGCACGAAACGATGTCGTAGCGCTTGCCCGTACCCGTCAGCAGGATCGCCGGGCGGTCTCCAGGAGGCGGCGGTGGGGTTCTCACCGGTCCGCTCACAGCTCGCCCTCCCAGCCGCCCGCGGCGCCCTTGTAAAGGTCTGAGCCGCCGAGCACCATCGACACCGTGCGCCTGAGGATCTGCGCGTCCAGCGCCGGCGAGCGGTGCTCGATGTAGTACAGATCGAGCTCGATCCGCTCCGACCACGGCAGCGACGCGCGGCCATTCACCTGCGCCCAGCCGGTGATGCCCGGCTTGATCGCCAGGCGCCCGCGCTCGCGCTCTGTGTACTGCGCCACCTGCACCGGCAGCGTCGGGCGCGGCCCGATCAGCGACATCTCCCCGCGCAGCACGTTCACCAGGTTCGGTAGCTCGTCCAGTGACGTGCGGCGCAGGAACGCGCCCACGCGCGTGATCCGCGAGTCGTTCTCGTTGATCGCAAGGCCCGCGCCTTTGTGCTCAGCGCCGTCCACCATCGTGCGCAGCTTCAGCACGTCGAACTCGTTGCCGTTCAGGCCGCTGCGGCGTTGGCGGTAGATGATCGGTCCCCGCGACTCCAGGCGGATCGCGAAGGCCGCGACGACGAGGATCGGCGAGGCGAACGCGAGGGCGGTCGCTGAGACCACGATGTCGATGGCGCGGCGGAGCACGGCGGGATTGTGGCAGTGG
>DATBZG010000090.1:0-14482 GCA_036513335.1 Solirubrobacteraceae bacterium | reverse complement strand
TGCGGGCCGCTTTCAAGGCCGCCGGCGATGGCAAGCAGGTGCTGATGCTGGTGCCCACCACGATCCTCGCCCAACAGCACTACGGCACCTTCTCCGAGCGTCTCGCCGACTACCCGTTCACGGTCGAGCACGTCTCGCGTTTTCGCTCCTCGGCCGAGCAGAAGGCTGCGCTCGCAGGGTTCTCAAGCGGCGCCGTGGACATTCTGATCGGCACCCATCGCGTGCTCTCGCGAGACGTGCGCGCGAAGGACCTGGGCCTCTTGATCGTGGATGAGGAGCAGCGCTTTGGCGTCAAGCAGAAGGAGCTGCTGCGTCAGATGAAGCTGAAGGTGGATGTGATCTCGATGTCGGCGACGCCGATCCCGCGCACGCTGCAGATGTCGCTGGCGGGGCTGCGGGACATCTCGGTGATCGAGACGCCGCCGGAGGGCAGGCGGCCGGTGCGCACATATGTGGGCGAGTACGAGGAGGAGCTGGTCAAGCGGGCGATCGAGCGCGAGCACGCGCGCGGCGGCCAGGCGTTCTTCCTGCACAACCGCGTGGACTCGATTGAGGAGACGGCGGAGCGCCTGCGCGCGCTGTGCCCGGGTGTGCGCTTCGTGGTGGCGCACGGGCAGATGGGCGACGGTGAGCTGGAGGAGGTGATGATGGACTACCTACGCGGCGGCGCTGACGTGCTGGTGTGCACGTCGATCATCGAGTCCGGCATCGATATCCCGCAGGCGAACACGCTGATCGTGGAGCACTCAGACGCCTTCGGCCTGGCGCAGCTCTACCAGATTCGCGGACGCGTGGGCCGCAGCCGCGAGCGCGCGTATGCGTACCTGCTGTATGACTCGGCCGCGGCCCTCACTCCGGAGGCCGCGCAGCGCCTGTCCGCACTGTCGGACTACACGGAGCTGGGCGCGGGCTTCAAGATCGCTATGCGCGACCTGGAGATCCGCGGTGCGGGCAACCTGCTGGGGGATGAGCAGTCGGGGCACGTGGCGGCGCTGGGCTTCGAGCTGTACATGCAGATGCTCGACGAGGCGGTGCGCGCGGCGGAGGCGCTCGAGGAGGGCGAGGAGGAGTCTGAGCGGGCCGAGCCGGTGCGCTTGGACGTGAACGTGGACGCGTACGTGCCGGCCAGCTACATCCCCTACGAGCAGGCGAAGATCGAGGTGCACCGGCGCGTGGCGGGTGCGCTGGAGGTCGCCGATGTGGAGCAGCTGCGCGAGGAGCTCGAGGACCGCTTCGGCCCAGTGCCGGAGCCCGTGGAGAACCTCCTGGCGCTGCAGCGCGCGCGCATCAAGTTCGGTCAGGCGGGGGCGCGCACGGTCAGCTTCCGCGGCGATCGTCTGGCGGTGGCGCCGATCGAGCTGGATTCCGTGCGCGCGAAGCGTCTACGCGAGGAGCTGCCGGGAGCGCTGTACGAATCGGGCCGTTCGCAAGTTTCCATGCGGGTTCCAAAGGACGGGAGCGAGCGATTCCCCAGCGTTGTGCGAGCGGCGGACGCGCTCCTGGCGGTGGTGCGCGAAGCCGCTTAGGAAGTCGTTATCCGCTTCTTAAGCACAACACATCTGCTTTCCGCTAAAGTGCCCGCCGTCGTGTCAAAGCCTCTCAGGTCCCTCTCGGCGCTTGGCGCCGTTTTGTTTGCCCTCGTCGGGCTTTCGGCGTGCGGTGGCATCCCCGGCAACGCCGTGGTGCAGGTTGCGGGTACCCCGCTCACCAAGGAAGCGTTCGACCACTGGATGAAAGTGGCTTCGGCGTCCAGTTCCACTGGAACGACCGAAAAGGCGGTCGTTCCGGAACCGCCGGACTACACCGCCTGCGTCGCACATCTGGCGAAGACCACCGCGAAACCGGCCAAAGGTCAGAAAGCTCCCACCACCAAGGAGCTGAAGTCGGAGTGCGCGACCGAGTACAAATCCCTGCAGAGCGAGGTCCTCGGATTTCTGATCTCCTCGCAGTGGGTGCTCGGCGAAGCAAAGTCACTGGGCGTGAATCTGAGCGACGCGGAAGTCAAGAAGGAATTCGCGAAAATCAAGACGCAGGAGTTCCCGAAAGCCTCCGAATTCGAAAAATTCCTGGCCACCTCTGGCCAGACGACCTCCGATCTGCTGCTGCGCGTGAAGCTGAACCTGCTCTCCCAGAAAATCGAGAAAAAGATCATCAAGGAGAAGAGCAAAGTCACCGAAGCGCAGATCACCAAGTACTACAACGAAAACAAGTCCAAGTACGGCACGCCTGAAAAGCGCGACGTTGAGATCATCCTGACGAAGACGGAAGCTCAGGCGAGCAGCGCGAAGAAGGAAGTCGAATCCGGCAAGAGCTTCTCGAGCGTGGCAAAGGCTGTGTCGATCGACCCAACCAGCAAGGCCAACGGCGGCCTCTTGAAGGAAGTGGTCGCGGGCGAGGAGGAGAAGGCGCTGAGCGAAGCGATCTTCTCCACCGCCAAGAACGTGCTCAGCGGCCCGGTGAAGACGCCGTTCGGTTACTACGTGTTCGAGGTTCTCAGCACCACTGCCGGCACGCAGCAGCCGTTGTCGAAGGTGAAGGCGACGATCAAAGAGCAGCTGATCTCCACCGGCGAGCAGTCGGCGCTCAGCAAATTCACAAAAGAATTCAAAAAGCGCTGGCAGGCGAAAACGGAATGCCGCTCGGGCTACCTGGTCGCGGACTGCAAGGGCTACAAAGCGCCCAAGACGAGCTCGACCTCGAGCACGTCCAAAACTGCCGAATAGGCCTCTGCGCCGGCGCGCCTGACGCATGAGCCAGATCGAGCGAATTCACGCGCGCCAGATCCTCGACAGCCGGGGTAACCCCACGGTCGAGGTGGAGGTCACCCTCGCCTCGGGTGCACAGGGTCGTGCTGCGGTGCCCTCAGGGGCCTCTACGGGTGAGTTCGAGGCGACGGAGCTGCGCGACGGTGGCAGCGATTGGGGCGGTAAGGGCGTAACGCAGGCCGTGGCCAACGTGGACGGTGAGATCGCGCGTGAGATCGCTGGGATGGATGCCTCCGACCAGGAGGCCCTGGACGGCGCGCTGATCGCGTTGGACGGCACTCCCAACAAGTCCCGGCTTGGCGCCAACGCGGTACTGGGTGTGTCGCTGGCCGCCGCGCACGCGCAGGCAGCGGAGGAGGGCCTGCCGCTGTGGCGCTTCCTCGGCGGCGAGGAGGCGAGCGTGTTGCCGGTGCCGATGATGAACGTCCTGAACGGCGGTGCGCACGCGGACAACAAAGTCGACTTCCAGGAGTTCATGATCGTGCCACTGGGCGCGGAGAGCTTCTCGCAGTGCCTGCGCATGGGCGCTGAGGTGTTCCACGCGCTGAAAGGCACGCTGCACGAGCGCGGGCTGGGGACGGCTGTGGGCGACGAGGGCGGCTTCGCGCCCGACCTGAGCTCCAACGAGGAGGCGCTGAAGGTGCTGGTGACGGGCATCGAGGCCGCCGGCTACCGGCCGGGTGAGGATGTAGCGATTGCGCTGGACCCCGCCGCCAGCGAGATCTACCGCGACGGCTCCTACGTGCTCGAGCACGAGGGTCGCTCCCTGAGCGCGGCCGAGCTGACGGACTACTGGGCGCAGTTGGCTGGTAGCTATCCGATCGTGTCGATCGAGGACGGCATGGACGAGGAGGACTGGGACGGCTGGGCGACGCTCACGCAGCGTCTCGGCTCCCAGGTGCAACTGGTGGGCGACGACGTGTTCGTGACGAACACCGAGCGCCTACGCCGCGGCATCGAGGCGGGCGTGGCCAACTCGATCCTGATCAAGGTCAACCAGATTGGAACGCTCACGGAGACGCTGCAGGCGATCGCGATGGCTCGCGAGGCAGGCTACACGGCGGTCATGAGCCACCGCTCGGGTGAGACGGAGGACGTCACGATCGCCGATCTGGCAGTGGCCACCGGCTGCGGGCAGATCAAGACGGGCGCCCCTTCGCGCTCGGACCGCGTGGCGAAGTACAACCAGCTGCTGCGCATCGAGGAGCAGCTGGGCGCCAGGGCGCAGTTCCCCGGCCGCGACGCGTTTCGCGCCGCCCGCAGCAGCTGACTGCAGGAGGATCGCTGCGGGCAGCGAATCGGGACGGACGATGCCCGCGCTCTCAGCCTCGCCAGCACGCCGTTCGAGCCGCCATCCGGTGGCTCGCGTGCGCTGGGACCGCATCGGGCGCATGGCGATGCTGTGCGTGCTCGTGGCGCTCGTGTACCTGTACGCGAGCGCAGGCCTGCACATGCTCTCCACGTGGCGCCAGTCCCACCGCGACAGCGCGACTGTGGCGAGCATGGAACGCGAACACTCCCAGCTGGTCCGACAGCACCAAGCGCTGACGGCGCCGGGAACGCTTGAAGCGGAGGCCCGCCAGCTGGGCATGATGAAACAGGGCGAGCAGCCTTACGTGATCACCGGACTGCCGGAAAACTGAGCACCGTTGCGGGCGAATCTGCCAGGCTCGGTTGACGGCGAGCGCCCGCTGCTAGCCTCGCTTCGTGTCGTTCGAGACGGCGATCTACCAGTGGCAACAGGGCGAGCGCCGGCTGCAGGCATCCCCGGAGCAGCGGAGCGCGCTGCTGGAGCGAGTCATCGCTGCGCTGGTAGCCGAGCTGCGCCGTCGGCTGGGAGGACGCTTCTCCACACAGGAGCTCGTGGACCTCTACGACGGGGGCACGATGTGGTGCCTGCAGCTGGCGATGAAAGCTGCTCCGGAGGACCCATGGGCGTGGGATGCCGGCGTCGTGGTGGACACTGCATTCGCCCGCTACCTGCGCGAGGCGTCGGACTACGCGGGAGGCCGACGCACGCTTTCCGAGGCGTAGGTGTCGGAGACACAGCGGGCGTGGGAAACGCCCGTTGCGATCACAGCTGGCTAGTCCTCGTCACCGGCGCGACGGATGACGATGCGGTCCTCCTCGACCTCGACCTCGATCGGTCGGTGCCCGGCCCAGTGCTCGGCGTAGATCGGGTTGTCCTGGATGGCCGGGTCGAGCCACAGGCCGTAGCCCTCCTCGCCATGGTCGAAGGTGCCCTCCAGTGGACCGGTGTTGCGCCCGCCGGAGCGCGATCGGCCGCGGCCGCCGCGACGGCTGCGCCTGCGGGTGCGCGTGGCGCCGGTGTCCTCGGAGTCATCCTCGCCGGAGTCCTCGCCGGCCGCCTCTGCAAGCTCTCGCGCGCGCTCAGCCTCAGCTTCGGCTGCTTCGAGCTCTGCGGCGATCAGCGCATCGTCCTCGGCGCGCAGGTCGATCTCCTCGGGGTAGTCCCCCGCGCTGCCAGCGCTCTCGGGCGACTCCTCGTCGCTGACGAGCTCGTTCTGGCGCTTGAACTGCTCGATGTCGCGCACGGTGACCTCGAGCTGGTGGGCGACCCAGGCGTCGGTGCGACCCTGACGCACCCAAGCGCGGATCTGGTTCAGGTGCGGGCGCAGAGATTTCCGGGGCATGGACGGTCCGGGAGACTAGCGCAAGCGCGGACGCGACGCGGCAGGGGCGTGTTGCGGAGCTGCCGGGCGGACGCTGAGAGGAGCTTTCGCGAAGCATCCGAGAAATTGGGATCGCGTTCCCCCGGTCCTGTGACTATGCTTGCTCCTCCGGCGATTTGGGGTCGCGCCGGCTCGCCAATCGGCAAAGAGGAAGGTGCACCCAAATGCTGGTTCTGACGCGCAAGTCCAACCAGAGCATCATGATCGGGGACGAGATCGAGGTGTCGGTGCTTTCTGTGATGGGCGAGAAGGTGCGCATCGGCATCCAGGCGCCACAGCGGGTCCCGGTGTTCCGCAAGGAGATCTACCTGGAGATCCACAGGGAAGCGGGTGGCGCGCCGGCGTCGGAGGCGAAGGACAGCGTCGCCGGCAAGAGCACCACTGAGGTTGACGAGTCGCTGCGCGAGCTGGGCGACGCGCCCTAGCTCACCGGACCGGCTCTCACCCTCTCCGCCTCGACGGCCTCGTACTGCGCTTCCTCCTCAGCCGAGCAGGAGGTACAGCGTGCGAAACATCACGACTGCGACGATCACGACTGTGGCGATGAGCGTGAGCACCAGCAGCGCGAAGCGCAGCGAACCGCGCTTGTGACGCTTCTCAAGGTCCCGCTTGAAGGCGCGCTGCTCGCTGGTGCGGCGCAGGGAGTCGCGCCGGTGGCGGTCGAGCGTGACCTCCTTCACGAACGCCTGCTCCCAATCGGCCAGGCTCTGTCGCATCTTCACAGCGAACGATCCATCCGTCGTGACGAGGTCATGCGGATGCGGCTAGGGACTTGCCGCGCTCGTATACGGCGATGAAGCGCAGGTAGTTCTCGGCGATCTTGCGCGCGCCGGCGGAGCGCTCGATCTTGCCGTCGACGTAGGCCTTCAGCGGGTCCCACCAGATGGAGCGCCCGATCGCGAAGCCGATGTAGCCCTCCACGGGTGCGGCGGCTGTGAGCCACTGGTCAACCTTGGCGTCGTTGGCGCCGCGTCCGAGCACCACGCACTTGACGCCGTCACGGCCGCCGACACGGCTCTGGACGGCGAGCATCTCGCAGTCGGAGCGCTCATCGACCCCCTCGATCTTCCAGATGTCGACGTCGATGCGGGCATCCTGGATCTCGGCGATGGTGCGGCGCATCAGCTCGGGGCGCAACTCGGCGTCGTAGCGCTCGACGTCGCCGTCGACGTCCTGAAGCTGGGTCTCCTCGGCGGGCACGAGCAGCTCGAACAGGAACTTGCGCTCGTGGGCCTTCAGCCAGTCGCTGAGCTGGCGCAGCTTGCGCAGTTGCTCGTCGTTGGCCTGGCGGTCGCCGTCGGGGTTGTAACGCACGAGCACCTTGGTGAAGTCGGGGTTGAAGCGTTCGATGTGCTCGCCGAAGTCCTCGCCGTACTGGAAGTCGAACATGTTCTGGCCCGAGCGCTCGGCCGGCATGGCGAGCTTCAGGCCCTTCTCGTGCGCCTCCTGGGGCACGGTCGAGCCGAACTGCTCGTCGACGAGCACGCCGGTGACGGTGGGATCCGCACCGGCACCGACGGCCTGCAGCATGCCCTCGAAGATGAGGTGCTTGGCGTCGGCGATGATGGCGGTCTGCTCGGAGTCGGGCTCGCCGTCGATCCCGAAGAACTTCTTCTGGAACGAGCCACGATGGTCGAAGGCGAGGATGTAGAGCTTCTGGTCGTATCCGAGGTTCATGGGCCTGAGTATTCCAAAGCAGCGCGGCCAGCGCTCGGGAGGGCCATAGAATGGGTTGACGATGACCTCAGGGGCTGATCTGTTCGTGGTGTGCAAGCAGTGTGAATCGGAGGTGAGCCCGTACATCACCGAGTGCCCGTATTGCGGCAGCCGTTTGCGCAGGCGCGCGCCGAAGCTGCCGCGGATGCACGGGTCGACGCACGCGCCGAGCAGTGGTGGGCGGCTGCGCTCGCTGCTGGGCCGCGGCAAGCCGGCTCCGGCGCGCCGGCGGCGTCGCGCTCGTGTGGCTCCAGTGCGCAGTCGCTGGGCGGCGGACCGTCCGTACGCGACGATGCTGCTGGTGGCATTGGGCTGCGTTGGCTGGATCGTGTGGCACGCCGAACCGGACCTGTACGAGCACGCGGCTGTGATCGGGCCGCTGAACGGCGAATGGTGGCGGCTGTTCACGAACGAGTTCGCCTACGCGGACGGTGTGGTGGCGTTCGTGGTGCTGCTCGCGGTGGCCATCTTCGGGTGGCTGCTGGAGCGCAGGCATGGGCCGGCGACGGTGCTGGCGCTGTTCTTTGGCGCGAGCGCCGCAGGAGCGCTGGTGGCGCTCGCGGTCTACCCGTTCCCGGTCCTCAGCGGCGGCACGGGGGCGGCGCTGGCGCTGCTGGCGGCGTGGGCTGCACCCGACCTGGAGGCGGCGCGCGCGGGCGAGCACTACGAAGGCGATCTGCTGGGTGTGGCGGCGATCGCGGCGCTGTTGCTGGCGATCCCGTTCGCGCGCCCGGAGGTGAGCTGGCTGGCGGGCGTGACGGGCGGCGCGCTGGGCTTGGTGGTGGGCCTGGGCATGCACCGGCTGGTGGGTACAGAGTCTTAGAGCCGAGCCTATGATGAGCAGGCGATGACGATGACCAACGCGGTGGTGCTGATCGAGGCCGAGCGCGATGCCCTGTCCAGCCTGGGAGGCGAACTGGCTGACATCGACGGCGTTGCGGAGGCGTACTCGGTCACGGGCGAGTGGGACTTCGTTGCGATCGTGCGTGTTCCCGACCACGAGCAGCTGGCGGATGTGGTGACGGGTCAGATTGGGGCGCTGTCGGGGGTCGCGCGCACGCAGACGATGGTGGCGTTTGCGGCGTATTCGCGCCACGATCTGGAATCGCTGTTCTCGCTCGGCGAGTGATCGGCTGAGGACGATGGTTGCGCTGCCGATGAAGCCGGAGTACGGCCCGACGCTGGGGCGGCTGCTGGCGCCCCGCTGGAACGTCGCCCCGCGGCTGGCGCGGCTGGCTGTGGTCACGATCGGCGTCGGCCTGGTGGTGGTGCTGATTGGTGCGGGCCTCACGCTGGAGAATGCTCACTACTCTCATGGCGGCCCGGTGCCGTTCAGCTTCGCCTACCGCGACCTGTATCGCGTGACGCCGGAACCTGGCGGCTACGTGAAAGTGGAGAGCCGCTGGCCGAACGGCGAGCTGAAGTACTCCTACGCGGTGGACCCGCTGCGTCTGCCGCCGTACTCGGGCGAGCTGACGGCCGAGATCCCCCTGTTCGCGACGAGCTACGTAAACGCGCTGAGCAGGCGCTACCGGGACTTCGCGCTGAGCGGCGAGGGCAAGTCGAAGATCAACAACACGCTGACCGGCTATCAGGTGGCGTACTCAGCGGTCCTCGATGGCGAGCAGGTCTACGGGCGCGACATTCTGATGGTCCCGCAAGGCAGCGGCGCGCGCGACGGCGTGGTGATCAGGATTCTGGCGGCGACGAGCGCCAACGTGCAGGTGACCTCGCCGCGAGAAGTGGCGGAGACGGGGATTCTGCTGCGGCCGCTGAAGACGTTCTCGTTCAGCTAGCCGGTTGCGCGGGCGAGGGCTCCTGCGTGACCGACCGGCTGGTGCTGTGGGACTTCGACGGGACGCTGGCGTTCCGCGAGGGGCTGTGGTCGGGCTGCGTGATGGAGGTGTTGGACGCGCGCCGTCCAGGGCATGGGATCGTGGTGGAGGACGTGCGCGCGGGGCTCAGCAAGGGCTTCCCGTGGCACCGGCCGCACGAGCGCCATCCGCATCCGGGTGACGCGGAGCGTTGGTGGGATGAGATGGAGGCGCGCATCGCCGATGCGCTGGCGCGGGCTGGGGTCGAACGAGGCGAATGCGCGGCGCTGGCGCGAGCCACCCACACCCGCTTCATCGACCCGGCGGTGGGCTGGCGGCGCTTCGAGGACACGGTGCCTGCGCTGACGGCGACGGCGGGGGCGGGCTGGACGAACGCGATCGTCTCCAACCATGTGCCCGAGCTGGCGGATCTGGTCACCGGGCTGGGGCTGGATCGGCACGTTGATCGCGTGTTCACCTCGGCGCTGATCGGCTGGGAGAAGCCGAACGCGCGGTTCTTCGAGCACGTGCTGGCCGGCTACGGCGAGCTGGAGGAGGTGTGGATGGTGGGCGACAACCCCGTGGCGGATGTCGCGGGCGCTGAAGCGGTAGGGCTGCGGGCGATCCTCGTACGCGCGCAGGCGGCTTGCGCGCGCCGTTGCGCGACGGGACTACTGGAGGCTGCGCAGATGATCCTCGCTTCGGGTGGGCCTGCGCACCGCCCTCAGGCGCGGCGGACCGACGATCTCACCTGAGATGGTCGCGACGGTCTGAGCCGCGAGTGATCCGCACTTCGTGTGCGACGACGCGCACGATTATGGGAGCTTGGGCCACTTCGGCGTTGGTTTCGCCGGTGGCGGAGACGCCGGCGCTGTTGCTGGGTGGCGCAGTGGTGTTCTCAGATCCTGACGAGGGGTCTTCCACGGGCGGGGTGGCGGTGGGCGTTTCGGGCGTGGTGCTGGTGACGGGCAGGGTTTCGATCGTGGTGGTCGTGGTGGTGACTGGCGTCACGGGAGCAGTACCCGCGGGTCCGGGGGACGGTGTGGTGGTCGGTGTGGTGGTGGCGGTGGTGGGCAGCGTTGTCGTCGCGGTCGTGACCTCTGTGACCTGTGTGGTCGCCTGCGGGTCGGTGGGCTTTGGTGTGGTGGTGGTGGCCGGCGGTGTGGTTGCGGCGGCGGTGGTGGGGGCCGCGCTCTTGACGAGCTTGGCCTTCTTCGCTGCGTCTCCTCGCGGATGGGTCGTCGCCTTGTGGGCGGTGCTCGAGCCTGAGGTGACCGGCTGGGCGGCCTGTCGCACGACGACGGGCGGATGGCTGACGTCGGCGGTGGTGGGAGCGACGGCGGCGAGGGCGACGCGGGGGTGGTGATGGTGCACGACGACGGCGTTGTCCGCGGCGACGGCCCCGGCGGTGACGATCGCGGCTGCGGCGAGCCCGGCGACCGCCTTGGTGGCGAGCGCGCCGGCGCCGGCGGTTACCAGCCCACCGGCCATCCCACCGCCGCCGGTGGCTGCGGCTCCCGCGGCTGCCGTTGCGCCCACGGTCGCGCCGGCGCCGCCGGCGACGTGCGCGCCGCCGGCTGATGCGGTGGTTCCGAGCTTGGCGAACAGGAGCTTCTTGACGATCAGCAGCGGTCCGACGGGCAGGATCATGGCGAGCGCGTGGTTGTTGTCCTTGAGCTGCTTCTTGAAGGAGGCGCAGCGCTCGCACCCGCGAACGTGACGGCGGGCGGGCGTGCTCAGCTTGGCCAGCCCCTCGGCGACGGTGCCGAGCTCGAGGCGGACGTCGTCGCAGCTGAGGTTGCGCGCCTCGGCGGCCTCGGCGAGCGAGATGCGGGCGCGCACGAGCAGCGACTTGACGGAGGGGATGGTGGTCTCCATCGCGTGCGCGATCTGGTCATAGGACATGGCGTCGATCTCGCGCAGCAACAGGGCCGTGCGCTGAGTCTCGGGGAGATGGTGCACGTCGTCGATGAGCTCGCGGAAGCTCTCGCGGCGCATGACCTTGTCGCCCGTGGAGATGCCCTGCTCGGCGTAGTGGATATCCATCGAGTCGACGCCGATGGCGGAGGCGCGGCGCAGATGGTTGAGCGAGCGGTTGCGCGCGATCCTGTAGAGCCAGGGGCGTACGTTGATCTCGCGCTCGTCGGCGAGCACGGCGTTGAAGGCGGCGGCGAACACCTCCTGCAGGACGTCCTCGGCGTCCTCGCGAGAGGCGAGCATGTGCCGGCAGAAGGACAGCAGGCGGCTCTGGTAGCGCGCGCAGAGGACCTCGAAGGCGGCGGACTGGCCGCGGCGGGTGAGCGCGATCAGGCGCTCGTCGGATTGCAGCCGCAGCAGCGCAGAGGGCCCGCGCAGGCCGGGGATGCGGCTCGGATGTGAAAGTGCTGAGGCCTCCATAGACAAGTCCTATAGCTGCTGTCGTCCTCATCGACACGCTAGCAGCGCAAAAGTTGCGCTTTGTAAAGGTTTCCCGATCGGGATCGTGCTCAAACGAATGTGGCCAGATCGTGCCTCTGCGCCCTGAGATAGCGTCCGGGCGGCGGCAGCGCCCGGGTGGCGAAATCGGTAGACGTAATCGACTTAAAATCGATGGTTCCCTACGGGGGGCGTGTGGGTTCGAGTCCCACCCCGGGCATGTTGGGCGGCCGGCGAGGCGCCCGCTGCGGGCGGTGAATGGATTAGAGTCGCCCGCGCATGTCTACACAGAGCGACAGCGCGCAGGAGACGGGCACCTTCCACGGTGGCCGCCTCGTGGCGAGACGCCTGAAGGCACACGGCGTGAGCAAGCTGTTCACGCTGTCGGGTGGCCACCTGTTCTCGATCTACGACGGCTGTCGCGAGGAGGGGATTGACATCGTGGACGTGCGCCACGAGTCGACGGCGGCGTTTGCGGCGGAGGGCTGGGCGAAGGTGATGCGCGAGCCGGGCGTGTGCGCGCTGACGGCCGGTCCCGGCGTGACGAACGGGATGAGCGCGATGGCCTCAGCCCAGGCGAACCACTCGCCGATGGTGGTGCTGGGTGGCAGGGCGCCGGCGATGCGCTGGGGCCAGGGCTCGCTGCAGGAGATCGATCATGTGCCGTTCGTGCGCCCTTTGACGAAGTTGGCGGCGACGCCGGGCAGCACGGAGGAGATCCAGCCGTTGGTGGACGATGCGTTTGCGGCGGCCTGTGCGCCGCACGGCGGCCCGGCGTTCGTGGACTTCCCGATGGACTACGTGTTTATGGAGGCGGCGGAGCAGCACGCCGAGGCGGCGCCGGCGGGGCCGTCGCGGACAAGCGACAGGGGCGCCTCGGGCGCGGGCTTGGAGCGAGCGGCGGCGCTGTTGGCCGTCGCTGAGCGCCCGGTGATCATGGCGGGCACGGACCTTTACTGGGCACGCGGCGAGCAGCCGCTGCTTGAGTTGGCAGAGACGCTGCGGATCCCGGTGTTCTTGAACGGTCTGGCGCGGGGGTGCGTGCCGGCTGACCACGAGCTGTTCTTCTCCCGGGCGCGCTCGCAGGCGTTGAAGGGCGCGGATGTGGCGCTGGTGGTGGGTGTGCCGATGGACTTCAGGCTGGCGTTTGGCGGCGCTTTTGGCGATGACACGGAGATCGTGGTGATCGATTCGGCGGAGCCGGAGCGCACACACCCGCGGGCACCGGCGGCGGAGTGCTACGGCTCGATTGCGCAGACGCTTTCAGATCTGCGCGCCGGTGCCGGCGGCGAGGCGCTGGCCAGCGAGGGCTGGATCGCGCAGCTGCGGGCGGCTGAGACGGAGCGTCGCGAGGCAGAGCGGCCGGAGCTACAGGACGATCGCTCGCCGCTTCATCCGATGCGGTTGTATGCGGAGCTGGGTGCAGCGCTTGACCGCAACGCGATCGTGATTGGCGACGGCGGTGACTTCGTGTCGTATGCGGGGCGCGTGGTGGACAGCTACGAGCCGGGGTGCTGGCTCGACCCGGGGCCGTTTGGCTGCCTGGGCTCGGGCCCGGGCTACGCGCTGGCAGCGAAGCTGGCGCACCCGGAGCGTCAGGTGGTGCTGCTGATCGGCGATGGCGCGTTTGGCTTCTCGGGGATGGAGTTCGACACGCTGGCGCGCCACGGCGTGAACGTGGTGGCGGTGATGGGCAACAACGGCATCTGGGCGCTGGAGAAGCACCCGATGGAGTTCCTTTACGGCTACTCGGTGGCGGCGGACCTGCGTCCGGGCACGCGCTACGACCAGGTGGTGGAGGCGCTGGGTGGCCACGGTGAGCTGGTGGAGCGCCCGGCGGATCTGCGCCCGGCGCTGGACCGCGCGTTCTCCGCAGGCGTGCCTGCGCTGGTGAACGTGCTGACCGATCCGACTGTGGTGTACCCGCGCAGGTCGAACCTGGCTTAGCTGCCGCGGGCGAGCTGCAGCGCCCCACCGTAGAGGATGTCGTGCTCGGAGACTTGAACCTGCTCGAGCGCGAAGGCGTGCATGGCCTCCTGGAGCAGGATCATGCCGGCGACGATTGTGGGGGCGCGGTCTGGGTGCAGTCCGACAACCTGACGGCGCTCGCTTTCGTCCATGTCGGCGAGGCGCGCGAGCAGCAGTTCAACGGTGCCGAGCTGCAGTTGGTAGCCGTGCACACGTGAGGGGTCGTAGGGGTCGAGCTCCTGGTCGATGGCGGCGGCGGAGGTGGCGGTACCGGCGACAGCGATTCCCAGCTCGACGGCGTCGCGCTCCTCTTGCGGTAGCCCCGCGAGCAACGTGGCACGGACGTCGGCGCCGAGCGCTTGCAACTCCTCGGGGGTGGGGGGATCGGAGTGGATGTGGCGCTCGCTCATGCGTACGACGCCTGCGTGCAGCGAGGTGTGGAATCCGGCCTGGCGGTGTACGCCGATGACGAACTCGGTTGAGCCGCCGCCGATGTCCACGACCACGGTGGGCTTGGAATCGGCCTGGTCGCCGTCGTCGCCATTGCTCGTGGGCTGGCCGCTCATGGCGCCGAGGAAGGTGAGCTGCGCCTCCTGCTCGCCGCTGAGCACTTTGGCGTCGAGCCCGTAGTCGTCGCGCACGCGCTGCGCGAACTGGGCGCCATTGCTGGCGTCGCGCACGGCAGAGGTGAGCACGGCGAGGTTGGCGGTCGCGCCGTGCTGGTCAATGGCGGCGCGGTAGTCGGCGAGCGTGTGGAACACCCGCTGCATCGCGTCGTCTGCAAGCGACCCGCTGGAGTCGACGCCGTGCCCGAGGCGGGTGACCTGCGAGCGGCGCACCACCTCCTGCACGGCCCCGGCGTCGGTCTCAACATCCGCGATGAGCAGTCGCGTGGAGTTGGTACCGATGTCTACGACAGCGACGCGCACGGGCGGATCCTATGGGGCACGGCGCCCCGGCCTCCGCACGCGACCTGGTCCACGAGCCGCGAGCGGGGCTCTGGGCGGGCCGCGGGGTGTCTGGCCAGAGGCGCTGTTGTTTGCTAGAACATAAGAAGCGACGCGGGGTGGAGCAGTCTGGTAGCTCGTCGGGCTCATAACCCGAAGGTCGC
>DATBZG010000089.1:0-27570 GCA_036513335.1 Solirubrobacteraceae bacterium | reverse complement strand
GCTGGCCGCGCTGGGCGGGGTGCTCGAGGTGCCCACGCTCGAAGGCAGCGCGTCTGTCGAGCTTCCCGCGGGCACGCAGCCTGGAGAGGTGCTGACCCTGCGCGAACAGGGCATGCCCGCGCTCAGGCGCAGCCGCCGCGGAAGCCTGCGCGTGGTCGTCAACGTGGTCGTGCCACGACGCTTGAGTCAAGAGCAGCGCGAGTTGATGGAGCGCCTGAACGACACCATGAACGAGGAGAACCTCCGCTCACAGGAGTCCATGTTCGCCAAGCTGAGGCGGGCGCTGGGCAGCCAGGCGGCGTGATCAGGCTCGCCGTCCGCGTCGCCGCCGGGCAGGCCGAGATCGTGCTGGCGGAGCTGTTGGAGTTGGCGCCGGGAGGGGTGGAGGAGCTCGAGATCGCACCGGACACGATCGAGTACGCCGTCTACGGAGCCCCCGGTGAGCTGCCGCGCCTCCCCGATCTGCGCGCGGTGGCGGGCGAGGCGCTGGTGGAGATCTCCACCACGGAGGTCGCCGAGGACTGGCACGAGCGCTGGAAGCAGTTCCACCGCCCGATCCTCGTCTCACCGCCCGTGGGCTGCCTGCAGACGCTGCCCGCACTTCATGTGCGCCCGCCCTGGGAGGTGCCGAGCGAGCCTCGCGACGCTCCCGTGCGGGAGATCGTCATCGACCCCGGGCAGGCGTTCGGCACCGGCGCGCACGCCACCACCAGACTCTGCCTGGAGCTGCTGCTCGAGCTCACGTGCAGCGAGGCCGCCGCGGGGCCGTTGCTCGATGTGGGCACGGGCTCGGGGGTGCTCGCGATCGCTGCCGCGGCACTCGGCTATGAGCCGGTGCTCGGACTCGACCACGAGCGTGAGAGCGTGCACGCCGCGAGCGAGAACGCGCTCGTCAACGGGGTGCAGATCGAGGTTCGCCGCTTCGAGCTGCGCTCTCAGCCGCTGCCGTGGATCGAGGGCCCCACAGCAGCCATTCGTCCGCTGGTCGTGCTCGCCAACCTGCTGCGCCCGCTGCTGCTCGAGCTCGCTGCCACGATTCCGTCGGCGCCCGCTCACATGATCATCAGCGGGCTGCTCTGCGAGGAGGCCGACGAGGTCGCGGCGGCCTTCGTGCAGCGCCTGGGCATGCACGAGCGCCTTCGTCGCAGCGGCGGCGAGTGGGCCGCCGTCTGGCTCACCGCGGCCGGCTCGACTTCGCCGGACTGATCGCCGGCGCCGGCCGGTCGCTCAGTCGGGAAGCTCGGTCGCCGCAAGCACGATCGAGCGGTACACCAGGTCGATCGCGGGGCGTACGCCATCCTCGTCGGAGAGCATGCCGGCAGTGGCATCGAGCGCCGCCCCGATCGTCTCGAGCGCCTCGCCGACGGAGCCCGGCTCCGGATCGCGGCAGGCGGAGATGGCCATATCCAGCATCGCCCGCGCCTGGTCTGCGACACCCATGAACAGCGCAGGCCCGACGAGGCTCGCATAGTTGTAGACGCGCGCCAGACGCCCTGAAAGCCGGATCGATGGGCCCCGCCGCGGCGGCGTGACCGCCGGGAGCCCATGGCCGTCCAGCAGCGAGGCCATCGTGCCTCCCAGCACCATGCGCGTCGTCTCCTCATCGAGACCTGCCTGTGCGGCCACGCGCAGTGCCATGTAGAGCGTGGTCGAGGGCATGCCGTAGGGCGGGTCCGACGCGAACACGATTCGCTCCGCCGGCGCACGTGCGAACAGCTCGATCACGTCCAGCGGGAAGAAGCACGAGATGTCGTAGAGCACGCCGGGATGCTCGGCCAGTCGTGAGGTCAGGATCCCCTGGTCGCAGATCGCACCATGCGCGAGGATCAACACGGCGCCGGGGTGGCGCAGGGCCAGATCCGCGAGGCCGTCCGCCAGCGGCGGCAGCCCGCGGCCGGCGTGGATCAGGATCGGCACGCGCTCGCTTTCCGCGAGCGCGAACACCTCGTTCATCGCCGGACCGTCGAAGTTGAAGTCCTGCGCGCGCGGATGCAGCTTGATGCCGCGCGCACCGATCGCCAGGCAGCGTTCCGCCTCCGCCAGGGGTGCTTCCGCGGGGTCCAGGCGGCAGAAGGGCACGAGCCTGTCGTCGCTGTCGGCGGCCCACGCCAGCACCCGGTCGTTGGGGAGGCTATAGGAGGGTCTGCGCTCGGGGTCGTGCAGCGGGAACACGCACGCGCGTCGCGCGCCCGCAGCGTCGAGTTGTGAGAGCAGCTGCTCGGGCGTCAGCGAGCGCCCGTCCTCGTCGAGGCCGAGGTGGGTGTGGGCGTCGATCACTTCCGCGTCGGCGGGGCGCATGCGCTCGGTCTCGGCCAGGAACGGGGCCAGCGCGCGAGCGTAGAGGGAGGCGTCCACCGCCTGCACCTTATTCTGTAGCTGTGGCTTGGCAAGTCGTGATCGCCGGCGGCGGGTTCGGAGGCTTCTACGCCGCCCGTGTTCTGGAGCGCGTGCTGCCGGAGCAGAGCGCGCGTGTGACGCTCGTCAACGACGCCAACTTCATGCTCTACACGCCGTTGCTACCGGGGGCCGCGGGAGGCACGCTCGACCCCCGCCACGTCGTCGTCTCGCTGCGCTCACAGCTGCGCTGCACCGAGCTCGTGATCGGACGCGTCACCGACGCCGATCCAACGCAGGCGACCGTGGGAGTCCAGCGGATCGACGGCGAGCACCTCGAGCTGCACTACGACCAGCTCGTCGTCGCGCTCGGCTCGGTGTCGCGCACGCTGCCGATCCCCGGGCTTGCCGAGCACGCGATCGGGCTGAAGTCGCTCTCAGACGCCACCGCGCTTCGTAACCAGGTGCTGAGTTGCCTGGACATCGCCGAGTCGATCGAGGACCCCGAGATGCGGGCCCAATATCTCGGCTTTGTGTTCGTCGGAGCCGGATACGCCGGCGTCGAGGGGCTCGCCGACCTCCAGGACTTCGCAGCGCAGGCGATTCAGATGTACCCCCGCTGTCGGTTGCAGGGGATGCGCTGGATGCTCGTGGAGGCGAAGGACCGGATCATGCAGGAGGTGCCCAGGAGCCTCTCCGAGTTCGCCGAACGCGAGCTGCGCGGGCGCGGGATCGAGGTCCGCACGAACACCACGTTGCTCGAGGTCAGTGACAGCGCGGCGAAGATCTCAAGCGGCGAGACGGTCGCGGCGAGGACCGTCGTTTGGACCGCGGGCGTGAAGCCCAGCCCGGTGGTCGCGCGCCTGGGGCTTCCGCTCGATCGCGAGGGACGCCTGGTGGTCGACCGCACGATGCGCGTCGAGCACCGCGCGCCGGCGTCGGGCGAGCAGCAGGAGGGCGCAGGCATGGCCCTGCGCGCGGGCACCGATGTGTGGGCGATCGGCGACTGCGCGGCCGTACCCGACGCCTCGCGGCCAGGCCAGCCCTGCCCGCCCACCGCCCAGCACGCGATCCGCCAAGGCAGGCTCGTGGCGCGCAACGTCGCGGCCGTTCTTGCGGGTACGACCGCCAAGCCCTTTCGCTATCGCACGAAGGGGGTGGTCGCGGAGCTCGGGCACAACCAGGCGGTCGCGATCACTTTGGGCATCCGTTGGCGGGGGCTGCCCGCTTGGCTGATCGCCCGCAGCTACCACCTGCTGTTGATGCCCGGCATCGGGCGCAAGCTGCGCCTGCTCGTCGACTGGAACGTGGCGCTCGTGTTCGGTCGTGACTCGTCCTCTCCGGGACGGCTGGGCAGCCCGACGCCGCTGGAACGCGAGTGAAGATCGCGCGCCATCTCACGATGCTCTCGCAGTAGCGGCGTATCCTGATTGTCAGATGGCGATACTCGAGCAGATCAAGGTCGACCTGCAGGGGGCGATGCGTGCGGGCGAAAAGGAGCGGGTCGGTGCGCTGCGACTCGTCCTCTCCGAGCTGCAGAAGGCAGCCAAGGAGGGCGGCGACGACGAGCTCGCGGTGTTGCGTCGCGAGCGAAAGCGTCGGCTGGAGGCCGCCAAGGCCTACGGTGACGCCGGACGCGAGGATCTCCTGCGCGGCGAGCAGTCCGAAGCCGAGCTGATTGGCTCCTACCTGCCGGCCGAGCTTTCCGATGACGAGCTCGCGGCGATCGTGGAGCAGGCGGTGCGAGACAGCGGTGCGAGCTCCGCCAAGGACATGGGCACGGCGATGCGCCAGGCGATGGCGGCCGTGGACGGTCGCGCCGATGGCAAGCGTGTATCTGAGCTGGTGCGAGTGGCGCTTCAAGGATGAGGACGCAGATCGAGCTCTCAAACGTGGTCGCCGCCGAGCTCGCGGGCAGCCAGGACATGGTGCTGAGGGCGCTGGAGGCGCACCTCGACTGCAAGGTCTACCTCCGCGGCAATCTGCTCACCTTCGACGGCGATGAGACCGAGACGCACGCCGGCGAGCGCGTCGTGCGCGAGCTGGCCGAGCTGATCGCCGGCGGCCACCAGATCGGCCCGGGGACGATCACCGCGGTGACCGGCGCCCTCGATGCCCACGAATCCCCGGCGCGGGTGCTCGAGGACGTCGTCTGGCGCCATCGCGGCTTGCGGGTCGCGCCGAAGACGGTCAACCAGAAGCGCTACGTGGACTCCGTGCGCCAGAGCACGATCACCTTCGGCGTCGGCCCGGCGGGCACGGGAAAGACCTTCCTGGCGGTGGCCATGGCCGCGGCGGCGCTGTCGCGCCACGAGGTCAACCGCATCATCCTCACGCGCCCGGCGGTCGAGGCGGGCGAGCGGCTGGGGTTCCTCCCCGGCGATCTGATGGCGAAGGTCGATCCCTACCTGCGTCCGTTGTTCGACGCGCTGCACGACATGCTCGACCCCGAGAAGGTCTCGCAGCACATCGAGCGCGGCGTGATCGAGATCGCGCCTCTGGCGTTCATGCGCGGGCGCACCCTCAACGACTCGTTCGTGATCCTCGACGAGGCGCAGAACACGACCCCCGAGCAGATGAAGATGTTCCTCACGCGTCTTGGCTTCGGCTCGAAAATGGTGGTCACCGGCGACATCACGCAGGTGGACTTGCCGCGCGAGCAGCAGTCGGGGCTGATCGTCGTCGGCGACATCCTGGATGCGGTCGAGGAGATCGAGTTCATCCGCTTTGGAGGTGAAGATGTCGTGCGGCACAAGCTCGTGCAGCGGATCGTCGAGGCGTACGACGTTCACTCCCAGCGCGAACCTCCCGCGCGGGCGGACATCGGCCCGCGCTCCGCGGTCCGCAGCGCCTGAGCCTCGATGCTCGACGTGGAGGTGTTCGGCGCGGGCCTCGCCCCGGGGGCGCCGACGAAGCGCGAGATCCGCAGGCTGTGCTCCCTGTCGGCGGCGCGGATGGGGATCGAGCAGGCGCACGTCGCGATCGAGTTCGTGGACGCCGAGCGGATCGCGCAGCTCAACGCGGAGCACCGCGACAAACCCGTCCCCACCGACGTCCTCTCCTTCCCGATCGACGGCGTCGAGGACGTGGGCGGATCTCCGCGGACACGTGACGCCGCTGTACCGACCGAGGGGCAGTTGCCCCGCGAGCTCGGAGACATCGTGATCTGCCCCGCGCACACAGCCGACGTGAGCGAGGCGATCGTCCACGGGATGCTGCACCTGCTGGGCCTGGACCACGAGACCGACAACGGCGAGATGCTGGCGCTCCAGGACGAGCTGCTCGCGCAGGCACGCCGGTGACGCGCGGCGGCTTCGTGGCGCTGGCGGGCAGGCCGAACGTCGGCAAGTCGACGTTCGTGAACGCCGTCGTAGGGGAGAAGGTGGCGATCGTCTCCGATCGGCCACAGACGACTAGGCGCGCGATCAGAGGCGTACACAGCAGCGGCGAGAGTCAGATCGTGCTGGTCGACCTGCCCGGGGTGCAGCGCCCACGCGACGCGCTGACGGCGCGCATGGCTCGTCGCGTGCAGCAGGAGCTGGACGGCTCGGACGCGATCCTCGTGATCCTCAACGGCCAGCAGGGCGTCGGCCCCGGCGACCGTTTCATTCTCGCCACGCTCGCGGACGCCAAGCAGCCACTGACGGTGGCCGTCAACAAGGTCGACCGGCTCGCCCGGGCTGAGCTGATGGCGACTCTCGAGCAGGCCGCGGAGCTCGCTCCGCGCGCCGAGGTGTTCCCGATCTCCGCCCGCACCGGTGAGGGCGTCGCGGCACTCGTTGCCCACCTCGGCGCGCTGATGCCCGAGGGTCCCTTTCTCTACTCGCCGGATGCGAGCAGCGATCAGGCGCCCGAGCTGCTGCTGGCGGAGCTGATCCGAGAGGCCGTGATCAGGCGCACCTTCCAGGAGCTGCCACACGCCGTCGAGGTGGTCGTGGAGGAGATCGAACAGCGGCGCGAGGACCTGGTGAGCGTGCGGGCGCTGATCTGGGTCGAGAGCGACTCCCAGAAGGGGATCCTGATCGGCGCGCACGGGCGCATGATCAAGGCGATCGGCGTGGCAGGCCGGCGCGAGCTCGAGCGAGCGCTGGGCTGCCAGGTGCACCTCGAGCTGATGGTCAGGGTGCGGCGCGACTGGCGCGCGGACGAGTCTCTGCTCGACCGTCTTGGCATCACATGAGCGGGTCTCAGAGCTTGCGCTCGAGGAGCCTGGCGATCGCCGCCAGCGCCTCCAGGTCCAGCTGTGAGCCCCACGCGAAAGGCACCCCCACAACGTCGAAGCTGCGTCGGCGCAGGCGCGCCAGCTGGTTCTGCTGAAAGCGTGCGCGGTCGTGCACGGAGCGCGCCGCGTGCACCGCGGATTGCACCGCTGCGCGCTCAGCTGCTGTGGACCCCTCCTCGCCAAGCGACTCGATCTGCCGCAGATCCTCCGTGGTGAAGCGTCGCGGCAGCAGCGCGTTGACGATCACAGCCGACAGGTCACGCCCGAGCTGGCGCTGCAGGCCCGCCTGCAGCTCGAGCGCCTCGGTGACCGCCATCTCTGTCGCCAGCGCCACCGCCAGGTAGGCCGAGTGCGAGGGCGTCTCGAGCATCTCCTGTAGCCGGCGGGTGTAGCCGACGATCGGTCCCACGCGGGCAATCGCGCCGAATGTCTGAGGCGAGGCGAGCAGGCCGAGCGCATGCCCGGTGGCGGGCGCGTCCAGCACCACCAGGTCGTAGTTGCCCGAGCGCGTTCCGCGGCCGCCGCCGCGCGTGAGCTGCCAGACCTTGACCATCGTCACGAGCTCCTTCGCGCCGGGGGCCGCAGCAGCGAAGTACTGGAACGTACCGCTGGAGGCGAGCACGCGGCCCGAGACCCGCCCGCCGAGTGCCTGCAGCCACTCCAGCAGCGCACGGTCGGGGTCGATGGAGATGCTCGACAGGCGCTGGCCCAACGCGGTCTCGACTCCAGGCTGAGGCGTGTCGTTGCCGAACATCTGCGGCAGGCGGCTCTCCTGGCCGACCTCCACCACGATCGTGCGTTTACCGCTCTGGGCGGCGAGCAGACCCAGCGCGGCGGCGATCGTCGTCTTGCCGACGCCACCCTTGCCCGTGATCACGAGCAGCTTGCGGTCGAGCACCGTCTGCATGGTGTGGAGTGTGTCTGAAACCGCCGGCCCGGCGGCGGGACCTACAATCGGGGCCGTGAGTACCCCCTCCGCACAGCCGATCGATGAGCTCCTGCGCTACGACGCCGACGGGCTGGTGGCGTGCATCGTGCAGGACTGGAACACCGGCGAGGTGCTGACGCTCGCCTACATGAACGAGCTCGCACTGCGCCGCACGCGCGAGTCGGGCGAGCTTCACCTGTGGAGCCGCTCGCGGGGCGAGCAGTGGCACAAGGGCGCAACCAGCGGCAACACCCAGGCGGTACGCGCGCTGCGTCTGGACTGCGACGGCGACGCGCTGCTCGCGTTCGTCGAGCCGGCCGGCCCAGCTTGCCACACCGGTGAGCGCACGTGCTTTCACCGCGGCGAGCTGGTCGAGGGCGCGCCCTTCCAGACGCTGCCGGCGCTCGAGCGCACTGTCGCCGAGCGAGCGCGCGAGCGACCCGAGGCCTCCTACACGGTCGAGCTGCTCGCCGATCCCGCGCGGATCGGCGAGAAGGTGATGGAGGAGGCCGAGGAGGTCGCGCGCGCCGCGCGCGAGGAGTCCGACGAGCGCGTCGATGAAGAGGCGGCCGACGTCCTCTACCACCTGGTCGTGCTCCTGCGAAGCCGGGGACGCTCGCTCACGGACGCCGAGCGGGTGCTCGATGGCCGTCGCTCCTAGCGCACCGGAGCTGGACGGCCTGGGCATCGCGCCCAGCCTCGAAGAGGCGCGCTCGCTGGCGCAGACGTACAACCTGATCCCGCTGCGCTACAGCTTCATCGAGGACTGCGAGACTCCCGTCTCGGCGTTCCTGAAGCTTCGCGCGCTCGCGCCCGGGGAGCCGGCGTTCCTGTTGGAGTCAGCCGACCAGGGCCAGCGTGTGGGTCGCTGGTCGTTCATCGGCTTTCGCCCGCGCTCGGTGCTGCGCTGGTCGCTCGGGGAGGGCGGCGACCCTTACGCGCTCGCGGCAGAGCATGTCGCGCGTGTGCGCCAGGCTCCGATCGAGGACTCCGAGAACGCCGGCGTGCCCCCGTTCACCGGCGGCGCGGTCGGCTACTTCGGCTATGACCTCGTGCGCGCTGTCGAGCCCCTCGGCGAGCCGGCCGGTGACGGTGCCGACCCGCTGGGGCTGCCGGACATGGCGCTGATGCTCTCCGACGCGCTCGTGATCTTCGACCACCTCAAGCACACGGTCACAGTCCTCGCCAACGCCGACCTGCAGGCAGAGTCGGACGTCGAGCGCGCCTACGAGCAGGCCGCGCGCACGATCGGCGAGGTCCGCTGTGCGCTGGCCGGGCCGGTGCCGCGCGGCGAGTCCGCCGCCCTCGCGCAGTCCCCAGCGCGCGAGATGCCGAAGTTCGAGTCGAACATGCCGCGCGAGCACTTCGAAGCGATGGTGGCGCGGATCGTCGAGTACATCTACGCGGGCGACGCCTTCCAGGTCGTGCCCTCCCAGCGCTGGTCCGCCGCGGTGCCGGTGGAGGCGTTCTCGATCTATCGCGGGCTGCGCGCCGTGAACCCGAGCCCCTACATGTACTTCCTGGACTTCGGCGACTTCCAGGTGGCGGGTGCCAGCCCCGAGCCGCTGCTCACGGTCTCGGGCCGGCACGTGAGCACCAAGCCGATCGCAGGGACGCGTCCGCGTGGCGCGACCCCGGAGGAGGACCGGCGCATCGAAAGTGAGCTGCTGGCCGATGAGAAGGAGCGCTCCGAGCACGTGATGCTGGTCGACCTCGGGCGCAACGACCTTGGTCGGGTCTGCGAGTACGGGAGCGTCACCGTCGATGAGCTGATGGAGATCGAGTCCTACAGCCACGTGATGCACATCGTCTCCTCGGTGTCCGGGATGCTGCGCGAGGAGGTCGGCGCGATGGACGCGCTGCGCTCGGTCCTGCCCGCGGGGACGCTCTCCGGTGCGCCGAAGGTCCGCGCGATGCAGATCATCGACGAGCTCGAGCCCATCAAGCGCGGTGGATACGGCGGCGCGATCGGCTACCTCAGCTACGCGGGCGACCTCGACACCGCGATCCACATCCGCACGGTCGTAGTCAAGGACGGTGTTGCGCACGTGCAGGCCGGAGGCGGCACCGTGGCTGACGCCAAGCCCGAGTACGAGTACGAGGAGTCGGTTGCCAAGACGCGCGCGGTGATGCGCGCTGTCGAATTGGCATGCGCGCAGCCGGACTGGCAATAGTCGCGCACGGACCTAGACCATGCGCGGATCGATGTACAGGAAGCAGACTTCCGTGCTTCCCACGGTGACCCTGCTCGTGACCGTGAAATCCAATAGTCCCCAGACGAACTGCGGCAGCACGTGGCTGCCCACCGGGACCGTGACCGTCCAGCCTCGCGTGCCAAGAACCGGCACCGGAGTGCCGAGCACGCTGGTGCCCTGGGCCGTCGCATAGATCGAAGTCGTGTCTGCCGAGGCGCTCGCTACCGGCAGCGCAGCCAGCGCCCCGAGAACCGCGATCACGCGAATCGCCCTCGACCTGAAAAGGAATCTCATGATGTGACTCACCTCGTAGGTGTTCACTGGCAGCTGAGCCATCTCACCGTTGCGAGACCTCTAGCTTTGCGTCCCCGGCTCACGCCGAGTTTGCCCTTTTCAGTTGGGTTTACATCCGTGCCTTCGGTCCCCGGGCGACTCTGCATCAGCGGTTCGCCGAAAACTGGACATCGGTTTGAGCCGGAGCTGGCGCATGGGCAGCTTCGCCGCCCGCCCGCCGATACCGGTGCAGATGTCATTCACCCCTGACTTCGCCCAGCAAGAGCGGCTTGCCGACACGCTGCGACGCCCGGAGACGCAGATGATGCCGGTCGAGCAGCTCGCCGACTGGCTCGTTGGGCTCGGCTTCCTCGCCGCCGCGGTGGCCGTGTGGGCGCACGCGCCACCGCACGGCTTTGCGTGGGTCCCGGCTGTCATCTGTCTACTGCTGATGGTCGTCGCCACGCTGGTGCGGTTCGACACGCCGTTCGGCTTCACCGTCGCCACGCAGCTCGCGTTCGTGCCCCTGCTGTTCGCGCTGCCGCTCGCCCTGGTGGCGCCGGCGGTTGTGCTCGCGCTCGCGCTCGCGCGGCTGCCGGATGTGTGGAGAGGGAAGGTACGACCGACGCGGCTCGTGCAGGTGGTCGGCAACTCGTGGTTCGCAATCGGCCCCGTCGCCGTCTTTGTGATCGCCCACACCGAACCGCGCGACGCCGGCGCCGGCCTGCTCGTGCTCGCCTTGGCGGCCCAGTTCGTGATCGACTTCGCGGTGTCCACCGTCCGCCTCTGGATCGCTCACAACGCGCCACTGAGCTCGCAACTGAACGATCTTTGGGTCTATGGGATCGACGCGGCCCTCTCGGGGATAGCGTTGGTCGTCGCGGAGGAGGTCGGTCGGGCTCCGGCGGCGCCGCTGGCGCTGTTCCCGCTGCTCGGGTTGCTCGCGATCTTCGCGCGCGACCGCCGCGACCGCCTCGAGAGCCTGATCGAGCTCAACAACGCCTATCGGGGCACCGCGCTGGTGCTCGGAGACGTCGTGGAGGCCGACGACGGCTATACGGGCGCGCACAGCCGCGGCGTGGTGGCGTTGAGCCTCGAGCTGGGCCTGCGACTGGGGCTTGACGCTCGGCAACGGCGCAACCTCGAGTTCGGCGCACTGCTGCACGATGTCGGCAAGATCGCGATCTCGAAGGAGATCATCAACAAGCCGGGGACGCTCGACGATGAGGAGTGGACGATCATCAAGACGCATACGGTCGAGGGCCAGAGACTGCTGGACACCGTGGGTGGTTTCATGCGCGACGTCGGGCTGATCGTGCGCTCCCACCACGAGCGCTGGGACGGACGGGGCTATCCGGATGAGCTTGCCGGCGAGGACATCCCGCTGGAGGCGCGCATCGTTGCCTGCTGCGACACCTGGAACGCCATGCGCACCGATCGCGCCTACCGCCGGACGCTCCCGTTCGACGTCGCCATCGCCGAGATCGAGTCGGTGGCCGGCAGTCAGCTCGACCCAGGAATCGTGCGAGTGCTCGTCGAGGTCCTCCGGTCTGGAGAGCAGGAGCCCTTGGCGCCGCGTGGGCTACGCTCCTGAGCTGCAGATGAAGGTACTCGTCCTCGACAACTACGACTCCTTCACCTACAACCTCGTCCAGTACCTGGGTGAGCTCGGCGCGACCGTCGAGACGGTGCGCAACGACCGCGCCACGGTGGATGAGCTGATCGACCGCGCCTATGACCGCTGTGTCGTCTCGCCGGGTCCGTGCACGCCAGATCAGGCCGGGATCACCCTCGAGCTGGTGCGCCGCATGCCCGAGGCAGGCGTGCCCACGCTCGGTGTCTGCCTCGGCCATCAGGCGCTTGCGCAGGCGTTCGGCGGGCGCTGGAAGCTGCACGCGCCCGTCCACGGCAAGGCGACCAGCATCGAGCACGACGGGCGCACGATCTTCGAGGGACTCTCCTCGCCGCTGAAGGTCGGGCGCTACCACTCGCTCGTCGTCGACGCCGACCTGCCCGACTGCCTGGAGCAGACCGCGCGCGGGGATGGCGTGGTGATGGGCGTGCGCCACCGCGAGCTGCCCGCCGAGGGCGTTCAGTTCCACCCCGAGTCGGTGCTCACCGAGCAGGGTCGCGAGCTGCTGTCCAACTTCCTGCGCAGCTGATGCCCAACCCGACCCTGACACGCGCGATCGACGCGCTCGCGTCGCGGCGGGATCTGAGCGTGGAGGAGGCCGCGGATGTGCTCGCCGAGATCATGCACGGCGACGTCTCCGAGACCCAGATCGCGGCCTTCCTGATCGCGCTGCGAACGAAGGGTGAGACCGTCGAAGAGCTCGCGGGCCTCGCGCGCACGATGCGCGCTCTGTCCGCACACGTGCTCAGCGACCGCGAGGACCTGCTGGATACCGCGGGTACCGGTGGAGGGCGCAGCACGTTCAACGTGTCCACCACCGCGGCACTGATCGCAGCGGGCGCTGGATGCGCGGTCGCCAAGCACGGCAATCGCTCGGCCACGAGCAAATCGGGCTCGGCGGATCTGCTGGAGGCGCTGGGCGCTCGCATCGACCTCGGCCCGCAGGCCGTGGCCGCGTGTATCGCAGAGGCCGGCTTCGGCTTCATGTTCGCGCCCGCCCACCACCAGGCGACGCGCTTCGTCGTGCCCGTGCGCCACGAGCTGGCTGTCAGGACCGTGTTCAACCTGCTCGGGCCGCTGACCAACCCGGCCGGCGCTCCCCGCCAGCTGATCGGGGTCTCCGACGCGAGCTTCCTCGAGCGCATGGCGGGCGCGCTGGCGACGCTGGGCGTCGCGCGCGCCCTGGTCGTCGCCGGAGAGGACGGTCTGGACGAGGTCTCCGCGAGCGCCATCACCAAAGTCGTGGAGGTCGACGGCGAGCAGATCACACGCTACGAGCTCGACCCGCGCGAGCTCGACATCGACGTCGACATCGCGCGCATGCGTGGCGCCGCAGGGGGGACCCCTCAGGAGAACGCCAGCATCACCCGCGCGATCCTCGAAGGTGAGGGCACGGGCGAGGGCGCTGCGGCGGGAACAGAGCTGGCTGTGATCAACGCCGGGGCAGCGATCTACGTCGCCGGGAGGGCCACGACGATCGCCGACGGCGTGCGCGCGGCACGCGAGGCAATCGCCGACGGAAGCGCGGCCGCGGCGCTCGAGCGCTACGTGGCTTGGAGTCAGGCACATGCTCCCGCGCGGGCGCACGGATGAGCGCGCGCGAGACGACCGTGCTCGAGCGGATCCTTGCTGAAACGCGTGAGGAGGTCGCGCGGCGCAAGCGCGTGCTGCCCCTCGGGCAGATCGCCGCCGAGCGCTCGCGAGACGAGGCCGGTTCCGGGCGCTTGCGCGACGCATTGCGTGCGCCAGGCATCGGGGTGATCGCCGAGTTCAAGCGCCGCTCGCCTTCGGCAGGGACGCTGCGCGAGGAGCCTGACCTGGTGGAGATCGTGAGCGCCTACGAGCGCGGCGGCGCCGTCGCGGTGTCGGTCCTCACGGAGGGTCCCAACTTCGAAGGCGCGCTCGAGGATCTGCGACTCGCGCGCGCCACGTGCGCGCTGCCGCTGCTGCGCAAGGACTTCGTCGTGGATCCCTACCAGCTGTATGAGGCGATCGCGGCGGGCGCCGATGCGGTGCTGCTGATCGTCGCCGCGCTCGACCAGGAGCAGCTCGCATCGCTGCACGGGGAGGCGCGCTCGATCGGACTGGACGTGCTCGTCGAGGTCCACGACCGCGACGAGTTGCAGCGAGCGCTGGCGGTGGGTGCGGAGATCGCGGGCATCAACAACCGTGACCTGCGTGACTTCAGCGTCGATGTGCAGCGCACCGAACGCCTGATGGACGAGGTCCCGCCCGGGGTGGTTGTGGTGTCCGAGTCGGGGATCGTCGACGCCGCGCAGCTCTCGAGCTTGCGGGAGCGCGGTGTGCAGGCGGTGCTCGTGGGCGAGGCGCTGATGCGCTCCGGCGATCCTGAGGCGGCTCTGCGCGAGCTGCGATCAGCAAAGTCGTGAGAACATTTAGAAAAGCGCATGTAGCGCTTTAGATGGCGTTCATCGCCGCCACTCATCCTCTTCCCCAATGAAACGCTCTCTTCTCCTGTCGTTCATCTCCGCGCTGCTCGGCGGCGGCGTGGTCGTCGCGGTGGTCGCTGCCTCCGGTGGCCTCGGTGAAAGCAAGACGACCGTCACCACCGTCCAGTCTCAGGCACTGCCTGCGACCCCGACGAATGCGTCGCAGCACACGACCGGAGGTCTGACTCCGCACGAAGCCTACGTTCGCGACGCGCCCGGCGTGGCGTTCGTGACCTCGACGGTGGACTCGAAAACCGAATCGCCCTTCCTCTTCGGACAGGAAAGCCAAAGCCAGAACGAGGACACGGGCTCGGGCATCGTGGTCAGCGGCAACGGCACGATTCTGACCAACTACCACGTGGTGGAGAATGCGGTCAAGGTCACCGTCAGCTTCGAAAAAGGCAAGTCCGTCGAAGCGAAAGTCGTCGGTACCGACCCCTCCAACGATCTCGCCGTGCTGCGGATCCCGACCGACGGCCTGACGCTTCACCCGCTCACGCTCGGAGACTCGAGCGCCGTGCAGGTCGGCGACCCCGTGTATGCGATCGGCAACCCCTTCGACCTCGAACGGACGCTGACCACGGGCGTGATCTCAGCGCTACAGCGCCAGATCACAGCGCCCAACGGCTTCACGATCGACAACGTGCTGCAGACCGATGCCCCCATCAACCCGGGCAACTCCGGGGGGCCGCTGCTCAACACGGCCGGCGAAGTGATCGGCATCAACTCCCAGATCGAGACGGGCGGAAGCGGCGACGGCAGCGTCGGCATCGGCTTCTCGATCCCGATCAACACGGCCAAGCAGGAGCTCCCCGAACTCGAGAAGGGCGGCACCGTGCGCGGCGCCTACCTCGGGCTGACCTCGTTGACGATCGATGGGTCGCTCTCGGCGCTGAACCTGCCCACGAAATCGGGGGCGCTCGTGGAGAGCGTCGAGCCCGGCACGGCCGCTGCCAAGGCCGGCATCCACGGCGGCACGGTCAGCACCACGACCGAAGACGGAACCGTCTCGGTCGGTGGCGATGTGATCGTCAAGATCGACGGCAAAGACGTGGCAAGCTCTGAAGCCCTCGCTGGTTACATCGAGGAAAAGAAGCCTGGGGACGCGATCACGATCGAACTGTGGCGCGCGACGGGCGAAGGCCACTACAAGAAACTGACGATGAAGGCGACCCTCGGCTCGCGTCCCAACTCGGTGCCCAACCCGGACACGCCCGAAGGCTGATCGCCGCGGCGCCGGCGTGCGGAGCGCTCGGCGTGCCGCGACCGCTTGGCGCCTGTCGAGCGAGCGCTACCGTTGGGGCCATGTCCGACGCGCCCCGTGTGAAGATCTGCGGCATCACGAACCTCCCCGACGCCGAGCTGGCCGTCGAGCTGGGCGCATGGGCGCTAGGGATGATCTTCTACGAGGGCAGTCCCCGTCGTTGTTCGCCCGCCGAAGCACAGGTGATCACGGCCGCGCTGCGCCGACGGGTCGAGCTGTGCGGGGTGTTCGTGAACGCTTCACTCGAGCAGATCGTCGGCGAGAGCGAGGAGCTCGCGTTGAGCATGGTGCAACTGCACGGTGACGAGGGCCCCGCTTTCTGCGCGGAGGTGCGTCGCAGGACCGGCCTGCGCGTGATCAAGGCGGCGCAGGTCGCCGGTTCGGGGGATGTGCGCGACCTCGAGCGCTTTCACGTCGACTTTCACCTGCTGGACGCGCGCGCGAAGGCAAAAGCTCGCCAGGGCATGCGCGGCGGCACCGGCGAGACCTTCGATTGGGGCCTGCTCTCTGCCCGGCGATCGAAGGTGCCCCTGATCCTCAGCGGCGGGCTGACCGCCGCGAACGTCGAGGAGGCTGTGCGCGTGGTCGGGCCGTATGCCGTTGACAGTGCCAGTGGCACGGAGGCGGCGCCCGGACACAAGGACCCGGAGCGGCTGCGCGCGTTCTTCGCGGCGGTGGAGCAGTCGAGCGCTGAGCCGGCACAGATCGGCCAGCCGGCGTGAGCGTCTCGACGCTGGAGCACCGCTTCGGCGACTACGGGGGCCAGTACGTCCCGGAGACGCTGATGCCCGCGCTGGCAGAGCTCGAGCGGGCATGGCTGGAGGCGCGCGATGACCCCGGCTACCGCGCCGAGCTGAACGGTCTGCTGCGCGACTTCGCGGGGCGCCCTACGCCGCTGTACAAAGCCGACAGGCTCTCCGAGCGAGCCGGTCGGCCTGTGTACCTCAAGCGCGAGGACCTCAACCACACCGGCTCGCACAAGCTCAACAACGCGCTCGGGCAGGCGCTGTTGGCCCGGCGCATGGGCAAGCAACGGATCATCGCCGAGACGGGCGCCGGCCAGCACGGCGTGGCCACCGCGACGGTGTGCGCGTTGCTTGGGCTCGAATGTGTGGTGTACATGGGCGTGGAGGACACGCGCCGCCAGCGACCGAACGTGCAGCGCATGGAACTGCTGGGCGCGCGTGTGCAGCCGGTCGATGCCGGCGCGCGAACGCTCAAGGAGGCGACGTCGGAGGCGATCCGCGACTGGGTCACGAACGTGCAGAGCACGCACTACGTGATCGGCTCGGTGGTCGGTCCGGCGCCCTATCCGGCGCTCGTTCGAGACCTGCAGCGGGTGATCGGCGACGAGGCTCGCGCGCAGATGCTCGAGCGAGAGGGCAGGCTGCCGGCGCGAGTGATCGCGTGCGTCGGCGGCGGCTCCAACGCGATCGGGATATTCGCCGCGTTCATCCCGGACGAGGACGTCCAGTTGGTGGGCGTGGAGGCCGGCGGAGACGGCGTCGACACGAGCCGCCACGGCGCGCCGCTGACTGTTGGCGGGCGGGCTGGCATCCTGCACGGATCGCGCTCGGCGATCATGCAGGACGAGGAGGGCCAGATCGTTCAGGCGCACTCGATCTCCGCTGGCCTCGACTACCCGGGGGCGGGTCCCCAGCACGCCCATCTGCGCGACAGCGGCCGCGCTCGCTACGTTGCCGTGACCGACACACAGGCGCTGGCCGCGTTTCGAGAGCTCGCGCGCCTGGAGGGGATCATCCCCGCTTTGGAGACCGCGCACGCGATCGCGTGGACGCTCGCGCAGAGCGACGGCGAGCTCGATCTCGTCTGCCTGTCCGGTCGCGGCGACAAGGATCTCGCCGAGGTGCTCGCCGAGGGCGGGGCGTGAGCGCCCTCGAGACGACGGGCGTCGAGCGCATCGCCGACGCGTTCGCCCGCACGAGCAAGCGCGCGGCGTTGATGCCCTACGTGATGGGCGGGTTCCCCACGCTCGAGCAGTCCCTGCAGATCGGGCAGGCGTGCGTGCGCGCCGGGGCGGACCTGATCGAGCTGGGCCTGCCCTATTCGGACCCGCTCGCGGACGGACCGGTGATCCACGCGGCCGGCACGCGGGCGCTCGCCGCCGGAGCGAACGTGGCCGGCGTGCTGGAGGTCGCACGCGTTCTCTCCGCGAGCGTCCCGGTGGCGCTCATGTGCTACGCCAACATGGTCTTCGCGCCGGGCGTCGACGCGTTCGTGGAGCGATTGGCGCGCAGCGGCGCGTGCGGGATGATCGTGCCCGACCTGCCGTTTGGCGAGGCCCCGGAGGTGCTGGAGGCGTGCGACGAGCACGGCGTGGCGCTGATCCCGCTGGTGGCGCCCACCACCACGCCCGAGCGTCTCCAGGAGATCGGCGCCAGCGCCCGCGGCTTTCTCTACACCGTCTCGGTCGTGGGGACCACGGGCGAGCGGCGCGCGGTCGGAGCGGACCTTGCCGCGACGATCGCGCGGGCGAAGGCGAGCACGCGGGTGCCCGTCGCGATCGGCTTCGGGATCAGCACGCCCGAGCAGGCCGGACAGGCCGCCGCGGCGGGCGCCGACGGCGTGATCGTGGGCACGCGTCTGGTGCGCGCCGCCGGTGAGTCGGAGGATCCCGCTGAGGCCGTTGGCGCGGTCGTGGGCGAACTGGCAGCGGGCCTCCTCCCGGCTCGCTAGGATTCCGCGGCAATGGGATTCATCCTCACCCTCACGTTCGGCTTGGTCGTCTGGATCGTCCTCTGGGCGATTGGCGCCAAAGGCATCGACGCGTTCCTGCTGGCAGCACTGATCATCCTCGTGGGCGCGACGGTGAAGCTCGCTTCCGGCTACCTGCCGGGTCGTCGCAGCTAAGCGCCCGGTGCTCGCGCGCTGGCTGGGCCTGCTCGCTCTTACCGCCATCTTGCTGGGAGTCGTCGGCTGCGGCGGGGTCTCGGTCTCCGACGTGGCCGAAGCGACCGGCGGCGAGCTGACGATTTACTCGAGCGAGCCCCTGCAGGGCCCCTCCGCCGAAGTCTCCCAGCAGATCATCGACGGCGAGAAGCTCGCGCTCTCCGACGCGCACGGACGGGCCGGCCCGTTCAGGATCGGCTACGTCTCGCTCGACGACGCGAGCCCCACCGGCAAGGAATGGAACCCGGGGATCACTGAGACCAACGCCAAGACGGCAGCGCAGGACACGAGCACGATTGCCTACCTGGGCGACTTCGACTCCGCCGCCACCGCTGTCTCGCTGCCACTGATCAACGCCGCCGGCATCCTTCAGGTGAGTCCCGCCAGCCCCTACGTCGGGCTCACGTCGTCGTTCAACGCCGGACAGGACGAGCCCGAACGCTTCTATCCCAGCGACAAGCGCACGTTCGTGCGGCTCGCACCGGGCGATATCGAGCAGGCGCAAGCGCAGATCGAGCTGATGAAGTCGCTCGGCGTGCGCAGCCTGTACGTGCTCGACGACCAGAACCCGTTTCAGGTGCCGCTGGCCGACATCGTCGTCGACTACGCCGAACGCGCCGGCATCACGGTGGTGGAGCACGACAGCCTCTCCACGGTCCCCGGCGCCGTCTTCACCGGCGAGGTCGAAAAAATCGTCGAACACCACGCGCAAGCCGTCTTCCTCGCCGGCGAAGGAGGCGAAGGCACCGCAGAACTCTGGCGCGACCTCTACAAGGCGGCGCCCAACATGCTTTTGCTCGGTTCGAGCTCTATGGCCGGCGAAGCGTTCACCTCGCAGATCGATGCGGCGGGCTCGAAAACCTTCCTGACCACGCCCGTGCTACCCGCACGGCTATACCCGTCCCCCGCGCAGAAGGTCCTCAGCCGTTACCGCCGGACGTTCGGCATCGAAGGCGGGGCCTATTCGCTCTACGGCTATGAGGCGATGACGCTCGTACTCGATGCGATCCGCGCTGCCGGCTCCCGCGGCGACGACCGCCAGACGGTGATCGACAACGTCTTCGCCACCAAGAACCGCAACTCGGTGATCGGGCGCTACTCGATCGAAGCCAGCGGTGAAACGACGCTGCCGAGCTACGGCGTCGACCGCGTTGCCGACGGTCGCCCCGTCTACTACCGCACGCTCAAAATCGCCTCCACCGGAGGATAGGGTCCGGCGAGCGGCGCGCCGGCTACTGCAGTCCCAGCACCAGCTTGAAGCGTTCCACTTCGTTGCCCAGGCTGTGACCACCGCCGGCGAGCGTCGTGACCGAGCGCAGGTACGGGATGAACTTCGAGATCGACGGAGATTCCGTGAGCCCGACGCCTTCCAGAAGGCTCAGCAGCGTTGGCAGGTCGAGGATCATGCTCGGCTGCGCGCCTTCGCCGAGGGCGCTCTCGGCCGCTTCGCTCGGCGCGCTCTGAGCCATTGTGCTTGGTGGGTCAAGCGCTGCCTGCACGGAGGCTTCGCCGATGCCGATCACGAACTTCGGCTGGCCCGACGCGTTGCGTCCGGCGGCGATGTCCAGCACCACCGGCAGCCCTTCCAGTCGCGCCGCCGCGGCCGCTTCGGTGCCGGCGATTCGTGCGGTCGAAACCGACCCGCCGGCCTTGCGCAGCTGGGCCGAAAGCTCCTGCACGGCCGCGCGTGAGAGCGCCGGGTCCTTCGAGGAGATCACCACCGCCCCCTTCAGTTCCAGCAGGCTCGCGCCGCTGGCGAACACCCCGCCCGAGCCCATCCAGCTCGCAAACGCCTTCTTCGCCGCGGGCGTGTCCGCCCCGAGAACGCCCAGCGGCGCAAGCAATCCCTGCAGCAGGCCGTTCAGGCTGAGTCCCGCCGTGCTTTCCGGCCCGGCGCCTCCGAGGGTGCTCGCCAGCGAGGTGAGGCTCTGAAGGCCCTGCACGTCCTGATCGATCGTCGTGCCCAGGTGCCCCAGGCCGATCGCGAGCCAGGAGCCGCCGGGCAGTTCCGAGAGCGCCTTGGCGCCTTCGGGATCGGCGGCCAGCAGCCCACCGCTCCCACCGCCCGCCGATGCAGAGGCGAGCGTGTCCGCGTCGATCGTCAGTGAATTGCCCGCGACCGAGCCGGCACCGCTCGCGGAGGAGCCCGCGGCGGGGATCAGCGAGATGTTCGCCTCGCGCGAGCCGGCAAGCAGCGACAGCAGGCCCGATGACGCTTCCGCGCCGGTGCTCTGTGCGGCGCTCGAGGCGGGGCTCGTATACACGTGCGCGAGCGCGCTCGACGGCGCGGCGGCCAGCAGCTTGGTGTAGCCGCTCGAGCGCTCGAGCGAGCCCGCGCCGCCTGTCGTTTCGATCACGCCGTGCATCCCTGCTTCGCTTCCGATCACCGCAAAGCGCTTGACGACGCCGAAGGCCACGCCCGCGGAGTTGCTCTCGTAGGCGACGCCCCTGTAGCTGGTGCTGTGCGCGCCCGCGTGCTGCGCAAGGCCCTGCACGAAGCTGCGTGCCTTGGACAGGTTGCTCGTGTCGAGCACGATCGCGCCCTGCGCTGCGCCCGAGCCGAACGGGAAGGCGCTCGAGGCGGTGCCTCCCAGCAGCCCCTGCTTCACGAGCGAGAGCAGCGTGCTCGATGAGCCGGTCAGCGAGGTCAGGAAGATACCCGCGTGGGGGCCCAGCCAGGGCGCGACTTCCTTCGTGTAGTTGAGCTGGGGAGCGCCGGGTGTCTGCAGCGTCGCCAGCAGCCGCAGGTAGGGGTCGGCCTCGTGCGTGAGCGCCTTACCCGCGGCGAGCGCCGCCGTGGCCTGCGCCCCGCTGGGGCGTACCGTTGCACCCGCGTACAGCGCCGCCGTCGACGGCACCACGCTCGCGGGGTCCGCGGAGGTGCCGGCGGGGCTGCTCGAGCCGCACCCGGCGAGAGCACTTGCGAGGCCCACCGCCAGCGTTGCGCTGAGGCCGGCCAGGCGCGTCCGACTGAGGACGCGAGGGCGGGGCACGGAGCTGGAGGCTGCTGGCAAGGGTCGCTTCCTTTCGCTGGCCCGTCGGCGTGCGCCGTCGGACAGGGGGCAGGTGCATTGGCCGCAACTCGGGGGCGCGGCGGAGCGATCGTACAGCCGAGCCCGGAGGCGCCGCGCACCATACCCGCGAGCCTCGCTGCTGCAACTGTCGTTTCAGCGCTCGCTCCTGCACGCGCTGTTGCGTCGTCTCGCGGCTCACCGGTGCGTGCTCTCTGTGCCTAGAAGTCCGCAATTACCAGGGCTTTTGCGAGTTTGAGGAGCGTAGAGAGGGGAAAGTGGGAGAGAATGTGCAAATAGAGTTGCATTGTGGGAGGAAGTGGGGTATCTTCGCCGCAGCGAGCCGGGATGGAGGGGCTCCTCCCACTCCTCCATCTCGGCTCGGTAAACAACTTCGGAGCTCCTCCCAGTGGTCCCCTTTCGCGGCACCTTCGACCATACGCTCGACGCCAAGAACCGACTCACGGTGCCGGCGCGCTACCGGGCAGCCCTCTCCGAGGGCGTGGTGCTTGCAATGCCAATCGACCTGAAGCCGTGCGTCGGCGTGTGGCGACCGGAGGAGTACGAGCGCTACACCAGGCGCGCGCTGGCGGAGCTGCCGCCCCTGTCGCCGCGGCTGACGGAGCTCGAGCGCTTCTTCTACGGCAGCTCCCACGACGCGGAGCTCGACGCGGCCGGGCGGATCATGATCCCCGGGTTCCTGGGTGAGCACGCAGAGCTCACCAAGGACGTCGTCGTGGTGGGCGTGGGCGATCGTCTGGAGCTGTGGGCGAAGAGCGCGTGGAACGAGCATCGACCGACGCTGCTGAGCGGCGTCGCGGAGGTCACCGCGCGTGTCGATGACGCTGCTTGAAGCGAGGGACGTGGGCGAGCGTGAGCGCCCGGGCGAGCGCGAGAGCTGCGGTCCGGAGCTAGCGCGACGCAGACGTGGCGGGGACGGATCCCGCTCCGGCCGCGCGCGGCGCGCGGGCGCGCCTGTGAGCCAAGCGAGCGGAGGCATGCGCGCGCAGGAGGCTTCGCACACGCCCGTCCTCGCGAGCGAGCTTCTGGACCTGCTCAACCCACAGCCCGGACAGCTCGCGATCGATTGCACGTTCGGCGACGGCGGCCACGCGCGGCTCCTGGCCGAGCGACTCGGACCGTCGGGGACGCTCGTGGCGATCGACCGCGACCCGCTCGCCGAGCAGCGTTTCGCAGCGCTCGCGGCGGAGGCGGCCTGCTCGATGCGCTTCATCCGCTCCGGTTACGCCGAGGCGCTCGAGTTGCTCGCGCAGGAGGACGTGCGCGCGGACATGGTGTATTTCGACCTCGGCATGTCCTCGATGCAGGTGGACACGCGCGAGCGCGGGTTCTCCTACTCCTACGAGGCGCCGCTGGACATGCGCATGGACCCCTCCCAGGAGCTGAGCGCACGCGAGCTGGTGGCAGAGTGGGACGAGCGTCGCATCGCGCACGCGCTGCGCGACTTCGGCGAGGAGCGTCACGCCGGCGCGATCGCACGCGCGATCGTGCGCCGCCGCGAGCAGGCTCCGATCGAGACGACGCTCGAGCTGGTCGAGACGATCAACTCGGCGATCCCCGCGCCCGCCCGCTTCGCGGGCGGCCACCCCGCCAAGCGCTCCTTCCAGGCGTTGCGGATCGCCGTCAACGACGAGCTGGGGCAGCTCGACCGCGCGCTGCCGCTCGCCTGGGGCCTGCTGCGCGAGGGCGGCGTGCTCGCGGGCATCTCCTTCCACTCGCTCGAGGACCGGCGCGTCAAGCGCTTCCTCGCCGAGCGCGCGCAGGGCTGCGTGTGCCCGCCGGATCTGCCCGTGTGCGTGTGCGGCCGCGAGCCCGAGGCAGCGCTGTTGCGCAGGCGCTCGATCGTCCCCTCGCAGGAGGAGCTCGAGTGCAACCCGCGCGCGAGCTCGGCGCGCCTGCGCGCCGCCACGAAGCTCGCCAAGGACAAGGACGAGGAGGAGGCAGGATGACCCCGCCAGCCGCCGCCGCAGCCGCTAGGGCTGCTCCGGGCACCCACCGAGGCAGGACCGCCGTACCGGCGCGTCCTTCGATCGCACCGCGCAAACCCAGGCGAACATCCGGCCCCGCCCGCCCTCCGGCTCGCGTCCCCGCTACCCGCGCCCCCGCGCGCCCGCCTGCGCCTTCCGTTCAGCTCGAGCGGGGGCTCGTGCCGTGGTTGGCGCAGTCGCTCAGCGGTCTCACCCGCAACCGCTCGCTCGATCGCCTGATCCGCAGCCGCACGTGGATCGCGCTGATCGCCTTCGCGCTGATCGGGATCGTGACACTGCAGCTGCTCGTGCTGCGGCTCAACGCCGATATCGGCCATGCGCTGGTGCGCGAGTCCGCGCTCCAGCGCGAGAACGCAGCGCTCAGCATCGAAAGCTCCGAACTGGCGGCAGGCGAACGTGTCGAGTCGCAGGCGGCCCACCTCGGCATGCAGCTCGTGCCGGAGGGCTCGCTGCGCTTCCTGGCGAGCAGCTCAGCAGGCGACGTCGCGCGCGCTGCCGCGGCTCTGAAGGCGCCCGTGCACACATCCAGCACGAACCCCTCCTCAACGTCAACCTCGTCCACCACGGTGAGCACCGCCGAATCGAGCGAAGCGCCTACCGGGGAAGCCACCGCAGCCGCAGGCACCGGGGCGTCGAGCGAACAGACAGCCGCTGCCACGCAGGAACCCGCTTCCACCACGAGCGCCGCCACCACGGGCACAGCCGAAAGCCAAGCGGCGGGCACCGAAGCGCCGGCCGAAGTCGCCCCATCCGCACCGAGCGCGACCGCCACCGCTACGGGTGCAGCGGAAGCCGCCGCGGGCGGGGCGGGCGCGAGCGACTCGACCCCCGCGGGCTGAAGGCGTGCCCGTCGTCCAGCGTCGCATCGGGTCGATCTTCCTCCTGTTCTTTGCGCTGCTGGTGCTCGCGGCCGGCCGCACCGTGTACCTGGGCGTGCTCCGCGGCAGCGCTCTGCGTAAGGCCGCAAGCGACGAGCAGCTCTCCTATGAAGCGGTGACCGCACCGCGGGGCACGATCACCGACCGCAACGGCGTCGACCTTGCGGTGTCGGAGCCCGCACAGGAAATCGCCGCGGACCCTCATCTCGTAAAGGAGCCACTGGAAGCCGCCAAGAAGCTCGCGCCGCTGCTCGGCCAGACCCAGGCGAGCCTGCTGCGAAAGCTCTCCGAACCGACGGGCTTCGTCTACCTGGACCGCTCGCTGCCCGCCAAGCAGGCACAGCAGCTGCTGGCGCTGAACATCGCCGGCATCTCGGGAACGCCGATCATGCGTCGCGTCTACCCGCGTGGCTCGCTCGCGGCGCAGGTGCTGGGCGAGGTCGGGACCGAAGGAGTGGGCCTCTCGGGCCTGGAGTATTCGCTGAACTCGACGCTCACCGGACGCTCCGGCCAGCGACGCGTCGTCAGCGACGCGATCGGGCAGCCGGTTTCGATCACGGAAACGCACCGCGAGGTTTCCGGCAGGTCGCTGTCGCTGACGATCGACGCGAACATCCAGCAGCGGGCGGAAGACGTCCTCGGCGCCGTGGCGCGCGACTTCGACCCCAAAGACGCGACGGCGATCGTCATGAACCCGCGCAACGGCGCGATCTTGGCGCTCGCCAACTGGCCGCAGGTCAACGCCAACGAACCGGCGGATGCCTCGCCTGAAGCGATGGAGGACCAGGCGGTGGGCCTGGACTACGAACCGGGATCCACGTTCAAGGTCGTCGCGATCTCAGGCGCGCTGGAACGAGGGCTGATCACGCCCAACACCACCTTCAACATCCCCGATCAGATCCAGGTCGCCGAACGCACGATCCACGACGACACCGAACACCCCGAAGAAATGCTCAGCACCGGGCAGATCCTCGCACGCTCGAGCAACGTTGGCGCGATCACGATCGCGAAACTGGAGGGTGTCGAAACGTTCAACGGCTGGGTGCACCGCTACGGCTTCGGCAAGCCGACCGGCGTCGATCTCCCGGGCGAGGAAAAAGGCGTGACGCTGGCGCCCTCGGAATACTCGGGCTCCTCGATCGGCAACCTGCCGATCGGGCAGGGCGAGCTGGTGACGCCGATGCAGATGGCGAGCGCCTACGCGGCGATCGCCAACGGCGGCATCCTGCGCACCCCGCACATCGTGCGCGCCGTCAACGGCAGCGTGCAGGGCCTGCCTCGCGGCCATCGCATCCTCTCGCGGTCAACCGCCGCGGAGCTGCGCCACATGCTCGAAGGCGTGCTCGGGCCGGAAGGCACCGCCAGCGAGGTCTCGATCCCCGGCTACAAGCTCGCAGGCAAGACCGGGACCTCCAACAAGATCAACCCTGAAACAGGCGAATACTCGCTGAGCAAATACGTTGCTTCGTTCATCGGCTTCGCGCCCGCGTCGCACCCGAAGCTGCTGTGCGCGGTCGTCGTCAACGAACCGCAGTCGGGCTCGATCTACGGCGGCACGGTCGCGGCTCCCGCGTTCGGACAGATCATGAGCTTCGCGCTGCCGTACCTGGGCATCGGGCCGGAATAGCTGCAGGCTCCTGGCGTGCCGGTGGGCTCCTGGGGCTTGAGTAGCATCAGCGCATGCGACTCGATGGGTTGATCGCTGCCGCATCCTCCCTTCAGGGGGAGCTCGACTTCGAGGCGGCGGGCGTGGAGATCACAGGCCTCGCCTACGACAGCCGCGAGGTCCGGGCAGGGGACCTGTTCTTCTGCGTGAGCGGCTTTCGCAGCGACGGCCACCGCTTTGCGCCGGAGGCGGTGCGCGCGGGCGCGGCGGCGCTCGTCGTCGAGCGCCCGCTGGACCTGGGCGTGCCGGAAGTGCTCGTCGCCTCGGCACGCGCCGCGATGGCGCCCGCGGCGGCGCGCTTCTACGGCGATCCGGCGCGCACGCTGCGCGTCGTCGGCGTGACCGGCACGAACGGCAAGACGACGACCGCCTACCTCGTGCGTGCGTTGCTGGAAGCGGTGGGAGGGCGGTGCGGCCTGCTGGGCACCGTGAAGTCGGTGATCGGCGGCGAGGAGCGCCAGGTGGCACGCACCACCCCGGAGGCGATCGACCTGCAGGAGGATCTGCGCGCGATGCTCGACGGCGGCGATGACGCATGCGCGATCGAGGTCTCCTCGCACGCGCTGGAGCTCGGGCGCGTGGACGCGATCGGCTTCGCGGCGGCGATCTTCACGAACCTGACCCAGGATCACCTGGACTTCCACGAGGGCATGGAGGAGTACTTCATCGCCAAGCGGCGCCTGTTCGTAGCGGACCCGGCCACGCCCGACGGGCCGACGCCGGGCTTCAGCGTGATCAACGTGGGCGATCCCTACGGCCGGCGCCTGGCTGGGGAACTGCCCGAAGCGCTGACGTTCGCGGTCGAAGCGCCCGCCGACTACAGCGCCACAGACCTGCGCTGCGGCTTGGACGGCTGCAGCTTCACTCTGGAGACCGCGGTCGGGCGCCGGGCGGTGAGCCTGCCGATGCCGGGACGCTTCAACGTGGCCAATGCGCTGGGGGCGCTGGCCGCCGCACACGCGCTCGTCGGTCAGCTCGAGGAGCTGGTGGCGGCGCTCGAGCGCGGTGTGCATGTTCCCGGGCGCTTCGAGCCGGTCGACGCAGGCCAGTCGTTCGCGGTGATCGTCGACTACGCGCACACGCCCGATTCGCTCGAGAACGTGCTGTTCGCCGCGCGCGAGCTCGTGCAGGCGGGCGACGGGTCGGGGCGGGTGCTGTGCGTGTTCGGCGCGGGCGGGGATCGCGATCGGGGTAAGCGCCCGCTGATGGGGGAGATCGCCGCGCGCCTGGCAGATGTCGTGACGGTCACCTCTGATAACCCGCGCTCGGAGGACCCCGAGCGGATCATCGAGGAGATCATGGATGGCGTTGGCGCGGCCACCGGCGAGGTGGGCTCGTACGCGAGCGCGACGGGGAACGTGCGCGCGATCACCGATCGCCGTGTCGCAATCGAGCAGACGATCTCCGCTGCCCGTGCGGGCGACGTGGTGGTCCTCGCCGGCAAGGGCCACGAGCAGGGACAGGAGTTCGCGGACGGGCGCAAGATCCCGTTCGACGACGTGAGCGTCGCGCGCCAGGCGTTGGAGGACCGCGAGCGGGCGGGCGTGCGATGAAGGACTGGGACGCGCGCCACCTCGCGGCGGCCGCCGGTGCGACGCTCTCGCGCAAGCCCTCCGGCGTGGGGTCCCCGCCGGGGCCGCGAGGCATGAGCATCGACTCACGCGAGGTTGCGCCCGGTGATCTGTTCGTCGGTCTGCGCGGGGAGCGCTCCGACGGCGGCGCCCACGCCGAGCAGGCGCTCGAGGCGGGCGCCTGGGGGGTGCTGGTCGGCGGGGACCACGCGGACGCCCTTGCGGC